>JBOGEV010000024.1:0-1482 GCA_050742015.1 Acidimicrobiia bacterium
CGGGACGGAGTGGAGCCGAGACGTTTGTGGCGTTACCCGCTGCTGGTGATACTGGCTGGCCTGTGGGTTCCGATCCGCCTTCTCTCCAGCCGAGTCCGGGGTTGGTATCACACGCCCCATACCGGGGCTACGCCCGAAGCTGCCAGAGGCGGGGGGAGCCCCCACAATCCTGACTCTGCTGACTGAAGGTTGGCTCGTCATGGTGCGACTCGCCAGAAGACCCTTCTGTCACGTCACCCTGCAAGGACGTTGAGACGATCGACCTACGCCGCGCACTGCAGCCGCTCTCTAAGCTGTGCACTGTTGGATGACTGCTCGGGGCAACGCGGGGACGTCATTGTGCGGCCGCGATCGCCAATGAAGCCGGCCGGGCGTCGAGTTGGCGCACCGCCGAGATGGCGGTCAGCCGCCAGGTCACACCGAAGCGGATCGGTGTGCCAACCCGAGGGATGGGGGACGGAACCGGTGCGAAGACTCGTTGTGCTCGACTCCATCGGCCTGTTCCGACCATCCAACAACACCATCTACCTCCGCAACGGTCTCTCCACCGGCAACGCCGACCAAGCTTTCAGCCTGGGCAACCCCAACAGCCGCCCAGTCGCCGGAACACTCAACTGAGCGAATGACGAAGGTCAATCTGGCTCGCATCTCTGCCTTGATCACCGTCTTCGCGTTACTCGCTATTCCCGGTCTGCAGGTCGGGGCGGCCGCGGAAAGCACCGAACGCGTCATCGTCGTCCTCCGTAGCGACTCCGGTTCGCCGGCGGCGGCCTCTGTGAGGGCCGAGCAGGTGGCCGACACGGTGGGTGGCAAGGTGGTCCGCGTCTACCGCCACGCCCTACATGGTTTCGCGGCAGATGTTCCCGCCGATGAGCTGGACGCCCTTGCTCGGAATCCGGCGGTCGCTCATGTGATCCCCAATCTTCCGGTGCACGCCAGCGTCATCGATCCTGCCGAGTTGACCAGCGGCATCGACCGAATTGAGGCCGATCGCAACGAGTCCGCCTCTCCCGTAGACGTCGACATCGCGATCATCGATTCCGGAATCAGCTTTCCCCATCCCGACCTGAATGTGGTGAATGCGGTCGATTGCCTCATCTTCCCTTGTGACCCGTCGGGAAACGTCCAAGACGCCAATGGTCACGGCACCCACGTCGCCGGCATAGCCGCCGCCCGCATGAATGGAGCGGGTATCACCGGGGTTGCACCCGGAGCCCGTCTCTGGTCGGTCCGGGTGCTCGACGCCAATGGCGAAGGATCCGTGGTGAGCGTGCTGGATGGAATCGACTACGTCACCGCCAACTCGGCAGCCATAGATGTGGCCAACATGAGCCTGGGTTTGCTGTTCACGCCGGACGACCTGCCCGCCATCAACCTCCTCAATCAGGTGATCGCCGACTCGGTGGCCACCGGAGTGGTGTTCGCTGTTGCTGCGGGGAACGAATCGGTCCCAGCCTCCCAATCGTGGCCGGCGGTCAGCCC
>JBOGEV010000025.1:0-1859 GCA_050742015.1 Acidimicrobiia bacterium
ACGGCACCGCGCCCAAGTACGCCGGCCAGGACAAGGTCAACCCGGGGAGCCTGATCCTGTCGGGGGCCTTCATGTTCGACTTCCTGGGATGGACCGAGGCCCGGGAGCGGATCGAGAAGGGGATCGAGACGGCCATCCGGGACAAGGTCGTCACGTACGACCTGGCGCGGCAGATGGAGGGGGCGATCGAGGTGAAGTGCTCGGAGTTCGCCGAGGCGGTCGTAGAGCGGATGTGAGTGGACTGGAAGCATGATCCTCGGCCCCTATGAATTCGGACCGGCGCCGAAGATTGGCCTGAGACTGATGTTTCGTGGCGACTTCAGGTACGTTCAAGTTCTGCAAGAGGCATTCCCGTCGCCCACGAAATGGTACGGGCCGTACGAAGCTTATGAACCGCGATATGGCTGGGTGCTTTATGGTCACGATGTCGATGAGAGGTCATTGGGCCTCTTTCTGGAATTCGCATCCACAGCACCGTTTATCCCAACCACGTTGGATGAGTGCTGGGTCTTGTCCATGCACATGGGTGAAGGAGGTCGCACGCCAGTTGGAGAACTGGTCTACAACGCCAAAACCTATGCGGGAAAGCCGGGGGATCTCCAAGCGGCGGAGCAACTCTGCGAGATCTTTGTGGAGCAGATCCGTCGACATCCGCCCATTCAGCGTGCAGACGGGATTGTTGGTGTCCCGGCCAATCCTCCAAAGTCGCCCCACAATCTTCCGGAGCTGCTGGTTGAGCGAGCTTCGACTGTTCTCGGGATACCGTTGGAGAGGGGTCTGGTGGAGAAGCTGAAACCGACCGACATAAAGAACCTTCCAAGAGATACGCTGGCTTGGAGCGCGCTCAAGTCGACCCCGAGGTTGGGACCCAAACGATTGGCCGAACTCGCAATCGTCCTGGGTCAGCGCCATCAAAAAGGAGGAGAGCTTCTGGACGCAGGCGTCGAGGACCTGGAATCCCTCGGACTCAGCAGATCTCTGGCAGAGAAAGCAGCGCAAACGCTCTCGGATCCTCCAGAAGCGGATCCGGCGCCGGCCGGTTCGGTTTTGTTGACACCAGATGATACCGCCTATCCATCCGAACATCTCGACCCGAGGCTACCGCTACCTGTGCTGCTGTATGTGTCTGGGAATGTTCGGTTACTCCGACGTCCTGGAATCGCGATCTCTGGTTCGCGTTCCGCAGCCAGACCAGCGACTGAGCTCGCTGCGCATATAGCTCGGTCATTGGCAGAGATGGAGCTCAACGTTGTCTCCGGCCACGCCGCTGGGATTGATGAAACTGCCCATGAGACCGCGTTGGCGGTTGGTGGAACAACTACGGTTGTCCTGGCCGAGGGGCTCCTGCGATTCTCGCCTCGCCGTGGCCTTCGGGATGCCGACGACGAATCCCTCCTTCTGGTTAGCGGGTTCAACCCCACTGCGAAGTGGACGGTCTACCAAGCCATGGAACGCAACAAGTGGATTGCCGCTCTTTCTCGTGCGGTAATCGTTGTTGCATCAGATGTGCGCGGTGGATCCTGGGCCCAGGGGATGCTCTGTCTGGAAACAGGCAAGCCACTTCTCGTCCCGGATTTTCCAGAAGAGATCGCTCCGGGAAACCGAAAGCTCATAGAACAGGGGGCCCTGCCGCTTGATCCAGGGCATCCAGAATCGCAGCTGGAACAGTTTGTGGAGGTGAGGGAGATGGGTTCTACAGACGATCAAAAGAGCCTGTTCGCCTGATTCTATCCCATGCAATTTGTCGACGAAGCACGCATCTCCGTGAAGGCCGGCGCCGGCGGCAGCGGCTGCGTGTCGTTCCGGCGCGAGAAGTACGTCCCCCGCGGCGGACCGGACGGGGGAAAGGGCGGCGAAGG
>JBOGEV010000026.1:0-4750 GCA_050742015.1 Acidimicrobiia bacterium
GGCAGCCTCGAACCGTCACGTTGTCGTGGTTGATGTTGACCTGGCCGCTGATGTCCAGGCCTTCGATGACCTGCCCGTTCGAACTCGTCGTGATCGAACCCGATGGGGTGAGCTGGCCGAGCGTCAGTCCGAGGCCCTGCCAGCCAGTGTTGGCGGTGGTGATCTGTGACCCGTGAGTGATCTCCCCCGGCTCGCCGACGGTCAGATCACACGAACCGAGAGATTCGTTTCCTTGCTCGTCGGAGACCGGGAACAGGATCTGCCCGGTGGCCATGAGGTCAGGTCGCGGTGATGCGATAGGTGGCCGACGTCGCCGAAACGTCGATCTGCTGGACGGTCACCGCGAGCGCATCCGGGTTCTGTGCCGCCCCGAACGACAACGCGTCATCAAGCGTCAGGTCGATGCTCGCCAGCGTCTCGTTGCCTTGCGTGTCGGTCACCGGGAACGTCACGGAACCCGACGCCGAATCCGGGTCGCGAGCGACGACGACGACGTCTACGAACCCGCCCGGCGACAACGACGCCGACAACGGGGTGACAGAGTCGATTACAGGTGCAGCCATGAAGACTTCTTCCTTTCAGGTGGGGTCGGCGATCTCGATGTCCCAGACGGGGATGTCCACCGTCCCGGCCGCCGTCAACGCCTGCGACGTGCAGGTAGTGACGTAACGCATCGTGGTGTCGCCAGTCGAGGCCAACACCAGGTGGGTAGCGTTACCGGTGTTGTCGATCGTGACCCCGGACTTGGCGGCCACCGTGACCTTGCGGCCGTTGGTGTCACCGTTCGCCTTGGTGTAGTCGCTATCGACGGTCATGGCGACGTCGGCCAACGACACCGCGGCGATGCCCGCGTAGTTGGCTGGTTCCGCCGAGCACACGTGCTGGATGTTGGACTGGTCGACGTAGTCGGCCAGGCTGTCGAGCGTGGCGTCGGGTGCTGCTTTACACCGCAGGGAGTTTGTAGGCCAGGTGCCAAAAACGGCGAGTCACGGTCTCGGTCACGGTTCGTCGTCCGGCAGGATGAAGCGTCGTCGGATTCGGCGTTGGCGTTGGGCTTCGCGGTGGGTCATCCGGTCGGGGCCCCTTGGTGGTGGCGTGTCGTTGTCGTTCGGTCGTTGCCGGCGTCGTGCGCGTGCTGTTCGGCTCCAGGGGTGGCTACCCCCCGCCCCCCATCTTCGAGGGGACCCCCGGTTGTGGGTGCGGCAGGCGAAGCCGAGGTAGCCGGGTCGGCCGTCTTCCCGGTGGGCTAGGTCCCAGGTGTCGGGGGGTCCGGTGAGGGTCTCGCCCCCGTAGGCACAGCGGGGGGGTTCGCCACGGGAGGCCGCCTCTCGTAGTAGTGCCGCCCTGATTCGCTGGTGGGCGGTCCCGTGTCTAGGCCCCCTTGCCATGGAGGCCCCCCTGTTGTTTTGTGACTCCGATTCGCAGCATCGACCTCAGTGTGAGTCGCCAGCAGTCAAAGGCGGCATTGGGGTAGCGGTGCATTTGCCAGCGCCGGCCGCAGTCACACTGCCAGATGTCGCCATCGGCGTAACCGCTGGGGAGTGCGCAGTTGGCAGCTCGGTGTCGTTTTGAGATGAGTCGACCGGTCATGTGTTCGGCTTTCGGGTCTTGGCGGCCTTGCGCGCTGCGGTCACGCCATCGAGGTTGCGTTCGGTGTCCGCCTCGACCTCGGACCCGGACGGTGACGGTGCCGGGGACGGCGGTCGGGTTTCACGGCCCCGCAACGGGTGCACTCGAGTTCGCCGTCAGAGAGCCGGATGTACCAGCGGTGGGTGTGCCAGTGGTGTAGGCGTTCCCACAGCCAGCGGATCATCAGGGGCCGCTCCGAAGGATGGCGATGACCACCGCCGCAACCGCAGCGACGACAGTGGGCGGGATCCCGTAGACCCAACGTTCCACCCGACGGAGCCGGAGCTCGTGGTCTCGGATCACGTCTTCTTGACGGAGCTCGATCCGGGCGAGGGTGCGGCGAAGTTCTCCGAGGGTGACATCTTCTCCGCTCATCGCCATCGCTTCCGCACGAATGCGAGGTTCGCCGACGTCATCCATTCATGCTTCCGAAGTCAGCCGTCGCATGATGTCCTCGATCTCGAGCCCATAGGTGGGTGACGGCGCCCACCGTCCACCCAGCCCAGCCCACGTCATGACGAACGGTGGCCCGACCAGCGTGTAGCGGGGATCGACGACCAGACCCGGAACGGTGCCGCCCGTGTAAGCGACGAGATGCTGGGCGTGGGCGACGGCGCCGACCCGCCAATTGGGGAACATCTGATGCACCAACGGATGATCACCATCATCAGTTGGGATCAGTTGTTGGGCGAGGTCGATGTGGCGGACTTTGATGCCAGCCGGGTTGTAGAACTCCGGCCGCACCCGGCCGCCGAAGGTGCCCCAACCGGTTTCTTTGCCAGACTGCGCCACCATCCCCACCGGGTCGATGCCATAGAGGAGCGCGGCGGCCCATAGCTCGGGGAGCATCTGGCTACGGAACAGACTGCTGGCGCCGGTCGGCAGGTTCGCCTCTACGGTCGTGCGCAGCGCGGAGGGTGGACCGATGATGTCCATGTCGCCGCCTGGCGTCGGTCCGGGGTCAGGCGGCGGGTTCGTCAAGTGAGCCCAGCACCGCCCGCACCCCGGCTTCAACCGTCGCCTGATCGATGTCGCCTTCGGGAAGCGCAGCGACGATCGCCGCGGCGAGCTGATCCACGTTCACGGGCGCCGGCAGCACCCGCTTGAGGAGCTGCTGCACCTGGAACCGGGCATCGGAAGCCTGCGCGTCCTGATAGAAGGGAACGTTCGCCACGCACAGCTCCCGAACCCGCTTGTAGAGATCTTCCTGCTGAGCATCAGATAGCGCCATGAAAGGGTCCTCTGTGTTTGGTGACGGGAATCCGGCATGCCGCCAGTCGTAGGCGGGGTCACCGGGGCAGCTCGTGGATTTCCAGTCGCGGTGGCCCCAGCGAAACGGGACACCGAGGCGCTGTTCCTCGTCGAGCAACGCGAGCTTGGAGGCGTCGGTGAGCGGGTCACCGAGACCCATGAGAGTCTGTACGCCGAACGACCGGAAGTTGCCGACGTTGGTGCCCTGCGCGCCCGAACGCATTGTGTGTGGCCGGCCCTCGAAACGCACGCCGTGGGGGCAGCCGGCCGAGTTGCCAGTGAAGTAGACCGTGCCCTCCCGTCGCGCGAGCCAAGTACGGTTCGATGTCGTCGGGCACCAGACGACGCCGGTACCGGCGACGACGATTGGCTGGATACGTCGCGGTTCAAAGTGTCGTTGCTTACGTATTCGTGTCTCCCACATCAACGGCCTGTCAGGGGTCGACACTGCTGGCCGTCGAGGATGGAGTGATGAACCGAACCCTGCCAGGATTACTGCGAACTGGAACGCTTCGGCAGCCGCACGGTCCTTCTGCGCCAGCGTGTCGTGACCTGAGTTGTCACCGAGCATCGATGTCTCGATGAACAGTGCCAACTGCGATCGTGTCAAAGATCGCAGGAAATGAGTCGTCGGCACTCGGCCCGGAGCCAAATGCTGGACGATGTCCCCAGCATCCGCACTCAGCCAGAACTGGGCAAGATGACCACCGCGGTACTCGCGCCATCGGGGCACACCATCCGTACGATTGCCGCGAGTGGGCATCGCCGACACCGGAGGACCGAAACAACGCCGCAGAGTGGACCGAATGCGGTCGCACCGATCTATCGCCGCGTAGCTCTGGGCGATGCTGACGTTTCGAGCAGTGCCACCCCTGTGAATAGTGCCTTCTGTCCAGAACCAGGCGACCAGTTCGACGAGCGCATCATCATGCTTCGCCACAGTCGGCAGGTCCGCACAATCGGCTGCCACCGGGACTCGATCCCAGTAACCAAACGATTCCGTCGTGACGAACAGTCGATCCACCCCGACGAACGGGCGACTTGGACCTCGCCGCCGTAGTCGTTCGGTTGCCCATCGATGATTCGGTGTCGTCAGAGACGAATGCCGGTCAGTCCGCATCAAGATCATTTCAGCGGGGGCCGGATACACGTTGAGAGCGAGGACGGGTTGCCATTCAGATAGCCCCGTCTCATGGTTGAGAGTCAGCACCATGTCGCCCACGGTCAGAGCTTCTCGGCGTCGCCACCCGTCCTCGGTGAGGATCTCAGTTTCCTCATCAACGCAGTGGTAGAAGATGCAGCAGCCGCCGCGGGTGTCCATGTGGAACGCCTCGTAGCTGCGCCAGATCGACGCGCACCGCGAGTGGAGCGCGGTCGCCAGGAACCGTGCGACTGAGCTGCGGTCGACGCCGGTCCACGGTGACGGCCCGGAGTAGTGGATGGTAAGCGCTTCGAGCCGGAAGTTGGTCGGATGGCAGGTCGGGGTGCGGCCACCCCAGCCGGCTCTACTGACGAAAGGGGATGACCCCTCTACTCCCGGATCGGGCGGCGGCGGCACGCCGATGGCGGGATGTGGCAGCTCATGATCCTCGGAATCAGCTACCGCGTTCTCCCACTCCATGACTTCGTACAACTCGACGAGGTCGGCGGGTACGCCTTCGTCGTCACCGATGTCAAGCGGTTCGTCGGGCACCAGATGTCCCTCCCAGTCATGTGGTGGGGGCGACGATCACCGAACGACGTAGGACGGTGCCGACCCCAGAGGTGACGACCCGGTGTTCGAGCCGCACGTTGTACGTGTCACCGGGTGTGAGACCAGTGAGGATGTTCGTCACTCCGAGGCGGACTGCCGCGGTGCCGGACACCTGGA
>JBOGEV010000027.1:0-5460 GCA_050742015.1 Acidimicrobiia bacterium
TGGCCTTGCTTGCAGTGCTTGCACTGGTGATCGCCGCCTGTGGTGGCGGTGACGGAGATGGCGGAGCCACCACTACCGGCGGCAGCGACGGGACGAGCGAGGGAGGCGGCGACGCAAGCGGCGCCGACTTCACCCTGTTCGGGTCCCCGACCGGGGTCGAGGGCGATGCCCTGACCGGCTTCCTCGATGTCTACAACGAGGCGACCGGATCCAACATCACCTACACCGGTGTGTCCGAGTTCGAGCAGCAGCTGCGTATCCAGGTCGACGGCGGCGATCCACCGGCGGTGGCGTTCACGCCACAGCCGGCCTCGATCTGCTCCTTTGCAGACGAGGGTGCGCTGGTGTCGCTGGAGACGATGGGATTCGACATCGCCGAGATGGAGGCCAACCACTCGGAGTACTGGATGACCCTCGGCTTGTGTGAGGACGGAGAGCACTACGGGATTCCCTGGTTCCCCAACTTCAAATCGATCGTGTTCTACAACACGACGATCTTCGAGGAGGGCGGGTACGAGGTCCCGGAGACCTATGACGACCTGATCGCCCTCTCCGAGCAGATGGTGGCCGACGGCCAGACCCCTTGGTGTTTCGGCTTCGAGAGCGGAGACGCCACCGGATGGCCGGGCACCGACTGGGTCGAGGACATCCTGGTCAGGGAGCAGGGCTCGGAGGTGTACGCCCAGTGGTACAACCACGAGATCCCGTTCAACGACCCGGCAGTAGTCCAGGCATTCGACACGTTCGGTTCGCTCTTCTTCGGCGAGGGTTTCGTCCTCGGTGGCCCCGAGAACGTGGCCGGAATCAACTTCGAAGACTCGCCCGGGCCGTTGTTCAACGACCCGCCTGAGGAGAACTGTGCCATGCTGAAGCAGGGCTCGTTCATCGCCAACTTCTTCGAGCAGGCCCCCGGCTTCGAAGAGGGGGAGAATGAGGAGATCGGGGTCTTCAACTTCCCGACGATCGACGGGAACACCGGTGCGATGGGTGGTGGCGACACCATCATCGTCTTTGACGGTGCGCCCGAGAATGTGGCGGCCATCCAGGACTGGATCAGCCCTGAGTGGCAGTGCACCCTCGCCTCCGAGACCGGTGGCGGCGTTGCCGAGCACGGCGGGCACGGTGTGCCCGGAGTGGAGCGTCTCCCCGGGCACAAGGACGTGGATCCCGGTTGTTATGAGACCGAGGCATCCCAGACGTTCGCCGAGGCGATCACGACCGCATTGGCCGAGAACACATTCGTGTTCGACGCCTCCGACCTGATGCCGCCCGAAGTTGGTCAGGAGACCTTCTGGACCGGCATCATCGACTGGACTCAAGGCACCCCGACCCAAGAGGTGGTGGATGCCGTCGAGGCGAGCTGGCCCGCAGGCTGAGCGCAAGGCCTCGTGAAATTGAGAGGGGTGGCCGCGGCCACCCCTCTTCTTCGTTCTGGGTCCGACACGGCACTCGGCCGTGCGGTAGGGTCGGGATCGGCAGACAGGAGCTAAGGAGGCCACATGTCAACTCCTCCGTTGATCGAGGTCGAAGAACCCCAACACCGACCCCTCCCCCCCGAGCCGGGCGCCTCCACCAACTCACCCCAAGTCTGGCTGCTCCGCATCGCCAGCGCTCTCGTCATTCCCGCCGTGCTGGTCCTCTTCTTCTTCACCTTCGACTTCCTCAAACAAGAGGACATAAACAAGATCGTCCAGGTGGTCGTTGCCGTCGTGGTGGGCGTCGGCGGGATCTGGCTCCTCTATTGGGGCATGGACCGTGCGATCAGCGCCATGCCCGAGAGGGCGGGGGCTGCGGTGCGACCGTTCGCCTTTGCCGGGCCGGCAATGGTTCTCTTGGCTTTCTATCTGATCTACCCGGCAGTCAACACCTTCATCCTCAGCTTCCAGAACTCGGCTGGTGACGAGTTCGTCGGGTTCGACAACTTCCAGCGCATCTTCACCGAGAGCACCTACCTGATCTCGATACGAAACAGCGTGGTCTGGGTCATCTTCGTACCTGCGGTGGCCGTAGCCATCGGGCTCGGCTTCGCCACTCTGGCCGACAAGCTCTCCCGCCGAACCGAATCGATCTCGAAGTCGCTGATCTTCCTCCCCATGGCCATCTCCTTCGTCGGGGCCTCCGTGGTCTGGACCTTCGTCTACGACTTCAGGACTGCAGGATTCGGGGATCAGATCGGGATCCTCAACGCCATCTGGGTGGCGTTCGGCGCCGAGCCGGTGAACTGGATGCAGGTGGGGTTGTGGAACAACCTGTTCTTGATGATCATCCTGGTCTGGCTCCAGACAGGGTTCGCGATGGTCATCCTCTCCTCCGCGATCAAGGGTGTGCCCGACGACCAGTTGGAAGCGTCACGGATCGACGGGGCCAATGAGTGGCAGGTGTTCCGCAAGATCGTGGTCCCCTCGATCGCTTCCACGATCGTGGTGGTGTGGACCACGATCCTGATCACCACTTGGAAGGTCTTTGACATCGTGTTCGTCATGACCGGAGGTGGGTTCGACACCTCGGTGGTGGCGGAGAGGATGGTGACCGAGTTCTTCACCTTCGGCAACGACGGGATGGGTGCCGCCCTCGCCGTCCTCCTCTTCATTGCCGTGGTACCCATCCTGGTCATCAATGTGAAACGGTTCCGGCAGCAGGAGGCAACGAGATGACCGCCGCCACCGAAACCGCCCAGGCTGCCACCTCCACCCGGGCGCCGCAGCCCGCGGCCCAGGGCCGAGCCTCGCGGCTGCCCATCTACCTGGCGGTTTGGCTGATCGTGCTCTTGTGGACCATCCCGTCGCTCGGGCTACTCATCAACTCGTTCCGTGAGCCGAGCTCGATCAGGGCCAGTGGATGGTGGACCGTGTTCGGCAATCTGTTCGAGTCAGGTGCCTGGACCATCCAGAACTACACGACCGTTCTGGAAGGGGGCTTTGGCAACGCCTTCGCCAACACGATGGCGGTGACCATCCCAGCGGTGGCGATTCCGTTGACGGTGGCGGCCTTCGCCGCCTATGCCTTTGCCTGGATGGAGTTCCCCGGCCGGAACCTCGTTTTCGTGATCGTGGTCGGTCTGATGGTGGTCCCGCTGCAGATGGCGCTGATCCCCATCCTTCGCATCTACACCAACTTCGACCTCAACGGCACGTTCCCCGCGGTCTGGCTGGCTCACGCTGGCTTTGGCCTTCCGCTGGCGGTTTACCTGCTCCGCAACTACATGGGATCGCTGCCCTCGTCTCTGATCGAATCGGCGAAGATCGATGGTGCCGATCATTTCAAGATATTCACCCGTCTCGTTGTCCCGCTGTCGGTGCCGGTGCTGGCCTCGTTCGCCATCTTCCAGTTCCTCTGGGTGTGGAACGACTTCCTGGTCGCCCTCGTCTTCCTCGGTGTGGACCCAACGAATCGGGTGCTGACCGTGGAATTGGCCGACCTGGCCGGACGCGGGGAAGGTGCTCTCAACCTGCTCCCGGCGGCCGCATTCGTCACCATGATCCTGCCCCTGGTGGTGTTCTTCTCACTACAGCGATTCTTCGTGCGAGGCCTCACCGCAGGTTCGGTCAAGGGATAGGCCCGGACCTGGCGAGTAGCGAAAGGTGGGATGCGATCCGGGGTCGCAACTGGCTGGCCCTGGCCCTTGGGACCATTGTCACGATGTTCAGCTATTTCCCCTATGCGGCCGCCTTCATCGACAGTGCCAGCCAGGAGGTAACGGTCGATCCCGCACTGGTCGGGATCGCGCTGCTGATCGCACCGTTCGTGTTTGTCGTCGTGGGCCTGGTGTCGAGGAACCCAGGAGCCCCCAAGCGGATCCTCATCTCAATGGGGCTCCTCATCGCGCTCGGCCTCTCGCTGGGGCTCATCTCGCCGGTACTCGGGGCCAGCGCCGGCTTCGGGGTCGGCGTGGCCCTCTGTCTCCGTCTCCCCGACGTTCCCGACCAGATGAGGCGGCGATTGGTCGCGGTCACACTCGCCGTGGTCTACACCATGGTCCTGTTGTTCGTCGCCCCTCCGGCGGGTGTGCTCACCGGGGCCCTGGTCCCCACCCTCTTGGTCGGCTTCGCCGACGAGTACGGCGCCTGGCGGTGGGCCAAACGGCAGGGCGAGGCTCAGGTCGATGGCAACGGGGCCTGAGCCGGCTCCCCGTCCTCCTCATCGATGATGAATCCCGGTGTCCCCGCCGCGATCCAGTCCTCGAGCGCCTCCTGATTGGGAACATCCTGACCCTTGCGCTGGGCAAGGAGGAAACGATGGTTGAGGAAGTCGCAATAGCCCTGGACCGGGTCGCCCTTCCGGACCTCGGCCATCCGGGCGACCACCGGTTGGAATGAGGTACTCAGCCATCTGATGGTTCCCACGCTCTTGCCCGAAGCCGTCGTGGCGTCGTTCTTGGCGAGAAAGTAGTTGAGGTCACTCAGGACCACCCGTGCTTGATTCTCCGATGCCTCGATCCCGGTCTGTTGGCGAAGACGCTCGGAGTGAAATGTCCGTCCCCCGACCGAGACGTTCATCCGAACCAGGTTGCCCCCGTCGACGGGGTCGAGGTACACGTCGTCGACGGAGAATCCGAGGTCATTGAGACGGGTTACCCGCTCCCGAATCCGGTAGCTCTCGTCCGTGGTTATCACCAGCTCTTCGGTGAGCTCCAGCCACAGCGCGTGATATCTCTTCTCGACATCTTCTCCGAGGTTCAGGTCGGCGTGGTCGATCTCCACATCGGTCATGGCGGCGATGTCGGCCATCTCGCCGGCCAGGTTCAACTTCATGATCTCGAGGTCCTCGGCCCGCTGGCCGTCGGAGAGTCTGTCGCGCAGTCGTGAGGTCTCGCCGTCGATCATGACCGCCTCGATCGTCTCGGCGTCGTAGCGATAGAGCAGGTTCGACAGCGAGCAGTCGCCCCAGTAGCACCCGGCCAGGTGGAGCTCGACCAGCAAGCCGGCCACCGCATCGAGGAGCTGGGCGCGTCGCGGGCCGAAGCCGAGACCGGAAACAAGATGCCGGTAGGGAAAGGAGTGGTCGACGTACCGGGTGATGACGGCGCCCGACTGCTCGGCGTGGGGGTCGAGCCAGACCCGGTCGACCAACCCCACCGGTTCGGCGGCGCGGCTGGTCCGCTCCTCGAGGGCGCGGAACAGGTGGTACTCGCCGTTGGCGATTCGCCGAGGCAGCTCCTTGATCACGAAAACGCCCTCGTCGTAGAGGACGAACACCACCGGGTGGCGGTGGATCCCGGTCGGCATCTCCACCAACCTGGCGTGTCCCCAGTCCGAAATCGGCTTCTCCCAGGGCAGATCGAGGAAATCCGGATTCCCGGGCCGGATCTGAAGGTGGGGTGTGGCCATTGCGATCATTTTGGCGCGGCGATCGCGCCAGAACGATGGACCCTCCCGAAATGGGGTTGACACCAACCCTGGATACTTTGTATGTTTAGTAAACATTCTTACCTGGATGGAGTGGAGGACGGCGTGACGGAGA
>JBOGEV010000028.1:0-1802 GCA_050742015.1 Acidimicrobiia bacterium
GTTGTCCCTGGTGTGGTTCAGCTCGAGATACGAGTTCGAGAAGTACGAGCTCTCGTACGCCGGTGACCACAACACTGCCCGGCTCGATCTCTCCGCCGGCTCCCCGGCATAAATGAGCGCAGCGTTGTACGCCCGAACCATCTCCAGCATGTAGGCGGAGTAGGCAGTCCTCAGCTGATCGCTGTACCGGTTGTTTCCGAGCCAGTCGAAGTATCCCTCGTAGGTGATGTACCAATGGAGGTTGTGCCTGATCCCCGGATAGTGGAGATCCGTGAAGGCGAGGAAGACGTCGGCCGCCTCCCTGTTGGCGCGGATGTTGTCCCAGCGCCAAGAGCCGGTCAGCATCCCGCCGCAATAGGGGCTTTCGGCGCACCAGGTCTCCAGACCGGGCGGGAAGTCTGCTCTGGATTGCCAGGGGAGACCACTCAATTCGACATGGGTAGGCCCGACGAACATGTTCTCGAAGCACGTGGTGCGCCCGCCTCCGGGGACATGGGGAAGGACCGCTCGCAGGGCATCGACCCGGAGGTCGCCATGCTGGTCGACGACGTTCACCACCACGACGTTCATGATGTAGTTGTCGCTGGCGGGATCACGGTGCTTGGCGCAGATCTCCTGGACCCGAGCCCTGATGTCCTCAGGCGTTGCACCGCCGAGGTCGAGGAACATGCTCTTCTTGGCGACGCCGTCGTCGGGTGCAGCCAGTGCGGTTCCGACGCCTGTGACCACGAGGATCAGCGTCACGGCTCCAACGGTGACGAGGCGTCGAAGACGATGTCGAACAGTCCCTCTTCCCTGCATTGATTCCCCTACCTAGTTCTCGATCGGCGTCTACCTGGGAGCCGGCGCCACCGTAGGCGGCCCCACCCGTTGCACCAGGCATCTCGCATCTTCGACCAAACGTCGCGCGAGCTGAATGGGTTTCCGGACCCAAGATCGAGTTGGTGGTGGTCAGGTCCGGCGTACGGACAGTCTGAAGACGGGAAGCTCCCGATCGGTCTTCTTGGTGTACCCCCCGTACCCGGGCGCCATCCTCACCACGCGGCTCCAGGCATCGTCTCGTTCGGTCCCACGGAGCAGCTCGGCAGTGGCGGGAACGTCTCCCTCGCCGATGTCGACTGTGACCGACTCGGGGTTCTTCGCAAGGTTGTAGGCCCATGAAGGATGGCTCTTGGCACCGCCGTTGGATCCCACTACCAGCCAGGCGTCGCCTGGTGCGTCGTCGGGGAACCAGCCGAGGATCGTCCGTCTCTGTTTCCCGGTCCGAGCCCCGATCGTGGTGGGACGGAGCAGGGGTCGGCCCTGCACCTTCCAACCGCGGCGGAACATGATGTTCCCGGTTCCCATCGTCGCCTTGAGGATGGGACGGACGAAGGCGGGTACCTCCACTCCACGGGTGCCCGGAGGCGGCAGTTCGAATTCCACGGTGAGCCAACCTAATGCAGGGCGTCACGCATGCGTGACGCCCTGCATTGGGCTCAACGTTCGGTTCCGAACACCCCGGCCACTGGCAGGTATGCGGGTTCTCCGAAGGCGAATTGGTTATCGGCGTTGCCCTGGCTGTTGGAGTATCGGAAGAAGAAGGTGGTGTTTCCGGGTCGGAACAGTCCTGGGGTGTCGGCCCCGTCGACGATCCCCCAGTCACCGGCGACGAACCGATCTCCGGGATCTCCGAAGAAGAACTCGTTGGAGGCGACTCCGGTGTCGAGGGTGTTGCGGTAGTAGACGAACCCGGTCGACTCGCGATGCAGTCCCACCTCGTCGATCCCGTCCCCGTCGAAGTCCCCGACGAACGGCTTGTC
>JBOGEV010000029.1:0-3390 GCA_050742015.1 Acidimicrobiia bacterium
TCCCAGTCGGTGTCCTCGAATCGGGGAGCGCGGGCGTGGCAAGCGGCGATCGCCGCCTGAATGGTGTAGGGGCCGAGTGGTCGGCCGAGACGGGTCGCGACGTCGAGGGCAGCCAGACCGTGGTTCCGCAGGGTACGGTCCCAGCGGGACCGGTCCTGGTCGGCGAGCAGAACCGGCGTCCCGTCGGGACCGGTTCGGGCTCCGAACCGAGATGCCTGCAGTTCCATCAATGCCACCAGACCGCGCACCTCGGGCTCCTTGGGGAGCAACCCGGTCAGCATCCGTCCCAGCCGCATCGCCTCCTCGGCCAGGTCGCGGCGGATCCAGATATCCCCGGAGGAGGCCGAGTAGCCCTCGTTGAAGATCAGGTAGATCACCTCCAGTACCGCCGACAGCCGCTGGGGCAGGTCGGCGGCGGCGGGCAACTCGAAAGGGGTTTGGGCCTCGGCCAGGGTCCGCTTCGCCCGTGAGATTCGCTGCCCGATGGTCGGCGACGGGACCAGGAAGGCCCGGGCGATCTGCTCGGTGCTCAGCCCGGCGAGCAGACGCAGGGTGAGCGCCACCCGGGACTCCTGGGGGAGCACCGGGTGACAGGCGATGAACACCAGCGAGAGCAAGTCGTCGTCCCGGTCGTCGGCGCGGTCGAGATCGACCGCCACCGCGGAATATTTCTCCTCCCTCGACACCTCGCGCCGTATCAAGTCGATGGCCTTGTTCCTCCCGGTCGCCATCATCCAAGCTGCGGGGTTCTCGGGGACGCCTCGCTCCGGCCACTGTTCGAGGGCGGCGACGAGGGTGTCCTGGGCCACCTCCTCGGCGCGGCCCACGTCCCGGAGAATCCGGGCGAGCGAGCCGATCAACCGGCCGGATTCGATGCGCCAGACTGCGTCGACGGTGCGTCGGACATCGACGACGGCATTCACCTCAGGCTGACCTCCCTTCGGCCGCGGGCGACCGGGTCACCGCGGCGGCGGTGTCGAAACCAGGTTCCCGGTTGATTGACTTCGCCATCGTCCCGTTCCTCACGCGTTGGGGTGTTGGGCCCGGATCTCCTCTGCGAGGCGAGCATCCTGCTCTTGGAGCTCCGGGGTGTACTCCTCCCCGAAGTCCTCCATCTCGAAGATGGGCCGGATCTCGAGGACCTGCCGACCTCCGTACTGGGGATCGGTGGGGCAGCGCTTGGCCCACTCCAACGCCTCTTCCATCGAGTCGACCTGCCATATCCAATAGCCGGCGATGATCTCCTTCGACTCGGTGAACGGTCCGTCGACCACCGAAGTGGAGCCGCCCTCGAATACGACTCTGGCCCCCTCGGAAGTGGGCTTGAGACCCTGCCCGTCGAGCATGATGCCCGCTTTCACCAGCTCCTCGTTGTAGGCACCCATCGCCTCCAGCATTTCCTGGGTGGGCGCGATCTTGTCCTCGTCGGCTCCGCTGCCCTCGATCATGACCATGACTCGCATGTCTTCCTCCGTTGCTAGGGGCCACCCGACTCTACGAGCGGCCTTTCGGTAGCTCATCGAATGGCCGGATCCGGATTTCGACGGATCGGTGGAGAAATGTCCGCCGATGTCGGATAAGTTGTCATGTAGATCCGACAGGAGCGATAGATGACCAATGCCGTGATCGTCGATGCGGTACGCACCCCGATTGGGCGCCGCAACGGGTACTTCAAGGACTATCACCCGGTCGACCTCGCCTCTCGCCCCCTCGAAGCGCTGGTCGAGCGGAACAACATCGACCCCTCGCTCATCGAGGACGTGATCATGGGCACGGTCAGCCAGACCGGGGAACAGGCATACAACGTGGGCCGCAATGCCGCCCTTGCCGCGGGTTTCCCCGAGGAGGTGCCGGGGGTGACCATCGACCGGCAGTGCGGCTCATCACAGCAATCGGCTCACTTCGCCGCTCAGGGGATCATGGCCGGCGTCCAGGACGTGGTCGTCGCCGCCGGAGTGGAGAACATGACCCGGGTGCCGATGGGGATCACCGCCCAACAGGGCCCCGGGCTTCCGTTCGGGGCCCGCATGCTGGAGCGATATTCGGAGGGGTTGATCCCGCAAGGCCTTTCCGCAGAGCTGATTGCCGAGAAGTGGGGCATGACCCGGGTGGAGCTCGATGAGCTCTCCCTCGAGTCGCACCGCCGCGCCGCCCGTGCCACCAACGAGGGCCGGTTCGAGGGCCAGATCATCCCGGTCGGGATCACACAGGACGACGGGACCATGACCACGGTGACCAGGGACGAGGGGATCCGGGAGGACACCTCGATGGAGAAGCTGGCCGCGCTCCAGCCTGCCTTCAAGGGCGACGGGGTGATCACCGCCGGCAACTCCTCTCAGATCTCCGACGGGGCAGCCGCCCTGCTCATCATGTCGGAGGAGAAGGCAAAGTCGATGGGCCTGACCCCAAAGGCGAGGTTCGTCGCATTCGCAATGGCCGGAGTCGATCCGGTGACCATGCTCACCGGGCCCATCCCCGCCACTGAGAAGGTGTTGAAGCGAGCCGGGCTCACCATCGACGAGATCGATCTGTTCGAAGTGAATGAGGCGTTCGCCTCCGTGACGGTGGCGTGGCGGATCGAGCATGGCGGGGCAGATCCGATGGCGCTCTGGGAGAGGACCAACGTCAACGGTGGTGCCATCGCCCTCGGCCATCCCCTCGGCGCATCGGGCGCCAAGCTCCTCACAACTCTGGTCTGGGAGCTGGAGAGGACCGGCGGCCGGTACGGGCTGCAGACCATGTGCGAGGGCGGCGGCATGGCCAACGCCCTGATCATCGAGCGGATCTAGATCGGTCCCGTGCCGGGATGCCCCAGGCCGACCTGATCCTCCATTCCGGCCGGGTCTGGGACGGCTCGCACCTTCCTGGGGTAGAGGCGGTGGCCATCGCCGGGGGGCGAATCGAGGCCACAGGGGGCAGCGCCGAGATCCTGGCGCTGGGATCGGAGCAGACTCGTCGTATCGACGTCGGGGGGCGTCGGATCATGCCCGGGCTCATCGACTCTCACATCCATATGGTGCGGGGCGGGTTGCGCTGGAACCACGATGTGCGGTGGAACGGGCTGAACTCGCTCGACACCGGTCTCGGGCTCCTTGCCTCCACCGCGGCCAAGAAAGAGCGGGGGGAGTGGACGGCAGTGCTCGGGGGATGGAACCCCCACCAGTTCGAGGAATCCCGGCCACCGAGCCGAGGCCAACTAGACGAGGCGGTGCCGGAGAGCCCGGTCTTCGTCCAGCGCAACTACATCGAGGCATTCCTCAACACCGTTGCGCTGGAGACACTGGGGTGGGCTGGGGTCGACGTCCCCGATTGGGTGGAAATCGACCCTGAATCAGGTTCACCCACCGGACGGGTGGTGGGTGTCCCTGCCCTCCAGGTGCTCGGACAGAG
>JBOGEV010000030.1:0-4117 GCA_050742015.1 Acidimicrobiia bacterium
ATGACACTCCTTCGCCGGGAGTACCCGACCGACATCGGGCCGGTCGACTTGCTGTGCTCGGACGCGGAGGGCCGGGCGGTGGCCGTCGAGGTGAAGCGTCGGGGCGAGATAGACGGGGTGGAGCAACTCACCCGTTACCTGGGGCGTCTCGAGAACGATCCCCGACTGGGCTCGATTCGGGGGATGTTGGTCGCTCAGACGATCACACCACAGGCTCGGGTCCTGGCCGGGGCCCGGGGGATCGAGGCCATCGAGGTCGACTACAACGGTCTCCGCGACATCGAGGACACCGAGCTCCGCCTGTTCGACCTTCGCTGACGTGTTCGAGATCGTCTTCTACCGGCCCGAGATTCCGCCCAACACAGGAAACGCGATGCGTCTCGCCGCCGTGACCGGGTGCCGCCTCCACCTGATCGAGCCTCTCGGCTTCGAGATGGACGACGCCAGACTGCGACGGGCCGGGATGGATTATCGGGACAAGGCGAGCGTCAGTGTCCATCCCGATCTGGGGACCTGGCGCCAAACGCAGCGCCCGAACCGGGTCTTCGCCCTGAGCGTCGACGGGGAGAGGCTGCACACCGATGTCTCTTACCGCCCGGGAGACAGCTTCCTCTTCGGGCCCGAGTCGGTCGGGCTGCCAGAGGAGGTCAAGCAGTTGGGCTGGCTGACCGATCGTCTCCGCTTGCCGATGCTCCCCGGGTTCCGCTCCCTCAACCTGTCGAATTCGGCCGCCGTGGTGGTCTACGAAGCATGGAGACAGAATTCTTTTGCGGGCGGACTTCGCCCTTCGGTCAGGGAGGACTAGGTGTGGGTGAGCCGGGTCTTCCGGTCTGGGACCTCGGGCGAACAGACGCCGGTCCGCCCGGGCTTCCGCCTGGCCCGGCAGGTCATTCTGCGAGCAGTCGGAAGGCGATCGCCTCCGCGAGGACTGCCTTCTCCAGGTCGCCCAGGTCCTGGCTCTCGTTGGGAGCGTGGTAGGCGCTGGTCGGGTCGCTGGTCCCGATTACGAGGATCGGGGCTTCCGGGTAGAGCTCGGTGAATGTCGATATGAACGGGATCGATCCGCCCGCCCCCATGTGGACCGGCTCGTTTCCGAAGGCCTCGGTGAACGCCTTGGTCCACGCCTCTACTGCGAAGGTGTCCATGTCGAGGGCCGTGGCGTCGCCGTGCTCCTCGTGGAAGAAGTCGACGGTGGTGCCCCAGGGCGCATTGGCCACGAGATGGTCCTTCAGGGCCTGGAGGGCGGCGCCGGTGTCCTGTCCGGGGGCGGTCCGCAGGCTCACCTTCGCCCTCGCCACCGGCACCAGTTGGTTGATCGCCTCTGACACCGGCGGGGCATCGAGGGCCAGGACCGAGACGGCAGGCCTCGACCACATACGGGACGGGATCGACCCGGCGCCGATCTGCTCGACACCGTCGACGACCCCGGACAGGCTTCGGGCCATTGCCTCGGGTACGTCCTGCCCGTCGAACTCCTCGCTCACCAACCCGGGAATGGCCACGTTTCCTTCGTCGTCGTGGAGCGTGGCCAGGAGGCGGGCCATCGCAATGAGCGCATCGGGGACGACTCCCCCGAACGACCCGGAGTGGACTGCCGACTTCAAGGTCCTCAGCTCGAAGGAGACGCCGACGATGCCGCGCAATGAGACGAGGAAGGCGGGCACCCCGACCGACCAGTTGCCTCCATCCCCGATCACGATCACGTCGGGTTTGAGCAGATCCGCGTGCTTGTCGAGGATCGCCTCGAGACTCTGGGAGCCCGCTTCCTCCTCACCTTCGAAGAAGAGCTGGATCCCAACCGGGGGCTGCCCGCCGTGCGCGGCCACCGCTCCCAGGTGCATCACGATGCCGCCCTTGTCATCGGCCGCGCCCCGGCCGTAGAGCCGCCCATCCCGTTCCACCGGATCATAAGGGCCTGTGTTCCACTCCTCCGTGGGCCCCGGAGGCTGCACGTCGTAGTGGGCGTAGAGGAGCAGGGAGGGGGCCCCCTCCGGCCCGGGAACCTCGGCAAAGACGGCCGGGTTGCCCCCTTCGTGATCGAGGAGTTGGGCGTTCTGATAACCCGCCCTCTCCAGCAAGGCCACGATTGTCTCCGCGGCCCGATGGACCACCGTCTTGTCGTAGCCGGGTGCGCTGACCGAAGGGAGGCGGACCAAGTCGCCCAGGAGATTGGTGAGACGGGGCATGTCTGCGGCCACCGTGGCCCTGAGATCGTCGTTCATCCGCCGAGCGTAACGCCCCCGCATGAAACTCAAGACCGGCACATAGGCCATCATGGGGCCGATGCTGAAGTTCCCACTCTTCGGGATCCCGGTGACCATCCACCCTTCCTTCCTCTTGATCGCCGCCTTCCTGGGCCTGTCCGGCGGCGATATGGCCCGACTGGTCTCCTGGGTGGGCATCGTCTTCGTGTCGATCCTGATCCACGAGCTGGGCCATGCCCTGACCGCTCGGGCATATGGCGCCGAGGTGGAGATAGAGCTGAATGCGATCGGGGGCCTGACCAGTTGGTCGGCTCCAGATGAGGAGATGGGGCCGGGACGGACGGCGCTGATCGCGGCAGCCGGCTCGGGCGTGGGTGTCCTCTTCGGAGGCCTGGTCTGGTTGTTCGACCGCCTCACCGGTCCTTACGTCGGAGTAGCCGCCTACATCGTCTCCTACCTGATCCTGGTCAACGTCTTCTGGGGGCTCGTGAATTGGCTTCCGATCCGGCCTCTCGACGGCGGCCACCTCTTCACCTCCCTTCTCCTGAAAGTCGCACCGAAGAACGCCGAGCGCATCGCCGGCGTCGTCTTCCTGATCACCGCCCTCGGCGCTCTCGGCTTCGCCTTGTGGTCGCAGCGGATCTTTCTCGCCCTCCTCGCCGGATGGCTGGTCATGGGCGAGCTGACCCGGGGCCGGGCCCGGCGACCTCCCGCCCCGATTCCCCAGATGACCTTCGACCCGGAGCCGGAGACGGAGCAGCCCGAGCCGGTGCCGGACGAGGAGCCCGGGTCACAACCGGATGCCGCGTCGGAGCCGGAGAGCGAAACCCGGGCCGAGCCCGACCGTTAGGGTCGCCGCGATGGAGTTCGCCTACAGCCCCCGGGTGGAGGACCTCCGGTCGAAGCTCAACGCGTTCATGGACGAGATGGTGTATCCGGCCGAGGCTGTCTATGAGCGCCAGATCGGCGACGCCGGGGACCCCCACCATCATCCGGAGATCATCGAGGACCTCAAGAAGGAGGCTCGGGCCCGGGGTCTGTGGAACCTGTTCCTCCCCGATCCCGACCTGGGCGCCGGTCTATCGGTGCTGGAATACGCGCCGCTGGCCGAGATAACCGGACGCAGCCCGGAGATAGCTCCCGAGGCCCTCAACTGCTCGGCGCCGGACACAGGGAACATGGAGATCTTGCATCTGTTCGGCACCCCCGAGCAGAAGGAGGTCTGGCTGGCCCCCCTCCTGGAAGGTGAGATCCGCTCTTGTTTCTCCATGACCGAGCCCGATGTGGCCAGCTCGGACGCCACCAACATCCGAACCCGGATCGCCCGGGAAGGCGACGGGTTCCGGGTCACGGGGCGCAAGTGGTTCAGTTCGGGCGCCGCCTCGCCACGATGCAAATTCTCGATCGTCATGGGTGTCACCAATCCGGACGCCGACCCGCACCGCCGCCAGTCGATGGTGATCGTGCCGATGGACGCCGCAGGGGTCGTCGTGGAGCGGGAGCCGACGGTGTTCGGTTACCAGGACCGTGGCGGGCACCCACAGATCCTCTTCGACGACGTACGGGTCCCGGCCGGCAACCTCCTCGGTGAGCAAGGCGGGGGTTTCGCCATCGCTCAGGCAAGACTCGGCCCGGGTCGCATCCACCATTGCATGCGTGCCATCGGTGCCGCGGAACGCAGCCTCGACCTGATGGTTCAGCGCTCCCAGGCGCGTACCGCGTTCGGACGCCCTCTGTCGGAGCAAGGTGTCATCCAGGAGTGGATCGCCGACGCCCGGATCCGGATCGAGCAGGCCCGGCTCCTGGTGCTGAAGACCGCCTGGATCATCGACGAAGCTGGGGTCAAGGCGGCTCGGACCGAGATCGCGGCGATCAAGGTGGTCGCGCCTTCCTTGCTCACCGATGTCGCCGAT
>JBOGEV010000031.1:0-1410 GCA_050742015.1 Acidimicrobiia bacterium
CCTTGGCACAGTGAACTTTCTTTCTTAGATTACCTATTTTATTTTACTTGCCAATTGAATATGAACAAATTTTCGGCAAATGGCAAACTTTTCTTGTTTTTTAAGAAATTCATTAGGAGTTACGCAGTGGCGTTGAGTCGGGTTACCGAAATCCCGCAGGGTGGCTATAGTCGCACGCATGAGCCAGCCTAAAGTCTCGGACCTGCAGTTTATCGATTTCCTCATCGCCTCGCCGACCCGGGCGACGGCGACGGAAGCCCAACGGACACAACCGGACTCGGCCGACCCGGCCGCCCACGACGCCTACACCCGGTTGCTGTACCGACTCGAACCCGACAGCGACGCCCTGTGGAGCGAGGTCCAGACCGATGTCCGCCGCACGGCCGGCGTACTGGTCCTGGACGACAGCGTGCTCGACAAGCCCTACGCCCGGAAGATGGACCTGGTGCACCACCTGTGGTCGGGCAAGCATCACCGAGTGGTCAAAGGGATCGGCCTGCTGAGCCTGCTGTGGACCGACGGCGACCGGCACCTGCCGTGCGACTACCGGCTCTACAACAAACCGAACGACGGCAAGACGAAGAACGACCACTTCGGCGACTTGCTCCGGGTGGCGAAGGAACGCGGTTTCGCCCCCGAATGCGTGCTGTTCGACGGTTGGTACAGCAGCCTGGATAACCTGAAACAACTTCGGGCGCTGGGTTGGAACTGGCTCACCCGGTTGAAGGCCAACCGAAGGGTGAACCCGGATCGGACGGGACTGCGGGCGGTGAGCGAGTGTGAGATCGCGGCCACCGGGACGGTGGTCCATCTGGAGGGATACGGGTTGATCCAGGTGTTCCGCATCGAGGCCAAGGACGGCACGACGGAATACTGGGCCACGAGTAACCTGCAGATGGATGAGTTGGAGCGATTGCGGTTGGCCGACGCGAGTTGGCGAATCGAGGAGTATCACCGAGGATTGAAGCAGGTGACGAACGTGGAGCGGTGCCAGTGCCGCAAGGCCGTGGCCCAGCGCGGTCATATCGGCCTGGCGTTGCGGGCATTCGTGGTGGTCGAGCGGTGGTGCTTCCGGACCGGGGTCAACTGGCTCTCCGCCAAGTGGCAGATCGTCCGCGAGGCCGTCCGAACCTACCGCGCTTGCCCACGCTATCGCATACCAAGCAACGCCCCTGCGTAACTCCTAAGAGCTTCAGGACCTTCTTCATCGCCGGGATAGCGACCGCGGCGCTTTTCTCGCGCGAGCACCCTCCGATGACGGTGTAGACCCAGCGAATGCTGTTCTGACTTTCCGCGGTTGGCTGGGGGACGACCTCCTTCAAGTCCTCATGGGTGAGCGGCTTGAGGTTCGGGCTGAAGAACACGAAATCCACGTTGTTGCCTTGGACCCAGGGGCCTCTTCTCCGCGTG
>JBOGEV010000032.1:0-7061 GCA_050742015.1 Acidimicrobiia bacterium
ACGAAGGTCTTGCCGGCGTAGTAGTCGGGGACCTCGGCGAGAGGGAAGTTGGTCGTGGTCAGACTTGAGTTGTTGAACAGAGAGAAGTCCCCGAGTCCGAACAGGTTGCTCCCGGCGCTGGATCGAATCGAATAGCGGTTGAGCCCGCTGGTGTTGACGTTGCTGCTGACGTTCACCACCTGGACCACCCAGATCCCGTCCGGGCTCGAGCTGGAATTGACGTTGCACACAGAGTCCCAGGTCCAGTTGGGCGGTGGCGGGCCGGTGAACGGCGGATCACTGTCCGGATCGATCTGGGGTTGGGGGGCATAGGTCTTGGAGCACACCGGCGTGCCGTTGTCGCTCAGATCGAGCGGGGTCGGGTCGGGGTCGAAGACATTGACGACGACGGTGGGCCCGACACAAGCCGGGACCATGCTTCCGCAGAAGTTGTTGTGGTCGCCGGTCCGCTGCGGGTCTCCGTTGGCGACGCCGCCCGACTCGTTGTGGAACGCCATGTCCAGCGTCTCCACGCTGAAACTGCCGCCGTTGGGGATAACACCGTAGAGATAGCCGGTGTTGCGGTAGGAGAAGTTCTGTGCGCAGCCGTTCACCGAGCCTTGTCCCTCGGCACAGAAGGAGGAGTAGGCGTCACCCATGAGGGTGTCGGTGTTGTGGCCGTGGATGTTGGCCCAGAAGTTGCCCGCGCAGTCTGCGTTGCTGCCATAGCAACTCGGGTCGTTGCCGAATATGTTCGAGGGGCTGCCCAGCTTCAACGGCGGGATGTATTCGGCCCGGGCGGTGCGGCTGATCGTCATGGTGTCGAAGCCGAGGATCTTGGCGAAGAACGTGGGCACCACATCCTGAACTGACACCTCGAGCTCGTTGGGAGCGCCGGGGATACCCGCCGGGGTCACGGTGACATCCGGGTCGGCATCGTCGTATCCATTGCGTAGAGCGATGTCGAGAGCGGTGGCGTCGGCCGTCCCGGGAGCCGCCGGCATCCACACCACGCCACCCAGTGCTGCGGCATCGGCGGCGCGCTGGACTCGGCTCGCGTTCAGATAGAACCAGGCGAGGTCAGTTCCAAAGGCGGCCATCCCCAAGAGCAGGACCATGGAGCCGGCGACCAGGGCGAGGGCCGCCCCCCGATCTTCACGCTTGAATCGTTGTAGCAGGCGCTTCATGGCGTTTGGGTCCCTCTGGTGTCGGGCTCGATCTGCATCACCGCGGTCTCGGTCCAGGTCACCGTCGGGAACGGGAACAGCCCGGTAACGCTGGTGTGGGTGAAGACCACCTCGACCCCGAGGACGTCGAGACCGGGGGGAATTCGATCCCGATCGCCCGGCGCCCACGGGCAGCACCCGGCACCGGCTGACAAGCCGTGTGAGGGCGAGCCACAGATGAGTCCGCCGTTGTTCACGTACTGGTTGACCCCTCCCGCGGGGGGAACCGGGATCTCACCAGCAGCGTCGGCTCGGTAGATGGTCACCGTGTTCAGGGTGCCGAACTCCAGGTTGCATGCTGCCTCCTCGACGGCGTTGAGGATGATGTCGTCGGCAGTAGGGAAGTCGGCAGCCGCGGCGCCGGTGCGGGCGCCCTCCCTGGCCGCGTTGGTCACGGTCAGGTAGTCGACGACGAGGAACCCGATCTCGGAGAGGCCGATGGCGAGCAGGATCAGAATCGGCAGGATCAAGCCGACCTCGACCAGGCTGGCCCCCGAGTCGTCGTGACGTCGTCTCATCAGCAGGCCGTCCCGACGTCGAAGACCTGGGGCTCGATCTGGAAGTCGGTCGCGGTGGTGAAATCCGACGACGGGACGAAGTAGTTGGTCATCCAGATGTGGGTGAACCTGACTTCGACCCCGATGTGGTCGGTACAGGGCGCGCTGACGTCACGGTTGGCCGGATCCCAGACCGGGACCGAGTAGGTAGGTCGGCCCGGCTCGGGACAAGGCTGCCAGTCACAGCACCCGGTGAGCGTCCCGCCCGTCGTGTCGCCGCAGTCATTGCCGGGGTCGTAGGTGTAGAGCGTTCCCACATCCAGTCCGGTGGCGCGGTAGATCCGGACGTCGGTGCCTTCGCCGATCCCGGCCGGAGCCAGGGTCTGCTCCACATCGCGCAGCACGAGGATGTCCGCCTCCGGTGCGTCCCCGTAGGTGGCTCCGGCCCGGGCGCCCTCGCGGGCGGCATGGCTGACCGAGAGCCAGTCCTTGAAGGCGAGCCCGAACTCGACCACGGCGAACAGGGCGAGAAAGAGCAAGGCGTACACCATGGCCGCCTCCACGAGGGTCGCCCCCCGGTCGTCGCGCTTCTCGGTTGTCATCTGCCCCCGTCCCGTCCTTGGTCCCAGCAACCACGTCGCGTGAACGATCCCTACCCAGAGTGGTCAACTTTGCCCCGTGACCCACCCGGTGACGTCTCAACGAATCGTGTCAGGCTACGTCGGAATTATCTGGTGACAAGGGGTGCCAACCAGAATCAGGCCGTCCGGCCTACTGGGCGACCAGTCGGCGGTTCTTCAACGAAGCCTTGACATAATCGGCGTTCATCATGGCGATGAAGTCGATGGAGATCGACTTGGGGCACGCCTTTTCGCACTCACCGTGGTTGGTGCAGGAGCCGAAGTACTGCTCCATGACCTCGACCATGTTCTCGGTGCGGGTCCAGCGCTCCGCCTGCCCCTGAGGCAGGAGGTTGAGATGACTGATCTTGGCCGCCGTGAACAGGCTGGCTGCCCCGTTGGGACAAGCAGCGACACAGGCGCCGCAACCGATGCAGGCGGCGGCGTCGAAGGCGGTGTCGGCGACCGCCTTGGGGACCGGGATCATGTTGGCGTCGGGCGCCGAGCCGGTGTCGACCGTGATGTACCCGCCGGCTTCGATGATCCGTTCGAACGAGCTGCGGTCGACGACCAGGTCCTTGATCAACGGGAACCCGGCCGCCCGCCATGGCTCGACGGTGATCGTGGCGCCGTTCTCGAACTTCCTCATGTGGAGCTGACAGGTCGCGGTGCCGAGTTGGGGGCCGTGGGCTTGACCATCGATCATCACCCCGCACGCACCGCAGATCCCCTCCCGGCAATCGTGGTCGAAGGCGACCGGCTCCTCACCCTGGTCGACCAGACGCTCGTTGAGGACGTCGAGCATCTCGAGGAACGACATCTCCTCGGAGATCCCGCCCACCTGATAGGTCTTGAACCCCCCCGGCTGATCGGGACCGGCTTGTCTCCACACCTGGAGCGTGATGTTCATGTGCCGCCCCACTCGTTTCTCTCCCCGAAGGGGGGAGTACCGGCGAAGTCGGGGAGGGGGCTCTTGTCTCTCACTCCGAAGGGGGGAGTACCGCCGCAGGCGGAGAGGGGGGAATTCTTGGCGGCGAAGCACAAGACATGACGTGGGCATCCCCCTCCGGCCCTCCGGGCCACCTCCCCCTTCGGGGGAGGAAACGAAAAAGGCCTCGGCTTCACTTGTAGCTCCGGGTGGTCAGCTGGACAGCTTCGAAGTCGAGTGGCTCGAGGTTGAGCTCCGGCTCGGCCGGGTCGCCGGTCCACTCCCATACCGCCACGTGGGCGAACTCGTCGTCACGGCGCAGCGCCTCACCCTCTTCGGTCTGGAACTCCTCCCGGAAGTGGCCACCGCATGATTCCTCACGATGCAGGGCATCGAGACACATCGCTTGAGCCAGCTCGAAGAAGTCCTCGACCCGCCCCGCCCGCTCCAGGGTCTGATTCAGCCCCTCCGCCGTGCCCAGGATCTTGACGTCGTTCTTGAACTCCTCGTACAGGGCCGGGATCTCCGAGAGGGCCTTGTTGAGTCCCGGCTCGCTGCGTGACATCCCGCAGTACTCGAGCATGATCTTGCCCAACTCCTTGTGGAACCAATCCACGGTCCGGCTGCCCCTGGTGGCGAGAAATCGGTCCACTCGCTCGGTCACCCCGGTCTTGGCTTCTTCGAAGGCCGGGTCGTCTGTTGGCACCGGCGACTGGTTGAGGAACCCGGCCAGGTAGTCGCCGATGGTGTTGGGGAGGACGAAGTAGCCGTCGGCCAGACCCTGCATCAATGCCGAAGCCCCGAGACGGTTGGCCCCGTGGTCGGAGAAGTTGGCCTCACCGATGGCGTAGAGCCCGGGAATCGTCGTCATCAGGTTGTAGTCCACCCACAGCCCTCCCATCGTGTAGTGGGGGGCGGGGTAGATCCGCATCGGGTCCTCGTAGGGGTCCTCGTCGGTGATCCGTTGGTACATCTCGAACAGGTTGTCGTATCGACTCTCGACGATTGGGCGGCCCTCCCGCTCGATGGCGTCGTGGAAATCCAGGTACACACCGTTCTTGAGGGGCCCGACCCCTTTCCCCTCGTCGACGATTCGCTTGACGGCTCGGGACGCGACGTCGCGGGGGACCAGGTTGCCGAACGCCGGGTACATCCGTTCCAGGAAGTAGTCCCGCTCGTCCTTTCCGATGTCGCCCGGGGCCCGAGTGTCGTCCGGCTGTTTGGGTACCCAGATCCGGCCGTCGTTGCGTAGCGACTCCGACATCAGGGTCAGCTTCGACTGGAACTCGTCGGAGGCCGGGATGCAGGTGGGATGGATCTGGGTGAAGCACGGATTGGCGAACCCGGCGCCTTTGCGATGGGCCCTCCAGATGGCACTGACGTTGCAGGCCATGGCGTTGGTGGAGAGGAAGAAGACGTTGCTGTAGCCGCCGGTGGCCAAGACCACGGCATGTCCTGAGTGGCTGCTCACCTGCCCAGACACCAGGTCGCGCACCACGATCCCCACGGCCCGGCCGTCCTTCACCACCAGGTCGAGCATCTCGGCGCGGGTGTGCAGCTTCACCGCGCCCTCCGCCACCTGGCGGGCCAGGGCCGAATAAGCCCCGAGTAGGAGCTGCTGACCCGTCTGGCCCCTTGCATAGAAGGTGCGGGCCACCTGGGCGCCTCCGAAGGAACGGTTGTCGAGCAGCCCCCCGTACTCCCGGGCGAAGGGCACGCCCTGGGCCGTCGCCTGGTCGATGATGTTCAGCGACTCATGGGCCAGCCGGTAGACATTCGCCTCCCGGCTCCGATAGTCACCACCTTTCACCGTGTCGTAGAACAGGCGGTACACCGAGTCGCCGTCGTTCTTGTAGTTCTTGGCGGCGTTGATCCCACCCTGGGCGGCGATGGAGTGCGCCCGGCGGGGGGAGTCGTGGAAAGTGAACACCTCTACGTCGTAGCCGAGCTCGGCCAGCGAGGCGGCCGCCGAGGCTCCAGCCAGGCCGCTGCCGACCACCAGGATCTTGAACTTCCTCTTGTTGGCCGGGTTGACCAGCTTCACCGAGAACTTGTGGTTCGCCCACTTGTCCTCGACCGGCCCCTCGGGAACCTTGCTCTCCAGTTCCAGGGCCACTACCTCACCCCACGAACCCGAAGAGGACGGCGAGGGGCATGATGGCGTTCCCCACAGTCACCAGGACGGCGAGCCCGACAGCGAAGTAGCGGCGCCAGTGGTTGAAACGGGGATGGTTGACCCCGAGGCTCTGGAACATCGACCACGCCCCGTGATAGAGGTGGATGCCCAGCAGGACCATGGCAATGACGTAGAAGATCGTGACCGGGGCCCGGGAGAAGGTGGCCACGAAGTTGGCGTAGACCTCACCCCGCGCCCAGGTCTCGGGCGCCGCCGGCTGGATGCCCCAGGTCAGGTCGGCCAGGTGGAAGATGAGAAAGGCAAGGAAGATCACCCCGCTCCAGCGCATGGTACGGCTGGCGTAATTGGCGGAGACATAGGACCGGGGCCCCTGATAGTCCTCGGGCCGGGCCCGGTGGTTCATCAGGGTCAGCGCGTAGGCGGCGTGAATGTGGAAGAGGAAGGCCACGATCAGCCCGGTGCGCAGGATCCAGAGCGTCACATGCTCGGGGATGAAGGGGACGAACAGCTCGCGGAGAGCGTGGGCGTAGATGTCGATGTCGGGGATGCCGTCGACATCGGGGAGGAAGATCTTCCAGTTGCCCACCATGTGGGCGAGGACGAACCCGATGATGAGGATGCCGGTCAGGGCCATCACCCATTTCTTGCCGACCGCTGATCGATAGAAGCCGATCGGCCAGGGGGGCCTTTTCTGTTCGACCGTCGTTGACACCGCAAGCCCCATTATGGCAAGTCTCGACGGTGGTCAAGTTATCCACAGGGCGGGGCCGAAAACGCAAGGCGCGATAAGGAAGAATTCGGCCTTTCGGGGTTGACGCCGCGCGCGCCTGGTCTTAATGTCAAACGTGTAATTACACGGTTGTGAGGAGACCTGATGCAGAGCAAGCTCATCCAAGCCCTGGCCATAGGTGAGCTTTCCTGGCAGGACTACGCCAACTGTCGAGGCGCCGATGCCGACTTGTTCTTCCCCGAGCGGGGGGCTTCTACCCGGAAGGCCAAGGCGATCTGCGCCGCTTGCGAGGTCCGAGCCGAATGTCTCGACTATGCCGTGGACATGGGTGAGAAGTTCGGCATCTGGGGCGGCCTCAGCGAGCGGGAGCGGCGTCGGGTCCGGCGCGAGCGGTCCGAGCGGGAGCGCAAGGTCGGTTAGTCAGAGGTAGAGCCCGGTCTGGCCCTCGCCCTGGTCCGGGGCGGTGGGCGGGACCAATGCTCTCTTCTGCACCTCGGCCAGTTGGGACTGGGCCGCCATCTGCTGACTCCACAGCGAGGCCTGGATCCCGTGGAACAGGCCCTCGAGCCACCCGATGAGCTGGGCCTGGGCGATGCGGAGCTCGGCCTCGGTCACCCCTCCCTGGTCGAGGGGGACCATGATCTCGTTGAACTCTTCGAGCAGTTCCGGGGACAGGATCTCGCGCAACTCGTCGAGTGACCTGGAATGGACATCGGCGAGACGTTTGCGTCCCCCGTCGTCCAGCGGCGCCTGGCGGACCTCGTCGAGCATGGCCCGGGTCATCGAGGCGATCCGGATCAGCTTGGTCGGCTCCGATACGGGCGGCTCGGGTCTCTCCTCGACCGGCGCTTCCTCCACCGCGTCGGGCGTGACGCTTTCTTCCATGACCTCAGCCTAAGTGCAATGTGGTTTTGGCGCGGAGATCTCGACCTATAGGTCGAGAT
>JBOGEV010000033.1:0-7498 GCA_050742015.1 Acidimicrobiia bacterium
AGGCGTCGAACACCCGGGCCGTACCCGCGGCGGTCTGCCAGAAGTGGCGTTCGCAGTAGTTGTCGATGCCGCGTGAAGCGGCGGTTATCGCCTGGTCGATGACCGCGTCGTCGAGCGCGTCGTCGAGTTGGATCCATTCCCGGTACTCGACGACGTCGATGTAGCCGTTGACCGCCACGGACTATTCGTCCTTGGGCTTGTTGCGGCTCCCCGCCGGGCGGCCCGGGCCACGCTTCGGCTTCTCGTCGTCACGGGTTTCCACATCGGCGTTCTTATCGGCGACAGGGACAGCGAGCCCGGCCCTGCACAGATCGGCGCCTTCGACGTCGCCGACGACGATCTCGCCACCGGGCCACGGCCACGGCTCACCGTTACGGGTCCCCGAGATGTAGACCTTCATTCGCACCTTCACGGGGCGATACCTCCGAAATCGGATGTGGGGGTGAGCAACATGCCCACCCCCACAGCGGCGGATCAGGTGGCCGGGTGAAGCAGATGCTTGACCGCGCCGGTCAAATCGACCAGCGCCGCATCCGCCCGCAGAAGCGCCCGGAACGAAACCAAATCGTTCCCGAACGCGAAGTCGTCGGACCGCTCGAATCGGATGCCGCCGGCGTAACGGACGAAGAACGCCGAGAAGTCACCGAAGTAGATCGACTTCGTGTTGGCGCCGGGGGAGGCGACGAACGGGTCGATGAACACGGGCTTGCCGAGGATCGTATCCGGGGCACCGACCTGGGTTGAGGGCTGCCAGGCATAGAGGCCGTCGGCGTTCTTGATCCGGCGGACCGTCCCGGCGGTGGTGTCGTTCATGACCCACGCGCACGACCGAGACGCCCGATACGGGGGGATCACCGAGTGGAACACGTTGATCAGGATGTCGAAACCCTGGTTCGCGGTGGCCTGTGATCCGAACCCGCCGCCGGCCAATAGGCCCGCAGCGGGCGTGAACCCTAGCGACGAATCCGTCGCGAGACCCCGGGGTTCGGTGGTGCCGGTACCGGTGATCAGGTCGTCGCCGAACGAGTTGCCGAGGGCACGGCCGATCGACCGAGCCAGGTAGCCGTCGAGGTCGACCCCAGTATCCGTCAGGAGCTCTCGGGTGACCTGAAGCATCCGGCCGTACTTGAACGCACCCAGCGAGGTCTGCCCGAACGTCGGATCGCTCTCCGCGATCGCTGCGGCCTCGACCACGATCGCCGGGTTCGGCGTGTGGGTCAGCGTCTTGGGGATCTGCAACACCTCACCAGATCCGGTGTTCAGGATGGTCGGCCCGGCCTGCAGGACGCCGGACACCTCGATCATGTGCTCGACCAGCTGGTTGTAGAACGAGGTCGGCACAGTGAACTTGCCGGCGGCGTCGGTCAGCTTGGACAGGTCACGGTACGAGGTGGGGACGGTGCGGGCGACGGGCATCACATCGAAGTGACGAGGCGACCCGGGTGCACCGACCAGGAAGGCGCGCAGCTCTTCGCCGAGCTTGCGTTCCCCCGTGTCGACCGCCTGGTCGGCGACGACCGGCTGACGTTCGAGGGCGGCGAACTTCTCCTCGGTCTCCTTGGCACGCTTCTCGGCCTCGGCGATCGAGTTCATGCGCCGGTCGAGGGCATCGAGCTCGGCGTTGAGGGTTTCCCACTGCGCCTGTTCTTGGGCGTCGAGGGCACGGTTCTCGTCTGCGGCCCGCTCAGCGACAGCCTTCGCCTGTTCCCAGACGTTCAGCCGACTCTCGCGCAGCCGCTTGATGGTGTCGGACATCAGCGGTGTTCCTTTGGGGTACAAGGGGCGCGAGGTGGCTGTCGGCCTGCCTCACAGGGAAGGGTGTGCCCCTGGCGGGCACGCAGACGGGCGACGGTGGCTGTCGGCCTGCCGTCACACGCTGGAGAACAACTAGGCGGCGGGTTCTTGCTTCGCTTTGAGCTCGAGCAGCGCCGCCGGCCCGAACACCTTCGACTTCGGTTGCGGGCCATCTGTGCGAACGAAGAACTTGCGGAGCTCGTTCTGTTCGGCGAGTGACCGCACCTCGTCCAAGTCAGCGGACATCTTCTCGGCGAGCGATCGGAGGGCGGCGGTCGTGTCCAGGTAGGCAGGGTCGGTGACGGGGGCGACGTCGACCATCTGGGCGGAGATCAATGAGCGGAGCGGATAGCCCTGGTCGCTCATCCCCCAGTCGTCCTCAACGGTCATCCTTCGGAATCCGAACGAAGACTTGGATACGTCGCGGCGTTCCACGAGCTCGAAGACATCGGATCGGGTCGCGGGCAGGTCAACCTCATACGCCAAGCCGGTGCTGTCGATCGTGAGGCGGAGCGTGCCACCTTCGACTGTGCCGAGCAGCATGTCGTTGTTGTGGTTGTAGCGGGCCATCACCCCGGGCCAGCCATCACCCCGGGATTTGTTGAAAAACGAAGGCAGGACCTGCTCGACGAATCCGCCGAGGTTCTGTGACACCTGGTTGAACTTGGCGGCGTAGCCGCCGATGGTGCGCCGGTCGTCACCACGGGCACGCGTCTCGACCATGAGCAGCGTGTAGCGGCGTTCGATGTCAGACATGGATACCTCCGAGCTCTGTTCGCTCGCGTAGAGGGCCGCCAACTGGTCGGCGGCAGCTTGCTTCGTGGCGTGGCAGCCACTCACGCTGCCGTCGCTGTCCTTGATGACCGCATGAGGCCGCGACACCGGGCACTCCGACGAGGTACCGATGTGCCACGGCACTAGCCGACCCCCGCGGGCTCCACCTGGCCGTTCCCGTTGCTCGACACCGGTGGCGGCTCCTCGGCCGTCTGTGACCCGCCGAGCGGCGCCGCATCGGCGCCCGCCCCGCCGGGTAGCGGCGGCAGATCCTCGAGCGCCCGGATCTCGTCGATCGACAACAACCCGATCAGCCGATCCAACCGGTACACCTCGTGACGGGTCTTGAGGTCGGCACGGATCACCGAATCGACGTTGAACCTCACGTACTGGCGGTCAGGGAGCCACGACGAAAACTTGCGTTCCAGCCGGACCAGCCACGGCCGAAAATCCTGCATCCGCCGCGTCTGACGATGCTCCTCATTCTGATACGTCATCGAATTCCCGGGCACCCCGCCGATCTCCTCAGGGGCGATCCCGTAGATCGTGGCGATCTGGTTGGCGTTGAGCTGCAACGTCTCCACGAACTGGGCCTGCTCCGGGGGGATGACGATCGGTTCGTAGTCCCAGTCGTTGCCGTACACCAACGGCTTCCGGGTCCGGATCGACGACACCAGCCGGCCCTTGATGACATCGGCTTCCTTCTGGTCGATCTTCTTCGCCGAGTTCTTGAACTTCCCCGGCGGGATCCCACCCGCCGCAAACCAATCGTTCCCGTAGGTCTGGGCTTCGAGGCCGCTACTGATGACCAGTGCCGCGTGTTCGATCGGTGACAGGCCGAGGATCCGGTCCGGTTGCCGGATCCACGGGATGTGCACCAGCTGGGACCGGTCCATCAACCGGCCCTTCCAATACCAGAGCGGCCTGAGCGGGTTCTCGTCGTCGACATGGACGTCGTTCATCGACAGCCAATGGATCGCCGTCGGGAACGCCATCCCGTCCCGCTCGAGGATCACCCCGACGGCGTTGCCCCGGGATGCCAGGGACATGAGCGCCGTCGACACCCAATCGACCAAGTCGCCGTCGTCGTCGAGCTGGCGGAACAGCAGGGGCAGCGACCCCATCGGCTCCCGCCGGTTCTCTAGCTTCCGGAACGCATCCAACGGCAACGTCGAGATCTGATCGGACAGATGCCGGTGTGCTGCGAGGACGGCGGTCAACCCGAGGGCCCGTTCCTGGCTCACCGACGCCCGCGACGGGGCCCCGACATCCCACGGGACATCCGTGATGTCCCGAGACTCCACCTCCCCGCGCTTGCGTCTGAACCATCCCATACGGGCTCCCTACACGCCGACGCTGTCGAGAGCGTCGTACTGCTCGTCCTGCGAACGCGCCCAACACGCCAACGTCACCGCCACCAACGGACTGATGTCCACCGCCGACGTCTTACGGGACCACAACCACGTATCCCCATAGAACCGCCGATCCGCCCCAGCGACCGCGGCATCCAACTCGCCCTGCCCCAGATGCCGGAGCTGCCTCTCGGTGACCGCGTCGAACAAGTCACCGCACGCCTGGGCGTGCTCCTCGACCGACACCGGCAACAACTCCACCTCGGCGTCCTCGAGCTCGGTCTTCAACGACCACGCCGGGGAACCCTTCGCAACCGCGAACCGGCCACCCCACTTCGCCTGCAACTCGACCGCACGCTCCACCAGCCATGCCGTCCCTGGACGATGATCGAACTTCTCGTCGTCGCCAGTGACCTCGACATGGACACCACCACGACCCGACTTAGCGGCCACAGCGATCGTCGCCCACTCGCGACCAGGCGACACATCCAGAGCGAAGTTCATCCGGCCCACGGGACCCGACTTGGCGTCCTCGCACGCCGCCCACGCCCTAGCAGGGATCACCCCATGCGACTTTTCGTCTTCCGACCAGACCCCGAGCCGTTCCCGAGCGAACTCGTCTGGGCCCAACGCCTCGAGCTCACGGGCAACGAACTCGGGAGAGATACGGATCCCGAGCGCCGGGTTCGCCCGCGCCCACGACTCCTGCGCATCCAACGAATCCGTATCGGTGGCACACCATTCGAAGTAGGCGAGACTGTCCGAAGTACCAGCTCTCCCCCTCTTACACAACCGGCGCAACACATCCGACATCATGTGCGGTAACGGGGCCGACGACGTATACCAGAGTTGGGGATTGGGGCGTGCCGACAGGGTCGGCAACATCGCCGCCATCATGTCCGTCGACAAGTTGTAGGCCTCGTCGAGAATGATCAGATCAGCAGTGAACCCGCGACCCGACCCCGACGACCGGGCAACGAACCGCAGGCGACTCCCATCGACCGTCTCAATGCCTTCCTCGCCCGTCGTGTACCGGATGTGGTCAACCTGCGCCTCAAGCCGCGGATATTCCTTAATTAACCCGACGATCCGCCGGAAACCTTCCTTCGCCGTCTTGAACTCGTGAGCACTGTGCAGAATCTGGCGGGTTTCGCCGTGCCGGAACAGCGCCGCCAGTTCCAAAGCTTCGAGCACCGACCCCTTGCCGTTCTGGCGGGGCACGATCAGCCCAACCTCGAACGCCGACCACTTCCCGTCCCGCCGCCGCCTCAACGCCGCCTTCAGGACATCCTGTTGCCAGCCGTCGAGGTCAAGACCCGCCAGCGCCGCCAGATCGGCGGCTTCCTCGCCGGCGCCCGTCGCCCCCGAGGGAACGCTTCGATGCACCGGACTTCGACTCCCGAGTTGCTCGTCGATCAGCAAGGTCATCAGCAAGCGACCTCTCCCGATCCGACGGCAATCCAGCGATCACCTTCAACACGTCCGTGAGCTGCTTCGCCAAAGGAGCCATGTCCCGACCCTCGGCCACCTCAGTCTCAGCCGCCAGCCGATCTCGTAGGGATTCAAGCGAAGCCCGTAGATCGCCCTCGGCAACGGTCTCCACTAAAGACTTCGCCATCTGTCACCCCACGAGACGGAGCTGTTCACCGCCGCCACGGTTCTGTCGGGCCCGGTTGCACTTCCAGTGTGTCAGTCGCAGATTGGCTAGGTCGTCGGACCCGCCTTGGCTTCGTGGGATGACATGATCGATGCTCGGTCCCATGTCATGACCACGCGGCCTCGACGGCAACGACAAGTCGACCCGTCTCCGGCAGATAGCGCAACGTCGACCGTCGCGCCCCGCCAGGTACTCACACATTCGGTGGCGCCACATCGACGCCTGGGCGATGTTCAGTTTCGAGATCGACTCACGGTAAAGCCCCATGATCCTCGCCGATTCGGCGGCATTCGGCGAAGGACGACACAAAGGGGAGCAATACCGCTTGAAACTCGGACGAGCCACAAACGCTGCACCGCAGCCGGCGCATGTACGTTCACACACCGGCATCGCCTCCTGGTAGGCGGTGTCCAGACCCCGGGCCGTGGCAACGGCGCCGGGGTCACCCACCTAACCCTGCAGATTCCTCTCGCAAACAAAAATCAAAACTGAGTAGGGGTCCTGCCTTGGCGCTGTCTTAGAAACTCGGGACTCTGCGGCCCGTTGGCGTCGTCATCGATGGTCGACAGAGTTGGGGAACCGTGTGGGCTTCGAGGTTCACCATCGTCTTGAGTTGCGTCGACGTCGTCGTGGCTTGCCGTGCGTCTTGCGGTTATGGCAGCGGCGGCAGAGTGTGCGTAGGTTGCCGAGCTCGAACGCCAGGTCGGGGCGCTTGGCCCACTCGATGATGTGGTCGATGTCGAGGATGCGACTGTGCCGTGGGCCTGGTGCCGTGCAGCGGTGGCCGTCCCGGGCTAGGACTACTGGCCGGATGGTGGTCCAGCGTGGGTCGCAGTAGGGCCAGCGGCCGTTGGCGGGCATGACACCACCATCCGGATGATGGGGGGCTCGCCCCGGGGGGTGGGGCGGGGTGATGACGGGGGGTTGTTGCCGGGGGGCCTGTCGTCGAAAGGACGCCCCAGACGGCGGCGGGACCCCCGACATACGGAAGGGGCATCGCTCTGGGCGGTAGCCCTTCGACAATGCCGCGCAGGGTAGCCGTTCTGCTGACAGATGGCGAGCATCGCCTAGTCAGCCGTGTCAGCAGAGAGATCACCGTGCAGACGGTACGCATCCTCGAGGCGGCGCATAGACGGTTCCAGCTCACGTTGCATCCGACGGCCATCCCGCTCTATGACGTACAGCAACCGGATGTTGAGCAGGATGCTGATGCCGGCGATAGCGATGGCGATGGCAGCGGTGGTCATGCGACGTCCTGTTGGTTGTTGCGGGCGAATGTGGAGCGGTCGGGGCGGCCCAGACGCACCCACTTGCGGTAGCAGGCCGGGCAGTAGCCGGCTTGGATCCGGTTGTGTGGCCGTTTGCCGTCGGGGCGGACGAATTTGTCGCAGCGGAGGCAGCGGCCGGTGCCGGGCGGGACGGGGTCGTCGTCGGATGCCTGGGACATGATGGTGTCGAGGGTGGCGTGGGTGTGGAGGATGGTGACCCAGAGGAGCCGGAGTTGGCGGGCGAAGCGGTTGTCGATGTCGTCGTAGGGGCCGGGGTGAGTGGCGGCGTGTTCGGTGCTCGAGGCGGTGGTGCCACCACGGCCGTCGCCGACAACGGATTTGGGCCAGCCGCGGGCTGCGAGGACGGCGGCTTGGCGGATAGCGCGGTCGCCTTGGTCGTCGAGCCGGTCGGCGAGTTGGCGGAGGTTGCGGGCTAGTGCGGCGGGGGTCGGCTGGTTGACCACTAGCCGGTCGGGGTGTCGGGGGTGGGGGTCACGTTGCGGCCTCGTCGTCGCTCCGCATCGAGAACGGTTCGACGTTGTCACCGGGTGTCCAGTAACCGTCGTGGTCGTTCCACGGGCGACCGCAGTTATCGCAGCTCGACCAGGGTTGGCCGATCCAGTGAAAGCCTCGGCATGGCACTTCTCGATGGC
>JBOGEV010000034.1:0-27259 GCA_050742015.1 Acidimicrobiia bacterium
GTAGTACCTGCGGCGCCGCCCTTCGGTCGGTGTGCGCCACTCCGTGGTCACGTAGCCGAGCCGGCCGAGGCGATGAAGCAGGGGATAGAGCATCCCGTCGGTCCACTCGAGCTCACCTCCGGAGAGCTCACGAACCTGCTTCAGGATGGCGTAGCCGTAGCTCTCGCCCTCTTCCAGGATCGCGAGCACGAGCGGCGTCGCCGAAGCTGCGACCAGGTCCTTGTCGATGTGCAATCACGGCCTCCCGTAGCTGAACGACTCATGCATAGAGGTCCAATATACATAGAAGCACAAGGTATGAAATGTCAGGCCGAATTTCGACCAACTATTTCAGACTTGACTTATATAAGTAGAATCTGATATAATGCTGTCATGCACGCGTTCGATGTTCTCGGCGACCCGGTCCGACGCCGGATCCTCGAGCTCCTCGCTGAAGGCGAACAGGCCTCGGGTGCGATCGCCGCGGTCATCCAGGAGGAGTTCGGTATCTCCCAGCCGGCCGTGTCACAACACCTCCGGGTACTACGGGAGAGCGGGTTCACAACGGTCCGAGCTGACGGCACCCGTCGCCTCTACGCCGTGGACGCCGCGCCAATCCAGGAGGTCGACATGTGGTTAGAGCCATTCCGGCGGTTCTGGAACCACCACCTCGACGCATTGGCCACCGAGCTGGCCAGAGGGAAGCGCGAGCGCAGAGCGACAGACGGTCCGGGTAGTCCGACCGACGACGAGTCAACCGACGACAAGGAGAAGGAGAAATGATCGATATCGCCAGTCAACTCGAGGCCATCCACCGTGAGGTCGGGAAGCAGGCCGCCGGCGACGGTGAGGTGGTGGCAGTGCTCCTCCGCCGCACCTACCCGGCGCAGATCCACGACGTGTGGGATGCCATCACCGACCCCGATCGCGTCGAGCGCTGGTTTCTCCCGCTCAGTGGTGAACTGCGGCCCGGCGGAAGCTTCCAACTGGAGGGCAACGCAGGCGGCGACATTCTCGAGTGTGCCCCTCCCGGTCTACTCAGGGTGACCTTCGGAGGCCCGACCAGCTTGGTCGAGCTGCGTCTGTCCTCGGACGGGGCCAACGCCACTGTCCTCGAGCTGGAGCACAGCGTGCCCATCGAGATGGCCGGAAGCGGTGCGGGCGCCCTCTACGTGGGCCCGGGATGGGACGGTGCTCTGCTCGCTCTCGGCCTCTTCATGAGCGGGGAGGTCGCCGACGACCCGGTAGCCGCGGCCTACTCCCCAGAGGGATTGGAGTTCTCGAAGAGATCCGTGGAAACCTGGATACGCGTCGTCGAGGCCTCCGCTACCGCCAGCAGTGAGGAGATTTCGGCCGCCACCGAGATGGCGCTCGCGCAGTTCGCCCCCGACGGCTGATCGGATCGGGCACGGAACGGTTCGAGTTGAGCGGTTCCGTTCCCTGGTGCGCAATGTCCTTCATCCCATGGTGTCATGGCAGGGACCGACATAGGGAGCCGCCCAGAGGCGAAATTGTCTTCCCGGTCGCCGCCTATGGGCCACACTGTTTCAGAAGGCCGAACCCGTAGGAGGTGTGATGACCGAAGCGAGCAAGCCGGGTCGGCGCCCCGGGCTGCGCACCGGTCGTCTCGAGGCATTCAGTGACGGGGTCTTCGCCATAGCCATCACGCTGCTGGTGCTCGACCTATCGGTTCCACCGGGCTCAGGCGATGACCTGCTCGGGACCTTCTTCGACCAATGGCCGTCTTACCTCGCCTATCTCGTGAGCTTCGCCACCATTGGGTCAGCCTGGATCGGTCACACCGTGATCACCGCGTTCGTCGATCGGACCGACTCCGGTTTCGCACGACTCAATCTGCTGTTGCTGCTGGTGGTGTCGTTCCTGCCCTTCCCCACCAGCCTGGTCGCCGAGTACATCACCGAAGAGGAAGCGGTGCGGGTCGCGGTCACCATTCTCGGCATCAACCTGTTGCTCATTGCACTTGTCAGCTCGACGCTTTGGCGGCACGCCGTGAGGCGGAGCCTGGTTCGGCCTGATACCGCCGATGATGAGGTACGGCTGCTCACCCAGCGCCTCACTCCGGGGCTGGCGGGATATCTGGTCCTGATCGCACTCGGGCTTTTTCTGCCCTTGGCTGCTGTGTTCGGTTACCTCCTCATCGCCCTCATCCTGATCCTTCCGCTGCGGCGCGGCGGGTCGCCGTCACCTGCGTAGCAGCGGGACGGCTCCGCTTCGGCACGCAGCGCTCATCTCGCCCCCCAGGGCTGATCGGAGCGGCGGCGGGTCGTGAACCTTGGGTTGACAGGAAACCATTTGGTTTCCTATTCTGTTATCAATGGAGCCTGTGTTCAAAGCCCTGGCCCACCCCACGAGGAGGGAGCTGCTCGACTCTCTGTTCGAGGACGACGGGCAGACGCTGTCCTCCCTCACCGTGGGCCATGACATGACCCGGATCGGTGTGGCCAAGCACATCGGGCTCCTCGAGGAAGCGGGTCTGGTACTGAGCCGGAGACGCGGTCGAGAGAAGTTGCACTTCCTGAACCCGGTTCCGATCCGCCTCATCCACGACCGATGGGTGAGCAAGTACACCGAGCCGTGGGCCGCCGGTCTGGCCGGTCTCAAAGACGAGTTGGAGGACCCGATGGAGAAGGTGTTCGAGATATACATCCGCACCACACCGGAACGGCTGTGGGCGGCGATCACCGACCCAGCGATCCGAGCCAAGTATCACTTCGGCTCGGGCGCCCACTCAGAATGGACCGAGGGCTCGATCTGGGCCCTGGTTCACCCGAGTGCCGACGGGGCGCTCGCCGAAGGGGAGAACCTGGTCGTCGATCGGCCCCGCCGACTGGTTCAGACCATGAACACCTTGTGGAGCGAGGACGCAGAGCGGGAAGGCACCTCCCGAGTGACCTGGGAGATCGAACCCGTCGGTGACTCCTGTCGACTGACCGTGACCCATGACCAGCTTCGGGAGGGTGCTCCGGAGGAGCTCTACGGGGGCTGGCCAATGATCCTCTCGGGCTTGAAGACGTGGCTCGAGACCGGCGAGACGCTGACCACCCCTGGCTCGCTCATGTATGACCAAACCTGATCGACAAAAGGAGGACATCATGTCCACGACAACCATCACCGATGTGCGCACCGTGGGTATCGCGGTCGGCGATCAAGAAGCAGCCATCCGTTTCTATGTCGACTCCCTCGGATTCGAAAAGCGCCTCGACGCACAGATCAGCCCCGAGATGCGCTGGGTCGAAGTTGCGCCACGCGGCGCAACCACATCGATCGCGCTCAACCTCGCAGAACAGCCGACCGAGACGATGACCGACACCGGTATCCGCTACGCGGTACCGGACGTCGACGCCGAGCATGCCGCCATGCGGAAACGAGGAGTCGATGTCGGGGAGGTGATCCGTTGGGAAGGAGTCCCACCCATGTACAGCTTCGACGACCCCGACGGCAACCGTTTTTACATCGTGGAGGAGGTCCGATGACTGCCCCGTCCGTCCCAGAGACGATCGACAAGACCTTCACCGCTACCCTGCAGAAGAGCTCGGCCAAAGGCGGATGGACCTACATCGTCACCGACTGGACCGCCGAATTCTTCGGCACTCGAGGTCTGGTGAGGGTTTCAGGAACCATCGACGACCATCCCTTCAACGCCTCCTTCATGGCCATGGGTGACGGAACGCACAAGCTTCCGATCAAGACGGAGCTCCGGGAGACCATCGACAAGCGCGAAGGTGACCCCGTGACCATCCATCTCATGCACCGGCACTAGTGGTCTGTCGGTGAGGGCGGGCTGCGGTCATGTGGAGGATCACCCGATGGGTATGAAGCCTCGCCGACCGGCCGGGCGTACGTTCGTCAGCATGAGTCACCCAGATGCCGTCGGCCGGCAGAACCTTCCGGTACCCGACCCACAGTGGGTCGGCGTCACGACCTACGACGCCAAGGACCCGGACACGAAGTTCCCGCCGATCACGCAGATGCGGCCGCCGGCGGGTGCCCCCAACGTCCTGGTCGTGCTCATCGACGACGTGGGCTTCGGAGCCAGTTCGGCCTTCGGCGGGCCCTGTGAAACCCCCAGCTTCGAGCGGCTCGCCGCCGCCGGCCTCAAGTACACCCGGTTCCACACCACCGCCCTCTGCTCCCCGACCCGCGCCGCCCTGCTCGGCGGTCGTAACCACCACTCGGTCGGCATGGGCGGCATCACCGAGATCGCTACCTCGGCACCGGGCTACAGCTCGGTACGGCCTCGAGACAAGGCGCCGATCGCCGAGATGCTCAAGCTCAACGGCTATTCGACGGCCCATTTCGGCAAGTGTCACGAAGTCCCGGTGTGGGAGACCAGCCCGATGGGCCCCTTCGATCGCTGGCCCAGCCCGGGCAACGGATTCGAGCACTTCTATGGCTTCATCGGCGGCGAGACCAACCAGTATGCCCCCGCCATCTACCGGGACACGGTCCCGGTGGAGCCAGACCGGACCCCGGAGGAGGGTTATCACTTCACCGAGGACATGACAGACCGATCGATCGAATGGGTCCGGCAGCAGAAAGCGCTGATGCCCGACAAGCCGTTCTTTGTGTATTACGCACCTGGAGCAACGCACGCTCCCCATCACGTCCCCGAGGAGTGGAGCGCCAAGTACAGGGGCAAGTTCGACGACGGCTGGGACGCGCAACGTGAGCGGACCTTCGCCAAGCAGAAAGAGCTTGGGGTCATCCCTGACGATGCCGAGCTCACCGCCCGTCCGCCGGAGATCCCGGCTTGGGATGACATGGACGACGACCTCAAGCCGGTTCTGGCCCGCCAGATGGAGGTCTACGCCGGGTTCCTCGAGCACACCGACCATCACATCGGGAGATTGCTCGATGCCCTCGAAGACATCGAGGTACTGGACGACACCTTGATCTATGTCATGATCGGTGACAACGGGGCCTCGGCAGAGGGCACTCCGGTCGGGTGCTTCAACGAGCTCGCCGTGCTCAATGGCGCCGGCGGTTTGGAGACCACCGAGTTTGTCGCGTCGAGGATCGATGAGTTCGGCACACCCACGGCCTACAACCACTATGCCGTCGGGTGGGCCCACGCCATGGACACCCCCTACCAGTGGACCAAGCAAGTGGCATCACATTGGGGGGGGACGCGGAACGGCACCATCGTCCACTGGCCAAACGGGATCGAGTCCAAGGGTGAGATCCGTAACCAGTTCCACCATGTGATCGATGTCGTCCCCACGATTCTCGAGGCGGCGGGGATCCCAGCCCCGACCTTCGTCAACGGGATCCAGCAAGCCCCACTCGAGGGTTTCTCGATGAACTACTCGTTCGACGATGGCCAAGCCGCAGACGTCCACACAACCCAGTACTTCGAGATGTTCGTCAACCGTGGCATCTACCACAACGGGTGGACTGCGGTGACCCGGCACTCGATTCCTTGGCTCACAACCGACATGCCGGCGTTCGACGACGACGTCTGGGAGCTCTACGGACCCGACGACTGGACCCAGGCTCATGACCTCGCCGCGGACAACCCGGACATGCTGGCTCATCTCCAGCGTCTTTTCATCATCGAGGCCGGGAAGTACAACGTCCTGCCCCTCGACGACCGGAGGTTCGAACGCTTCAACTCCGACCTCGCCGGCCGCCCGCAACTGATCAAGGGGAACACCCAGGTCCTGTTCGGCGGCATGGGACGCCTCAGCGAGAATTCGGTGGTGGTCATGAAGAACAAGTCGTTCGCGATAACCGCAGAGGTCGACGTGCCCGAGGGTGGCTCCCACGGCACCATCCTCGCTCAGGGCGGTGCGTTCGGTGGCCTTTCTCTCTACGCCCACCAAGGCAAACCGGCCTTCTGTTACAACTTCTTCGGGCTGCAGCAGTCCAAGGTCTACGGCGAAGCGGTGATCCCCTCCGGAGAGCACCAGGTTCGGGTCGAGTTCACCTACGACGGCGGAGGCCTCGGCAAAGGTGGCTCGGTTGCGCTGTTCGTCGACGGGGATCAGGTTGGTGAGGGCCGGGTCGACGCCACCGTGCCCATGCTCTTCTCGGCGGACGAGACGACCGACGTCGGCACCGACTCGGCAACACCGGTCACCGACGATCTCGGTCCGAAGGAAGTCGGGTTCACCGGCAGGGTGCGGTGGGTGCAAATCGATCTCGGTGAGGACGCCGAGGACGCCGACCATCTCATCTCGGCCGAGGAGCGCTATCGGATAGCCATGGCCCGCCAATGAGGGTCTGAACCGATCTCCTGCCCCTTGGCAGGTCAACTGAAACAGTGGGGGCATCTGGGTCACCCGATCGGCTTTGGGTGACCCAGACCGCGCCAATCCACGTAGTTTCGCTCAGGCGCCGACAGCCAGACGACCGGGAGCACGAGATCAGATCACTTGCCGTCAAGAGAGCCACCTACTTCGTGGCGACTGCCGGCCAGCCCCGGGTGCGAAGACCCGGCGCCTTCTTCGACGCGGGAATCGGGCTCCTTCTGATCATCTGGGCCCTGGTGAGCGCTGACAGAACATCGGCCTGGGAGCAGGCGATCACCGATTTGGTGGAGGCCGGTCCTTCGTGGGTGACCACCCTCCTCGAGATCGGTTACCTGCTCGGCCTGATCTCCGTGCTCGTCGTGGCCTGGGCGCTCATCGCCGGAGGCAGGGAACGACGACCCGCCTTGCGCGACTTCGCAGTCGTGACGGCAGCCGTCACAGCTCTCGTGGTCCTTCTCTCGTTCATGGTCAACGGTGCCTGGCCCTACGTTTTCCCCGAGATCGACCTTCAGGATCCGGTGCCGCGATTCCCGGTGCTGAGAGTGGCCTGGGTAACCGCGGTCCTCCTCGTAGTCAGCCCTTACCTGACCCGTCCCATACGACGATTCGGCTGGTTCGCCATCGTCACCACCGCAGTCGCCGCGGTGGGTCTGGGCTATGGGACCCCTCTACAGACGATCGGATCGTTGGGAGTCGGCCTGTTCTGCGCAGGTGTCGTGTTGGCGATCGTGGGCTCGCCGAGCGGGTACCCCGATCCGGACACGGTGGTCGAAGCCATGGCCAGTCTGGGCGTACGCGTCCGGGGGCTCGAAGTAGCTCCGTACCAGACCTGGGGGGTGGTTCGTTTCCTCGGTCGTGACCAGGACGACAACCCGATCGACATCAAAGTCCATGGCCGCGACGCCTTCGACTCGCAACTCCTGGCCAAGATCTGGCACACGCTCTGGTACCGCGAATCCGGTCGCGCCGTCAGCTACACCCGATTCCAGGCGGTCGAGCATGAGGCCCTGGTCACGGTGATAGCCGATCGGGCCGGGCTGCCAGTGCCCGAGCTGGCGGCCGTCGGGGCGGCCACATCCGAGATCTCGCTGATCGCTTTCCGTGGCACCGGGGTCGCCCTTTCCGAGATGGGATCCGACGACCTGACCGACGAGTTGATGGCCGGGGTGTGGGCCAAGGTGGGTCTGATGCACGAGGAGTCGCTGAGCCACGGTTCTCTCGATGCCTCGGCCGTTCAGATCGGGGCGAATGGCCCGATCCTCACCGACTTTGCCCTCGGCTCACTCGCCCCGGATGAATCGGATCAGGCCTCCGACCTCGTAGAGCTCCTCTATTCCCTGTCGGTGCTGATCGGAACCGACCGGGCAGCTCGGACCGCGTTCCAGGGTATGGGCCGGGAACGCCTCGTGGCCGCTTTGCCATACATCCAGCCGCCCGCGGTCAGCCCAACCACTCGCCGCCTTGCCGAGGAGCCCAAGAAGACCACATCCGCTCTGAGCAAGGCTGTCGCCGACGTAACCGGGTCCGAGATCCCGGAGCCGGCGAAGTTGCGGCGGGTCACGGTGAGAAACGTGGTGATGGCCGGTCTGGTGTTGTTGATCGCCTCGGCGCTGATCCCGCTGTTCACCAGTGTCGACTATGCCCAGATCTGGAGCGTCTTGCAGTCTGCGGACTGGGCCCTGCTCGTATTCGCACTCCTTTTCGGGCACACACAGTTCATCCCGCAGGCGACGTCCACGATGTTCGCAGTGCCGGCCAAACTCCCCTTTTGGCCATTGCTGACTCTTCAGACGGCCAGCCAGTTCATCAGCCTCGCCATCCCGAGTGCGGCGGGACGGGTCGCGATGAACGCGGCCTTTCTCCAGAAGTTCGGGGTGTCGTTGACCGTGGCCCTCGCCCAGGGGGCGATCGACGGCTTCTCCGGGTTTCTGGTGCAGGTTGGCCTGCTTCTTCTCGTGGTGGTCGTCGGGGACGTCGACCTCGGTCTCGACTTCGACCCTTCAGAGGTGGCCTGGTTGTGGATACTGATCGGAGCGGTCCTGGTCATCGGTGGGTTGGTAGTGACGGTTCTGCGAGTCAGGGCCCTCAGAGATCGCATCGTCCCTGTGGTCAAGCAGGCGTGGGGAGCATTCACCGTGGTACTGAAACAGCCGTCACGCGCGTTCGGGCTGCTCGGGAGCAACTTCGTCTACTGGAACGTGCTCGGGTTGACGCTCTGGCTGGTCGTTCAGGCAGTGGGGCTCGAGATCGGTTATGGGTCCGCTCTGTTCGTGGCCGCTGGCACCAGTCTCCTGGCCGGGTTCATGCCCGTGCCTGGTGGCATCGGTGTGGCGGAGGCAACGATGACCGCGCTCCTGGTCGCATTCGGCCTCGATGAATCGTCTGCTTTCGCCGTCACCGCCGCCTATCGCGTGATCACGTTCTATCTGCCGGCGCTGGAGGGGTTCTTCGGCACCCGGTGGTTGGATAAGCACGGCTACATCTAGTGGTCTGTCGGTGGATCACCGGACGACAGGCCGATGGCTGAGCGCCCGAGGCAGAGCGGGGCCTAGATCGGAGTCTGGTTCGAGTTGCTCGATCGGTTCGTCGGCGACCCGCCGCCCGTACCACGAAGCCACCGGCCCGCCGGTGAGGCCATGGGCGATGACAGACAGGAAGATGGTCCAGGTTGCGATCTCGATCATGACATCGGTGCCAAGACCCCCTTCTTTCAAGGTTTCGAATGCGATCAAGGTGAAGACCACAGAGGCCAAGCCTCTCGGTCCGAACCAGCCCATGAACACGACGCTCGCAGGGCGGAGCCCGGTCCCGATCATGGACAGGGCTACTGGCAGCATCCGCACGATGGTCAGACTCAGGAGGGCATAGAGGACCGCGGTCCCGGATACCGGGGCGCTCAGGAGTGGCGCGAGCAGGAGTGCCCCGAAAATTGCCCAGACCAAGAACGAAGCGAACAGGCCGAGGTCCTCGGTGAACTCGACGGCTTCCCGGAGGGCGCCCTTCGAGGCGGCGGCAAAGACGAGACCCGCCACGAAGGCGGCGACGAAGCCGTTGCCGCCGATGGCCACAGCGCCCGCGTAGGCGAGCAGGCCGAGGGCAAGCACGGCCAACCGGTCGGAGAGTTGGGACATCCAGCCTTTGCTGTGGGCGGTGGCGAGGAGCCAGCCACCAGCGATCCCGACCACCAGGGCGACCAACAGGGCCAGACCCAACTCTTTGACCGACTCGAGAAGCCAGTTCTCCGGCCCGACTCCCTCTTGTGCGACCAGGACGGCGAGGAACAGGGTCACCAGCGGTGTGGCCATCCCGTCGTTCAGACCGCTCTCGACATTCAGGCCCCGACGGATGCGCGCCGGGACAGACTCGTTCGTGAAGACCCCCAACCCGAGGGCGGCATCGGTCGGGGCCAGGATGCTCGCCGCCAGAGCGGCGGCGGCGAGACCGGCAGTGGGCACCAGCCACACTCCTATACCGACACCGGCGAGCACGGTGAGCGGGAAACCGATCAGGAGGAGGCGGGTCGGAAGACCCTGGTCCTGGCGCACCTGTCCCCATCGCAAAGTCGAGGCGTCGGCGAAGAGGAGGAGTGCGAGGGTCAGTTCGGCGATGTGCTTCACCGTTTCGGGGTCCCCGATCTCCTCCAGCCACTCAGGGGCGCCGAGTCCGAGGGCGAGTCCGGTCACCACGAAGACGATCGGCGCCGTGATCGACCAACGATCGAGACGAGCGGCGACCAGGGAGTAGCAGATGAACACGGCGGCCAGGATGGATAGGGCGATCACACGTCCGCTCGGCTCTCCAGTCGCCGCATGTCGATGCGCCGGCTTCCGGTCACGTCGCGTCTCCCTCGATTGCTGCCCTGATCTTGGAACCGGACTTGGCTGCGGTGGCGATGAGTCGAACGACAACGCCGATGACCACCAGGTCCAGCAGCATCTGGATGCTGACCACTATTCGTGCCAGGTTGCTCTCCGGTGTGATGTCGCCAAAGCCGACCGTGGAGAAGACCGTGATCGCGAGATACAGAGCCCCTGTGTGGTCGAGTGGTTCGCTGAAATGTCTCCCGGAGCCCGGGCCGAAGGAGAGATAGACGGCAGCGAACACCACCAGGAACATCGGGATCGTGATGGCGAGTGCTCGCACCGCCCGGAGCACGGGAAAGGCAGCACGGGTCACATTGCGCAGTTGCCAGAGGAGGATGAGCGCAAAGGCGATGATCCCGGCGACGAGCCTCAACACTGCCTGTCCACTGGTGAGGTCGTCGAGCGGTATGAGGTAGTAGATCCCCACTATCAACCCAAAGGCCAGCATCGCATTGATCAATGTGCCGACGATCTCGCGGCGTCGCTGCCGTCGGTCGAGTGCAACGAAGGCATGGGATGTCATATCGGCGGGCAAGGTCACACCCAGAGCCGACACGTCCGAATCATCTGGGGACTCATCGCGCGGCGGCATATCCGTTGATCCGATACGGAAGGCCACGTCGACGCATCACTCCGAATGGGTGAATGCACCGCCCGTGATTGTCGATCCGTTGTCGGCGGATACACGCGTCAGGCCGCGCCGGCAGTCAACATCTCCTCGAGCCTGGCCAGGACCTGCTGCTCCCGCTCGCTGACTAGCTCGGCACCCATCCCGAAGAACCCGCCTTCTTTCGCCGCGTCAGCGGCTTTCCTCGCCGACTCGAGAACCCAGCTCCGATAGTCGGTTGCCTCCTCGGAGGTCGCCTTCTCGGTGATGATTCGGTTCGCCTCTCGCAGCTCTTCGAAGACCATCTCGCGGGGGTCGGCGCCCGCGTGCGGCTTGAGGTCGGCGACAGGGTTCTGTCTTTCCTCGAGGACCACCTTCAGGCCCTCGGCCAGGTCGACCACCAAACCCTGCTCGGTGGTCGGCGCGGCTGCGGTCTTCATCGCAGCCATCGCCTCCTTGGTGATCTCGATCGGCCCTCCGGGATCTGCGAGGGAGATTCCCAACCCGGCAACGATCGGTGCCCGATAGAGCTTCACCCATTCTTCCTCGGTGAATTCGTCTTTGACGGTCATGGCTCATTCCTCTCTCAGGCCGCCGGTGACCATGCCAACTCTAAGCGGAGCCGGCACCCGCCCAGTCCAGGACTCTCATCGCACGGAGGGTGTTCCAACGACTCGGCTCTCCGTCTCCCCCCTCCAATTCGAAGTGGACCCGACCGGGGTGAGTGTTCTCCAACACCCATCTCCCGTCCCCGTCCCGCTTGCTCCTGACCAGGTCGATCGCTTCCGCCGATCTCTGGTCGGGCTCGACGCCGGCGGCGCGGAGGTAGTCGAGAGCGCGCAACACGTCGTAGTGCCAGCGGGTTGGATAGGAGAAGCGGGTGTAGGCAGGATCGACGACGTCGCCAGTGGACTTGCGTCGGAACACGTTGCGCTCCAGTAGGTACTCGTGCGCGTCGAGACGGACGGCGGTCACATCGGCCTGGCCCCCTGTCGCCCTCTCGTACTCGAGGAGGCCCTCCAGAACCGAGATCGTGGTGTCGAACGACGACCGGATCGAGCCATTCTCTGCTTCGCAATTCCATCCTCCGTCGTCGAGCCGCTCACCGACCAGTCGTTCGACGATGCCGTCGACGTTCTCGCCGAAATAGGACCCGAGCGCAACGGCCATGCCGTTGACGCATGGCTCGACTTCCCCGTCGAAGTAATCCTGGCCATCGTGATCCCACTTGCTGTTGTCCCGGACGAGGGTGACAGCCCGGCGCGCCTGGTCACTTCCGGGGTCGAGTCCCATCTCACGCAGCAGCAGCAGCGTGTAGGTCGTCGAGATCCAAGGGGGGTTGTAGGTGCCGATCGAGTCGGCCATCCACTTCACGACGCCCCGGTATTTCTCGCTTCTCTCGTCGTCGGGGTCGGGCTCACCATCCTCCCAGGAGGTCAGGGTGGCCAGGTCGATGTCGAGATAACTGGAGAGCTCCTCGAGGGAGACCTGCTGGAGATCCCGGAGCAGCTTGCGAGTGGCGGCGTCGGGGAGACCCTCGTTGGAAACATCGCTAGGGAGCACATTTCTTCCCCACTGACCGTCCGGGGCCTGGAGAGCGAGCAGTCGGGCGCCCCAACCTTCCGTGGCGACCCGCGAGCGCTCTGCAGCCACGGTCTCTGCGGACTCGGCAGTCAGGTCACGCATCACCTGCCAACGAATCGATGGGTCGGAGTCGAGCAGCCAGTCGATGACAGTCATTTCGACGACAGTAGACGGCAGAGGGGACATCCGATGTCCGGCATTTCGATACCCTGCGGCCACGGCCACAATCAGGCGTCGTGCGCATCGCTACCTGGAATGTCAACTCACTGAGGGCCCGATTGGAAGCAGTCGAGAAGTGGCTGGAGCGGGCCGCACCCGACGTGCTTCTCATCCAGGAGACCAAGCTGGCCGACGAGGACGTCCCCGTTCTCTTTCTCCAGGCCGCCGGATACGAGGTCGCTCACCACGGCGAGGGACGTTGGAATGGAGTGGCCATCGCCTCCCGCGTCGGCATCGCCGACGTAGTCACCAACTTCGGAGACGGTCCGGTTCGGGACAGTCGGGGTCGCGGGGAGTCGGAGGAGGACTTCAACCCCTTCGACGAGGCCCGGATGATCGGCGCTACCTGTGGCGAGATCAGGTTCGCCAGCCTCTATGCCCCCAACGGCCGGGTCGTAGGATCGCCATTCTTCGAAGGGAAGCTGCGGTGGTTGGAGCGGGTCCACCGATGGCTGGTCGAGGACTCCTCACCGGGCGATCCACTGGTCGTCGGCGGTGACCTCAATGTCACTCCGACCGACGAGGACGTTTGGGATCCGGAGCGAGCCCATGGCGGCACCCACGTCTCGGCCGAGGAGCGCGATTCCCTAGCCCGTCTTCGTGAGTGGGGGCTGGTGGATGCGTTTCGTCTATGTCGTCCCGAATCGGGCCGGTTCTCCTGGTGGGACTACCGAGCTGGGATGTTTCAACGAAACGAGGGGATGCGGCTCGACCTCCTCTATGTGACCCGGTCGTTGGCCGAAAGCGTGGTTTGGGCCGAGATCGACCGGGAAGCCCGCAAGGGAAAGCCAACCCCGTCGGACCATGCTCCGCTGGTGGTCGATCTAGACGAGCCGGGCAAGTCGTTCGACGCCGGGTGGGAGGGTGCGATGGCGAGGATCGCCGCTCGACAGAAGTGATCTGTCCGGCGCGCCCCTCAGACGCCGCCCAGGTCTAGTTCGAGCCACCCAGCCAACGCTTCGATCTCGGATCGCACCGCGGCGGTGGTTTTCTTGTCGAAGCGCTGTTCCTCGTGGATGGCGTTCACCTGGAGGACTCCTGCCTTGCGGTCGGCCTTGGCATCCAGTTTCCCGACGAGTCGGTCGTTGTGGAGGATCGGGAGGGCGAAGTATCCCCAGCGGCGCTGTGCCGCCGGCTTGTACATCTCCAGGACGTACTCGAAGTCGAACAGCTCCTGTGCACGCTGTCGATCGTGGACCAGACGGTCGAAGGGGGAGAGAAGGGCCGTACGTCCCGCGAATGGTTGATCCAGGAGGTCGGGATCGATACGCCACGTCCCGGGCACGCCGTCCACGACTGCCGGCTCACCCGCCTCATCGACGTGATAGGGCTCGATGGGTTGGGCGGTGTAGGTCTCACGGGCGATCCCCAGCGCCCGAAGCCGTCTGGCGGCCCGAGCTGGAAGCGCTTCCTCCAGCGGGACGGTCTCGGTGTCGACCGGGTAAACATTCGCGGCGAGGTCCCACAGGCGCTGTTTTCCCCGACGGCCGGCTATGGCGATATCACCTTTCATCATCAGGGCTTCCAGCATCTGGATGACATTCCGGTCGTTGGTCCACCCGCTCGACTGCCATGGCACCACGCAGGTATCGGGGATTTCGCGCGACTGCATGGGACCGGAGGTGGCGAGAAGGTCGAGGATGTCACGACGAAAGGTGTCGTTGACCCGGATCCATTCCCGGGTTCGTTCCGAACGAGGCCAGACGGCCATGCTCGCAAGAAAGAGACCAAGGTCACTCATCGGCCGGATCAGGGCGTTGTGCTCAAAGAGCGTCTTCTCCTTCTCGAGGGCGTCTCCGAGGTGCTCGGGGCGATAGGACGAGCCGAGTCGGGTCCAAGCGACGAGGTCGGCGTTGGGGGCGATGGCGGCAGTCGGGTCGATCTGGAGCAGGGTCAGTTGGCCGACCATTGCGACCAGGTCAGAGGGGCGCTCTGCGTCCAGCATCTGGGCCTTGACCGCGAGCCGGCGGGCCTGGGCGCGATCGAGGTGGTGGACCTCCACGTCACGACGGTAGACCTGGTGATCAGGTCGCTTCAAACGTCTGCATCGCCGGCGTACTCGCTGAACGCAGCGAAGGCACGTGGCGCGTGGACCGTGCCCGGACCACCGCTCATCATCACCGCCACCCCGAGCGCCTCGGCTACCTCGTCTGCCGTCGCGCCGCGGCGGGCAGCACCCCGGGCGTGGGAAGCCGTGACAGCCATTGACAACCTTACCGCGTACGAATAGGGTCGGACTTACAGCGTACGAACCAGGTAGGCGGGAGGAGTCGGAATGAGCAAGATGAAGGCGATCGTTCAGGAGCGCTACGGGCTTCCCGACGTCCTCGAACTGAGGGAGATAGATGTCCCCGAGCCCGAGGACGACCAGCTTCGCATCGAGGTGCGGGCCTCTTCGCTGAACATGTACGACTGGCACATGTCTACCGGCACTCCCTACCTGGCCCGGATGGGTGCCCTGCGCACCCCGGCCAGCCCGGGCGCCGATGTGGCCGGCATCGTCGATGCCGTCGGCAGGGATGTGACCGGGTTTGCGCCGGGCGACGAGGTTTTCGGGCTGATCCCGTCCGGGGCATTTGCGGAGTTTGCCTTGGGCAGAGCGCGGAACATCGTCCGGAAGCCGGAGAACGTGAGCTTCGGGCAGGCCGCTGCCACGCCTCTGGCCGGTCTCACCGCCCTCGAGGGTCTGCGCGATGTCGGAAGTCTCGACGCGGGGCAGCGGGTGCTGGTCAATGGGGCGTCAGGTGGGGTCGGCACCTTCGCCGTCCAGATCGCCAAAGCACTCGGTGCTGAGGTGACTGCCGTATGCAGCACGACCAAGGTGGACATGGCGCGCTCGATCGGCGCCGACCTTGTCATCGACTACACCCGTGACGACTTTGTCGAAACCGAGCGTGGCTACGACCTCCTCCTCGACAACGTCGGAGATCGACCTTGGTCCGAGACCAGCAGGGTCCTGACCGCCGAGGGGACCAACGTGACCGTGACCGGGCCCAAGCATTCTTGGCTGGGGCCGTTTCGGGCAATGATCTTCCGGAAGCTGGTCTCGTCGCTCGGCAGCCAGAGTTTCAAGTGGTTCGTCTCCCATCCGAAGCAAGAGGATCTGGAGTTCCTGGCAGGTCTTCTCGCCTCGGGCGATGTCGTGCCAGTCATCGAGAACACCTATCCCCTGGAGAAGACCGCCGACGCGATGCGCTATCTGGGGGAGGGTCACGTCCTGGGCAAGCTGGTCATCACTCCCTAGGGGCCCGTCGCCGAAATAGCTGCGCACTCTCGCCGGGCCTCGGCGACACGGCGGCATTACTTCGCCGACAGACCCCTAGTGCACGAACCGTTGAAGCCGGGCAACATGACCCGGTGAGCAACACCAACACACCGGTCGGCCGGTTCTACGAGCCCTGGGAGATCTACAACCAGCGGATGGTCGAGGTCGTCCGCGAACTGTCGGCCGACGAGCTCGAGACGCGTCCTGCCCCCGATGGATGGCCGATCTGGGCGACCGTCGGTCATACCGCGGGGGCCCGTGTGTACTGGCTTTGCGGCGTCTTCGGCGAGCCGGGAGCGGACACCACGCCATTCCCCGACCCGATGAGCGGGATCGGTTGGGAGGACGACCTCGACACACCTCGAACCGCCGCCGAGCTGACGGAGGCGCTCGACAGCACCTGGCGGGTCGTAGCCCACTGTCTTCAAAGTTGGACACCGGGCATGCTCTTCGAAGAGTTCGATCGTCAGGCCGGCAAGAAGACTCAGGTGCACACTCGGCAATCGGTCCTCATCCGGCTGCTCAGCCACGACGCCTACCACTGTGGCGAGCTCTCCCAGACACTGGGTAACCATAACCTGCCCCAGATCGATCTCTGGCGGGCCGAGTGAGTCGCTTCGGCACGCCGGTGATCATCCGGTTCGGGGGATGCCCGAAGCCGGCCGGGTATGGATGCTTCCCGAGTGACTCATCCGGGTCTCGCCAAGGATGCGTGAGCCGTGGCACAGACTGACTCGGTCGCCCGTCAGAGGATCAGGACCCCCCGTGCCGCCGCCGTAGCCGGCATCGCGTTCTCGGTCTTGCTCACACTCGCCTTCGTGCTCGTCAGGATCGCGGTACATGACGAGCCTGACGAGCCGGGCAGCTGGGTGGCCGATGACGCCAAGCGAACCGCGGTCACCGTCGCTCTGAACCTGCTGCCTTTCGCCGGCATTGCATTCCTGTGGTTCATCGGCGTGGTGCGAGACCGGATCGGCCAAGGAGAGGACCGTCTCTTTGCCACCGTGTTCCTGGGCAGCGGCCTGTTGCTCGTCGCCATGCTGTTTGTCATGGGAGCGATCGCCGGGGGTCTCGTGGCCACGACTGAAGAGTTTCCGGCGACCGAGGTCTGGTCGTTTGGGCGCCGGGTGAGCTACACCCTGCTCACTGTCTACGCGATGCGTATGGCAGCGGTGTTCGCCATCTCGACGACCACCCTCGCCAGTCGCCTCGGTCTCGTTCCGCGCTGGCTTGCGGTTCTCGGCCTGGCCAGTGGCCTCATCCTGCTGCTCTCGGCGGGGGTCGTTTCGTGGATCGAGGTGATCTTCCCGGCCTGGGTGTTCGTGTTCAGTGTCCACATACTGTTCGCAACACTCCGGACGGATGAGCCCGAGAGCGACGGTGCGGCCGTCACCCCGTCGTGATCGGCTGTCCCAGTGCCACCACGACCCCCGTGACCAGGCCGATCCCAGCGAGGATCAGGAGGATGACCTGGGCCCGGTGGTACTCGAACCGCTCCGAAATGGCGGCGAAGAAGAGGACGGCTGCGAAGAGGAGAGTGGTGAGCGTGTAGACGTCGGAGAAGGCGTTGGCGTCTTCGCCCTCAGCGAACAGAGTGTCGGCCCGTGCCTCGAGTCGCTCCGCTTCGGCGTCCTGTGCCAGCTGATACTCGGGCATCGGGAAAGGACTTTGAGGAGCGTCCGGGTTGTTGAACGGGTCGAGGGCGATCCAGGCGTCGTAAGCCACCCTGAACTCGTCGCGGAACCTCTGAAAGTAGAAATCGGCCACCTCCTGGTTGCCCTCCAGGGTGGCGTCGATGTAGTTCTCGAAGACGCTCAGGTCGGCCAGCCGGAACTGGTTGGCCGCCGTCCGTTGCTGGGCGGCGCTGGTGCGGGAACCGGAAGCCTGGGTGTAGTTGCTCGACTGGATCCCGTCCCAGAGCGAAGCCTGGTAGCTGCTCCACGCCGTGGCCAGAGCCGCCACCGCGAGGACGGCAACGATCACGATTTCCATCCGCTTCTCCTGACGGGACACGGATGTGGCTCCGCCATAGTCCGGTGTCAAAGCGGAGGCGCCGTGTTCAGTCTCGCTCATTCCCCTCCTGGTGCTTGCCCCCATCTTTCGCCCACGCAGCCCGAGAGCATCGCCCGATGTGTACGAAAACTTCGCGCTTCATCCGATCGGGAGGATGGCGCCCGTCTGCTCGTGAACGACAATTGATTCGCTTGCGTGACGAAAGGGACGCTTATGAGCGAAGAAATGATGGGGCCGATCGATTATTTGATTATCGAGTGGCCGGCCGGCACGGCGCCCAACGGTGAGGCGTTCCCCCACCTGCTCGACCTCGTCGATCGTGGTCTGATCCGCATCCTCGACCTCTCCTTCGTCGAGAAGGACCAGGCCGGGAACGTGCTCGCGATCGACATCGCCGACTTCGACGGCGACGGGACCAATGATCTCGCCGTGTTCGAGGGCGCATCGTCGGGCCTGCTCAACGAGGAGGACTACGCCGACGCCAGTGCAGCCCTGGAGCCGGGGACCGCTGCCGCGATACTGGTTTGGGAGAACGTGTGGGCTGCGCCGTTTGCCACCGCCCTGCGGAAGAGCGGAGCACAGATGGTCGATTCAGGGCGAATCCCGGTCAATGCACTGATTGCCGCACTGGACGAGCTCGAGGCCGCAGAGGCCTGATCCTGAAAGGAAGAGAAACATGCCCCGACTAATGCGCACCGTGGCGCGTACCGCCGTTGTCGCCGGGACCGCCACCGCCGTTTCCAACCGTGTGTCCCGACGTCAAGCCAACCGCTGGTCGGACCAGCAAGATGCCACTGCCTATCAGGCAGAGCAACAGCCGGCCCCGGCGCCGGCACCGGCTGCTGCCCCCGATACCGATGACATGCTGGGACAGCTCAAGGAGCTCGGGGAGCTGAAGGACGCCGGAGTCCTGACCGAAGCCGAATTCGAGGCGCAAAAGGCCAAGATCCTGGGTCAGTGACGGCTTTCTGACCCATGGGCTGTCTGTTCCTGATAATCCTCGGAGTCAGTCCGAGGCTTGCCATGGTGGCGCTCTGGCTTCTGACCGATTGGGTGGATCGGGCTTTCGACGGCGGTTGGATCTTGCCCGTCGCGGGGATTGTCCTCTTGCCATGGACCACTGCGCTCTACGTCGTTGGCTTCGCCATCGGAGATGCAGCCGCGCCGTGGGGGATCATGGGGGCGATCATCGGCCTCTTCCTCGATATCGCGGTGCACGCCGGCTCGGCAACGATGACCCGGCGTCGGTACGCCACGTAGGGGACGGGGAGAATGGGCAAGGGCATCAAGAGACTCGGCCTGATCTTGGTCGTGCTCGCCCTCCCCGGTTGCGGTCTCTTCGGCGACGCCGAGGAGGTCGATGTTGCCGCGGCGCAGGAGCAGTTCTGCTCGGACGTCCAGGAGTACGTCGAGTCTCTAGAGGTATATGGCGGGCTCTTCGAGCAAGAGGAGCTGACGGTGGGGGAGGTGAGGACGGCCGGCGAGGATCTGGAGCCGGGACGTCAAGCGGTCACCGACTCGGCCCAGGTGTTCCAAGAAGCAGTCGAAGCCGATCCCGACTCGGCCGTGGATATCGAACTCGTCGATTCCGAGTCCATAGAAGCGGTGGAAGACTCGGAAGCGGCGTTCGCCGATGCACTCGATGTCTCGGATAACACACCGGTGGTCGAGGCCGGAGTCAGGTTCGTCTCGGCCGCGTACCAGCTGCAGGTGGCCTGGACCCGACTCTTCGCCGATGCAGGCTGCATCGAGGATGAAGCGCTTGCCAGCCAGTGGGTCTCCGACTACGTCGGCAGCCTCCAAACGGACCTGGCTGCGGCCGGCTTCTACACCGGCGAGATCGACGGTCTCTACGGGCCGATGACCATTGACGCGGTCGAGCAGTTGCAGCGCGACGCGGGTTTGCCCGTCACCGGGCTGGTCGATCCGGCGACCCGGACCGCCTTGGGCGCCGCGCTGGCCCGTCAGACCTCGGCCGAGGTCGGCGCCCTCCAGGGGATCCTGACCAGTACCGGGCACTACGACGGGCCGATCGATGGCATCTGGTCGAGCTCGGTCGAACGAGCACTCAAGGACCTACAGACTGACCTGGGAGTCCCGGCGACCGGCGTCGTGGACACCGCCACGTTGCGCGCCTTCGAGCAGGCTCTTGCCGAGACGGGCCAGCCTCCGGTTACCGCGCCGGTCGCCCCCACCACGACACCGGCGACGCCCACGACCACGACGGGAGCACCTCCTACGACCGTCCCACCCGCCACCACTGTCCCACCGACCACCACGGCGCCGGCACCCACCACCACGACGGCACCCACCACGACGGTGCCACCGGTCACCGGCGGAATCCTCGACGTACTCGCTGAGAACGGCCAGTTCGGCCAGTTCCTCGCCGCCGTCGATGCCGCGGGCCTGACCGAGACCCTTTCCGGGCCGGGGCCGTTCACGATCTTCGCTCCTACGGACGAAGCATTCGCCGCCGTGACCTTGCCCGCGGACCCCGAAACTCTGGCTGCCCTCGTTCTCTATCACGTCGTGGAGGACGACTTGAGCGGCTTCGATCTCCAGGCACTCGCCTCGGTTGCCACCGCCCAAGGCTCTGAGCTGGCGATATCGGTGGAGGCGGGTCAGATCGTGCTCAACGGCGCTTCGACTGTCACCGTGAGCAATGTCATCGGCGGCAACGGTCGGTCGCATGTCGTCAATGCGGTCCTGATACCCCCGGGGTGATGCGAAGGGCGACATCTCGGCCCGAGATGCGCCAGCCATGGGGGCATAGCGGAATCACCCCGGGAGCATGATGCATGACCGTGACGATCACGGTCCGATCGTCGTGTGGAAGGTCTGCAAGCTCTCGCGGTCGGCGGGCTGGCCCAGTCGTCTTTGTTACTGGCCGGTCTGGTCGTGTACTGGGTTCGGCCCACGGCGAGGGTCATCGGGAGTCTGGCCGGCTTTGGTGCGGGGGCTCTGATCAGCGCAGTTGCCTTCGACCTGATCCCGGAGAGCTCGGGATTGGGTGGGTGGCAGCTGGGTCTGTGGTTCCTGATCGGAGCCGCGATCTTCGTGGTCAGCGACCACATCGTCGAATCCAGGTTCGGAGAGGGTGAAAGCGCCGGTCCCCTTGGGATCGTGGTTGGATCGGTGGTCGACGGCATACCCGAGTCGATCATCCTCGGCATCCAGATCGCACTGGGTCAGATCGTCGGGGCCTCGTTTCTGGCCGCGGTCTGGGTCTCGAACATCCCGCAGGCACTCGCCCCATCCGCCTCACTTGCCGAGTCGGGATGGAGCCGGGCGAAGCTGGCCGGGATGTGGGGGACGGTGGTGGCGGCATGTGCGGTCACGGCCTGGCTCGGGTATCTCGCCGGGGTGCAGTTCGGGGTTACCGGCGATCGGGCTGCCGCCCTGGCAGCCGGAGGCCTTCTGGCCATGTTGACCGACTCGCTCATGCCCTACGCGGTCCAGAAGGGCGGCAACCAGGCGGGAATCTGGACGGTGGTCGGATTCGGGCTCGCTCTCTTCGGCACTTGATGATCGCCCGTCGGAGGACGGGGGCTAGGAGCTGAGCAGACCGAGGGCCCGGGCCGTCTCGACTGCTTCGGTGCGGGATGAGACGCCGAGCTTGCGATAGATCGACATGGCCTGGGTCTTGACTGTGTGACGGGACACATACAGGCGGTCGCCGATCTCGGGAAAGGTGAGGTGGGTCACCAGCATCGTGAGCAGTCGCAACTCGGCAGTGGTCAATGAAGACGGGCCAACAGAGCCTGCAGGGAGCGCTGACAGTTTCTCCTTCGTCGCTTCGTACTCGTCGCTGAGCACACCGAGACGGGGGCGGGCAAAGACGAGCGTGGCCGCATCCCGCATCACTCTCCTCGCCCCGGCGATGTCGGCCAGCTCGATGAAGGTCTTGGCCATCTCGACCATCACCTGTAGCGAGAACGTCGGAAGTGCGATCCCGAGACGTGGCCTTATCGCCGTTGCTTGTCCCATGTGGGCACGTGCCGCGAGAATGTCCCCGCGCCGGATGTCGAGACGAGCTGCCAGCACGAAGGTGAGGGCGCTGGTTATATAGAGTTCCAGGCCACCGTCGTCGATCCGTCGCATTGATCGCTGGACCAACTCTTCGGCGCCGGCCCAGTCGCCTCTCTCGCTTGCGATCAAGGCCGCTTGCGCCAGTCCCGTGGTCGTGAAGGGCAATGCTTGGAGTTCGTCGCCGATCCCGACCGCGGTTCCCCAGAGACGTTCAGCTTCATCACGCTCACCGAGTGCCGTCAGTGCCATGGCTTCGGCGCCCATCGCCACGTGCAACCAATCAGCCGACCTCGACATCGAGGCCAGGGCGAGCCTGGCATCGGTCAGGGCCGCCTCGACACCATGATCGGCTCGAAAAGATCGCACGACGAGGGAGATGGGCACGAGGCTGTCCTCCGGCAACGCCTCGCCATCGGCACCAACGAAGGCATGACCAGCCAGACGTTCCGCTCCCCGCTCGTCGCCTTCGAGCGAGCGCGCAAACGATCCGATCGCGGCCAACCCGGGGGTGTTCGACATCGTCCCATCGTCTTCGAGCCAGGTGAGCCATCGCGACAGGGTGTCCATTCGGCCCTGTGCATAGGTGCTACGTGCTACGTCGGCCACCATCGAAGCGACGTGGTCGCTCTCGCCCGCCTCGATTGCGTGTTCGATCGCCATCTCCGGCTCTCCGTGCTCCTTGAGCCACGAGGCAGCGCGAGAATGAAGGGAAGTCGGCGCTTCGAACTCGCTGCGCTCCAACTCGGACCTGAGGAAGTCACGAAGCAGGCTGTGGTAGCGATACCAGGTCCGGGTGCGATCCATGGGGGTGATCAGGAGATTGGAGCCCTCGAGTCGCTCCAACCGACGGGCGGACCCCGAGGTCTCCAGGACGAAGTCGCACAGGGGCCCGGAGAGGCGGCTGAGAATCGAGGTGCGGGTCAGGAAGGATCGGCGCTCAGCAGACAAGCGACCGAGAACCTCGTGCCTCATGTAGTCGGCGACGAAGACGTCATCTCCCCGCACCTCCGGCAATGACGATGCATCAGCTCCAGCCTGCATGGCGAGGGCGGTGAGATAGAGGCCCGCTGGCCAGCCCTCGGTGCGTTCCAGGATGTGGCCGAAGTCCGTCTCGATGCTCACCCCGGCGCCGTCCAAAAGCTCCTTGGCCTCTGTCTCTTCCATGGCGAGATCGAGATGGGAAATCTCCATCAATGCACCCTGCGAGCGGAGGATGGGGAACGGCAGGCCCGCCCCGGAGCGGGTGGCGATGGCAACCTTGAAGGCGTCCGGGACCTGGGTGATCAGAGAGCCGAGCACGTCGAGGGAGCTTCTGTTGCGGAGACGGTCTACCTGGTCGAGGAAGAGGGTGCCGGTAACCCGGTGACGCTCCAGGTCTTCGATCAAACTCGTGACCCCATGGGTGAGCACGATCTCCGATGTCGTTCGTTGACGCCGGGGGCGACTGAGCATTCCGGCCGACGTGAGTGCGGCGTAGATATCGCCTATCAAGACCGCCGGGTCATTGTCTAGACGGTCGATCGTGAGCCATGCAGCCGGCCGGGACTCGCTCTCCATCCACTGCGCCATGACGGTGGTCTTGCCGAAGCCAGGAGGGGCGACGATCGCGACCAGTCTGGCGTGGTGTGCTGTCGCGAGCTTGTCGAGCACGGCGCTACGTCGGACTATGCCGGGTCTATGAGTTGGCGGGTGAAGCTTTAGATCGAGCATCTCTGTGAGGTCTCGGGCAACCGGCGGAGGGTAGCCCGATCCCTCACCGCCCCGAGTGTGTCGAGCTCAGCTCTCGAGTGTGTCGAGCTCCAGCGCCTCCATGAGGTGGGCCAAGCCTTCGTTCAATCGGGCAACACCGATGATGGGAGCAATCGCGATCAAGGCCGAAAAGACTTCCTCGTCACCGACTCCGGCGGCCATGGCTTGGTCGATCGCCCAAGGATATGAGCTGCTGTCCGGCGCCATGCTGATCAGAGCCGCGACCCGGACCAGTGCCGAGGTACGGCCATCGAGTCCGTGAAACCCTGCGAGGTTCCCGCTAAGGGCGTCCGACGTCAGAGCCTCGTCGTTGAGTGCCAGACGTCTCAGCGTCTGGATCTGCTCGGGCGTGAGACGCTCGGCCATGGAAGTCCTCCGTGACGGAAGCATGAGGGGTGGGGCCACATCGGGCATCGCCCGGTAAGGGTGATAGCCCAAGCGCTGGATCGGGTTCTGTCGATCAGTCGGAGGAACTCCTCGTGCAGGTCCTAATCTCGCGACAGTGACATCACCTGTCGCCGACGTCGAACGCTGGTCAGCATTCAAGGTGTTCTGGTTCGGGCTGTTCCACCGGACTCCCAAGAGCAATGCGGTAGCCGTCGCCGAGCTGTCGCTACAGCCTGGTGATCGGTTTGTCGACCTGGGATGTGGCCTTGGGGCGGCCCTCGAGCAAGCCGTGACCACCGGCTGCGAGGTCGCTGGCATCGATCCGAGCCCGACCATGGTGGAGCGGGCATCGAGACGCGTCCCGGCCGCGGATGTCAGGTTGGGCTCGGCGGAGTCGATCCCCTTCGAAGACGACCGGTTCACCGCGGCCCTGTCGGTGTCGACCTTTCACCATTGGGCTGATCCCGAAGCGGGGCTGGTCGAGATCTGGCGTGTGCTCGCACCCGGGGGTCGACTGCTCATTTTCGAGAGAAAGCTGAAAGATGGTTTGCGCCACGGCCTCGATCCCGATGGAGCCACCCGACTGGTCGAGACGTTGGTGAGCCTCGGGTACTCATCGCCCCGGGTGAGCACGGCGCGCATTGGCCGAGCCGAGTACCTGGCGGTGACGGCGGTCAGTCAGCCCACCGAGTGAGCGCGACCGTGGCACCGATGAGTCCAATGTGACCGGTCAGTCCGTATTGGTGTCGGAAGAACAGGACGCGATGACCCCGAGGACTACATGCGAAAGCTGATCTACTCGATGGCAGTCTCCCTCGATGGCTACATCGCAGACCCCGACGGGGAGATCGACTGGACTCATCCCGACGAGGAACTGCACAGGTTTCACAACCAAGAGATGCGGGGGACCGGTGTGCAGCTCATGGGACGGAGCCTGTACGAGACGATGCTGGTTTGGGACACAACCGACGAGAGCGAGTGGTCCTCGGAGTACGAGCTCGAGTTCGCACGTATCTGGAAGGCGGTCCCCAAAGTCGTGTTCTCGAGGACCCTGACCGAGGTGGTAGGTGATTCGAGGCTGGTCAGGAACAACGCCGCCGAAGAGGTGATGGCCCTGAAGGAAGAGGACGGGGATGACATAGCCGTCGGTGGCGCCGGCCTCGCGGCCACGTGCATCGAGCACGGGCTGGTGGACGAGTACCGGCTGTTCGTCCGTCCCGTGGTCCTGGGCGGCGGCACGCCGTACTTCCCGAATCTCGACCACAGGATCCAGCTCGACCTGGTCGAGTCACGGGAGTTCGGCGATCACGTCGTCTATTTGCGCTACCTGCGCCGGTGATCGGGGATCAGGCCCTGGTCCGGGCCCGGTCGAGGCCGTCGAGGATCAGGTCGAGCCCGAATTCGAATTCGGTCTGGTCGTCGCACCAGCCCAATGTCGACCCAGGGTCGTCGTGGGTGACCTCCATCAGCATCTCGACCAGATAGGGGACCTGGGCCGCCATCTGGGTCAACATCTCATCGGAGTCGGCCTCGTCGTTGCCGTCGTCGGCTGGGTCGAAGAGCTCCTGAGTGAAGCCAAGCGCCCGGCTCCCCAGGGCGTGCATCGCATGGTGAGCCAGGTCGTAGCTGAATCCCCCGTGCCGGAACAGGCCGAGCATCGAGTTGTAGTAGAGGATGATCGAAGGGCTGATGGTGACCCGGGACTCGATCACGCCCGGCGCCCAGGGGTGGCGGAGCATGACCTGACGGGCGGTCAGAATCCTCACACGCATCGCCAGATTCCAATCGGACGCCGCCTGCGACTCGTCGATGTCGCCGACGGCGAGGTTGATCTCGTTCCCGATCAGCTCGACGATGCCATCGAGGACTTCCTCCTTGTTGGCGACGTGGTAGTAGAGCGACATGGCCTCCACGCCGAGCTCCGAGGCCAGATTTCGCATCGTCAGTGACTCGATTCCGTCCCGGTCGGCGAGGTCGACCGCGGCCCGAAGCACGCGGTCCCTGCTCAATGGAGTCCGGGGCTCGGTGGTGGTCTTGGTCGTCGTGGTCATCTCGTCTGCCCACTAATCGTACCGTACAAGGTAAGTCATCCTCCTCCGTCTTGACACCTTACAACGTATGGGCTACCTTACGCGGTACGAAACAAATGCAAGGCAGGGAGGTGGAGATGGGATCGATGACGGAGAAGCAGGTCGACACGATGTTGTCGACTGTGCAGGAGCGGTACGGCGCGCCGGCTGAGGTTCTCCGGCTTCGTGAGATCGGGAAGCCGTCGGTGGGGCGGGGGGAGGTCCTGGTCCAGGTTCACGCCACGTCGGTGAGCGGGACCGATTGGCATCTGATGCGCGGACTTCCTTATGCGGCTCGGTTCGTGACCGGGCTGCGCAAACCTAAGAACCTGATCCCGGGTCTCGACGTGTCGGGCGTGGTTGAGGCCGTGGCCGATGATGTCACCACATTCCGGCCCGGCGACGAGGTTTTCGGCTGGTGCGCCGGGTCCTACGCCGAATATGCATCGGTCCCGGCGGACCAGCTGAGTGTGAAGCCGGCAGGTATCACCCTGACACAGGCGGGGGCGATCCCGATCGCCGGGTTCACCGCATTGCAGGCGATGCGGGACAAGGGCGAGGTGGGGCATGGCCAGAAGGTGCTGATAACCGGCGCCTCCGGAGGCGTCGGCATGTATGCGGTGCAGATCGCCAAGTGGCTGGGTGCCGAAGTCACCGCGGTTTGCAGCACGGCGAAGATGGGTCTGGTCCGGTCGATAGGCGCCGACCATGTGATCGACTACACCCGGCACCATTTCGTCGATGGCGCGGGGAGGTACGACGTGATCGTCGATCTCTACGGAAACCCGACGTTGTCCGACTACAGGAAGGTGCTCGCGCCCGGTGGGACGCTTGTCTGCGTCGGCGGGACCGGCGGCAGGTGGTTCATGGGTGTCGACCGATGGATGCGATGGCTGGCCGTGGCCCCCTTCCTCGATCTGAAGGTCCGGCCCTTGATCCACAAGGACAGCCACGACGACCTGGTGACGCTGCGGGCGCTGATCGAAGCAGGCAGCCTCGCCCCGGTGATCGACCGAAGCTATCCCATGGCCGAGGCGGCGGATGCCATCCAGTTCGTCACCGACGGGCATGCCCACGGGCAGGTCGTCCTCACGATGACCGGATTCCTACCCGGCGATGACGAGGTTGCGGTGTGAAGGCGATCGTCCGGGATCGATACGGGGCCCCCGACACCGTCAGAATCGCCGAGATCGGGAAGCCGGTGCCCGGAGACTTCGAGGTGC
>JBOGEV010000035.1:0-2744 GCA_050742015.1 Acidimicrobiia bacterium
GTGACACTCACGTCACGACCTTCAACGCAGCGATGCGGGGGAACGAGGGGTCGAGCTGCCGCCAGGTCTCTCCGATGTCGCGGGTGAGCCAGAGCTTGCCGCCGCTGGTCCCGAAACAGAACGTCCCGTTGCCGTCACCGTCGAACGCCCGTCGCAGGACACCGGTGAACTGAGGGGAGTCGGGCCAGCCGGTTCCGGCTATGGCCCACGAGTCTCCATCGTCGTCGGAGGCGTAGGCGCGTAAGCGGCCATCGACCGGGACCCGATTGTCGGCGGAGTCGAGGGGCACCGTCAGAAGCCGACCCGAACTCTGGTGACGCCAGATGACGAAGCCGAACCCGGCAGGGAGCCCCGATTCGATCCGCTCCCAATTGTCGCCCCCGTCGCTGGTCCGGAACACACCGCGATGATCCTGGCGCCAAATCCTGTTGGGATCGCTCTCGTCGTTGGCAAGACCATGGACGCAGTAGCCGACCTCGGGCCGTTCCCCTCCCTCGGCGGTGTCCACCGGGGGCACGCCGTCGTTCTTCGTCGCCCAGGTGGCTCCTTCATCGTCGGATCGGAACACTCCGACGGCCGAGATCCCGATCCAGGTGCTGCCCGCCCCGGTCAGGATCCGGTGAGCACAGAGGCCGCCGGCCCCGGGGAACCAGTCCCCCCTGGTCCGGTGCTCGTTGAGGCCCGCGATCGGCTCCCAGGTCATCCCGTTGTCTTCGGAGGTGAAAAGGCCTGCCTGAGCCACCCCGGCCAGCAACCGGTCACCCTGGTTGTGAAAGGTCCAGATCTGTTCCATCTTGCGATCGGATCCGTCGGGCCACGTGGGTGAGGACTCGCCCGGCTTCCAGTCGATCAGGTTCTCGCTGCGGTGGACGGTGGCGCCGAACCAGTTGCTGCCAACTCCGGCGAGGTGGGTCCCGTTTGCCGTCTGACCGAACGCGGTGACCTTCCACCCCGGGAACAGCGGACCTTCGACCTGCCAGGTTGATCCCGACTCGGTCAGCAGGTAGGCGCCCTTCTCGGTGCCCACCGCGATTCGCATCATGAGCCATCTCCTATCGACAATCGGAATCTAGTTGTCCGCCATCCCACCATCGAAGCGCCCCTTCAGCCGTTGGTCCTTGGCCGCGGTCACCGCCACCGCCATGGGCGTGGCCACGTTCGGGCAGAGCGCGTTCGGAGTCGTCGCCATCAGCCTGATCGAAGAGTTCGGGGTGGAGCGCTGGCAGATCGGCGCATTGGTCTCTGCCAGTGGATTCACCGGAGCAGTGCTGTCGCCTCTGTTCGGGCGGGTGACCGACCGGCTTGGCAGCGTGAAGTCGGTCACCGGGGTGCTCCTCCTCGCCATCGGGGCCATGACGGTGATCTCGATTGCGCCTAGCTACCTGATCCTGTTCGTAGGCGCCGTCCTCACCGGCCTGCCCAACAGCTGGACCAACCCTGCCACCAACGCGCTCATCGTCGACAACGTCGCAGCTGGGGAGAGGGGAGTGGTCACTGGGCTCAAGCAATCAGGAGTGCAGGCCGGGGCCTTCCTCGGTGGCCTGCTAATTCCGGTCATCTCGGAGGCGTCGAACTGGAGGGTGGCCTGGGCTTCATTCATCATTTTTCCGATCATGGCCTTGTTCGGGATGTGGAACCGGCCCCAGGTGATACGCAAGCCCCTGGGCTCCGGAGCCCCGAAGGCCCCCATCCCCACGGCGGTCAAGTGGATCGCCGTCTACGGGACTCTCATCGGTCTCGGAGTCTCCGGCACCACCACCTTCCTCCCCCTCTTCGCCGAGGAGGATCAGGGGTGGACTCACGCGCAGGCGGGTCTGCTGATCGCCGGGGTGGGCCTGGTCGGTGTCGTCTCCCGGATCACGTGGGGCTCGGTCTCGGAGCGCTGGTTGGGCCATGGTCGCACCCTTCGGTTGCTCGCCGCGCAGTCGGCGTTGGGTGCGATTCTCCTCGCACTCGCCGCCTCTGGCAGGGTCTCCAGTTGGGTCCTGATCCCCACCGCCCTCCTCTTCGGGTCCGGCGCGGTCGCCTGGAATGCAGTAGGGATGTTGGCGGTCATGGACTTCTCGGACCCCGAACTGGTGGGCCGGGGCACCGGTCTCACCATGCTCGGGTTTCTCACCGGTGTCGGCCTCGGGGCGCCGCTCATGGGGCTCTCCGTCGATCGTCTCGGCGTCTACACCCCTGGATGGCTGGTCCTGGCGGTCCTCTTCTCGCTGAGCGCGGTCGTCGCCGGGAGGATCCACCGCACCGGTACCCTCGCCCACGTTTGAGGTTGGTCATCGCCCGCTGCACGGTCGACTACTCGGGTCGGCTCACCGCTCATCTCCCGGAGGCGGTCCGTTTGATCATGGTCAAGGCCGACGGGACACTCGCCATCCACTCCGATGGGAACGCCTCCAAGCCGTTGAACTGGATGGTGGCGCCCAACGTCGTGGAGACTTTCGAGGATCGGTGGGAGGTGACCAACGGCAAGGGAGAGAAGCTGGTCATCTCGATGTCCGAGGTCATCGAGGACGTCACCCATGTCTTGGGTGACGATCCCGGTCTCCAAAAGGACGGGGTCGAGGCGCATCTCCAGGAACTCCTCGCTGGCCGACCTTGGGTGCTCGAGGAGGGGATGACACTCCTTCGCCGGGAGTACCCGACCGACATCGGGCCGGTCGACTTGCTGTGCTCGGACGCGGAGGGCCGGGCGGTGGCCGTCGAGGTGAAGCGTCGGGGCGAGATAGACGGGGTGGAGCAAC
>JBOGEV010000036.1:0-7385 GCA_050742015.1 Acidimicrobiia bacterium
TGCAGCCATCTTCCGACTCCCCGGCGACCGCCAACCTGAGGCTGTATCGGCAGATCAAGGAGATGCAGCGCAGTGCGAGCTGCTTCGCCGATTCGCCGAAGCCGGTGGTCACCGCAGTCCAGGGATATTGCCTGGGTGCGGGCATGGACCTGATCACCGCCTGCGACATCCGGCTCGCCAGCGAGGACGCGACCTTCTCGATCCGGGAGACCCGGATGGGCCTGGTCGCCGACATCGGGACCCTGCAACGCCTGCCCGCGATCGTCGGGCCCGGACAGACTGCGCAGCTCGCCTTTACCGGGGAGGACATCGACGCCGGCCGAGCGGCAGAGATCGGGCTCGTCAACCAGATCCACCCCGATGCCGAGTCGACCCTGGCGGGAGCCCTTGGCATTGCCGCTTTGATCGCCGACAACTCCCCACTCGTGACCCAAGGCATCAAACAGGTCCTGAGGGCCAACGACGGTCGGACGGTCGAACAGGCCCTCGACTACGTGGCGCAATGGAACTCCTCCTTTCTGATTTCCAACGACCTGATGGAAGCGGTCACTGCCTTCCTGGAGAAGAGAAAACCCGACTTCAGAGGCAACTGACCGGAACCAAACGGTCGTATCGTGTCGTTGCTGTCCTGCAACAAAAGGGACGATGTGAGGTCACGCACTGTCTGGATCTGCCTGGTCATCGGGGGCATGCTCATGGCCGCCTGTGGAGGGAGCGCCGAGGAGGGAACCACCACTACGTCGATCATCGACACCACGACGACGACCGTGGCGCCCACATCGACGACGAGTCCGCCGACGCCCACAGCGACCATCGCCGTCACCACGACCACCGCCGACGCACCGACCACGACCGCCGGGTCGGGTGGCCTCCCAGGTGAGCCGATCGAGTTCGGCCCCGCCGCGGGTGACATGCTCGCGGTGATCGGCGTCGCCCACGACGATGTGCTCAACCTGAGGGCAGCGCCGGGCGCCGATCAACCGATCCTGGATGGCATCCCGCCCCTTCACGATGCCTTGATCGCATTGGGGGAGACGAGGGAGCTACCGGGCTCGTTCTGGATCGGGGTCGACTTCGAAGGGACCGAGGGATGGGTCAACCTGCGCTACGTCGGCTACCTAGGTGTCACCAACGATACGACGCACATTGCGACCGAAGAGGAGGTCCCTGCTGCCGACACGATGCTGGACCTCGGCTTCATCATGGCCGAGGCAGTCGCCTCGGTAGATCCGCCGTCCGAGATCGTCCTCGTGGTTGCGCCCACGGCCAGCGACCTCGGTGAGGTGACCTACGACGTGATCGGTCTCGGTGACGACGCCCTCCGTGGTCTTCGGGTGCACGTTTTCGGCGAGCCTCTCAACGGAGGATTCATCTTGGACACCGTCGAGGAGACTGCGCTCTGCGGCCGCGGTGCCGACCCCGAGGGCGCCTGCGTCTAGACACAGCGTCGATGGGGCCAAAGGTCCCACGGGATAGGGGACCTGCGCCCCTCGTGCATTTCTTCACAAGCTCCGATGATGACCCTGTAAGGCAGTTGGCCGTAGGAACAGGAGGCATCAAATGACTGCCATCGACAGAGAGAGACTGGTCATCCCCGAGGACACCGGTTCTCATCGCAAGTCCCCCCTTCTTCTCGTCGCAGCCATCGTGGCTCTGGCCGTCGGATTCGGCGCCCTGGCGGGAGGGGTCTTCGGCGCCTGGTACACCTGGGACCAGGCCGCCGCCCAGGATGTGACGACTCCCGATGACGCCGTGGTCCCGGAGACCCCGGTGAGAGGGCCATTCACGATGTGGGCACAGTCCGACATCATCACGCACCACCAGCTCGACAGCACTGAGGGTCTGTATTACGCACAGATGCCCCGGGAGATCCCGCTGGTGGATGAGAACGGCGCAACCGTCCTCGACGAGAGCGGCGAACAGGTCATGGTTCCCAACGAGGCAAGAGCCTCCTGGATGGGCGCCACCACCCTGACCACCGCCCTCGGCCTCGGAATCGTGGCCTACGCGCTCTCTGCCTTTGCCATGGTGATCGGGTTGACGCTGATGGTCGTCGGATACGTGTTCCTGCAGATCCGCAAGAAGGCCGTCCTCCTCTAGAGGGACCACACTTCACGGATCACGGTCGGGCCCCCGGAAGGGGGGCCCCGACTCGCGTCATCCAGTTACCGGTCCCGGCGGAGCAGGGTCCGTAGTGCCGAGTTCTTGTAGATGTTGGAGAACTGGTTCCATTGCCGCTTCTTGTCCACGAGTAGGACACTTCTCTCCACGACCGGGGCCGCCACCCCAAAGTGCGACGCCACCTGGGTCAGGGTGTGGTTCCAGATCTGGTCCTCGAGACGTGACGTGTATAGCTTGAAGCTCATCTCGTAGAGCGGATCGTTGGCCCGGACCAGGAGATGGATCCTCGCCACGGTGACACCGTCCTCGGCCTCATGGGCGCTGAAGGTGATGATCGCAGCCCACGGATGGCCCTCCGGTGTCATGTATGACCAGGAGCGATCGTCGGCGTAGATGACCCTGACTCCGGTGGAGATCTTGGCCGGGCCTTTGCCCCCGCCGATCACTGCGACCTCGCCGGGCGCAATGCCACCGGCCGGTGCATAGAACTTGTTGTACGAGGGCCAGAACTCCCCGAAGTTCGCCTTCCAGGTGGAGATGAGAAGCTCGGGAGTGGTTCCCGGGACCCGCACCTCGTAGGACTTCTGCCATAGCTGCCCGAAGCCCTGCAGGGGCCCGGTCGGTTTCCTCCCTTCGACATTCCCCTTGCGCGCACCTTCGGCGACGTCCCCGACATGGAAGGCGTCGACCGGCTGGGCCCAACTGTCGGTATTTCTCGGCTCGGTCAACTCGGTCCTTTCTCCGATATCACCATCAGATCACAGGGCCGTTCCGCCATCGTTACGGGAGGTCTCCCCGCTTCGAGCCGTGACGGTCACCATCTCGTAACGGCGGCGAGGCACAATTGATGGTGAATGGCTGAATACGACGCGGTCGTGATCGGAGCAGGGCCCAACGGCCTGGCTGCCGCGGCGGAGCTATCCCGTCGGGGAAAGCGAGTGTTGGTCGTGGAGCAGGCCGACGAGATCGGCGGGGGGACCCGAACCGAGGAGCTGACGCTCCCCGGGTTCGCCCACGACATCTGCTCGGCAATCCACCCGCTGGGTGTGGCCTCCCCCTTCTTCCGCGACCTCGGTCTGGAGGTCGACTGGGTCCACCCCGGCATCCCGCTGGCCCACCCGCTTGGTGATGGGCGGGCGGGAGTGATGATGCGGGATGTCGAGGACACCGCCGCCGGCTTCGGCGCCGATGCGAACCACTACCGGCGGATCCTTGGCCCTCTCGTCCGGTCGGCCGACGAATTGATGGAGGATTTCCTCGGCCCGATGACCTTGGTCCCCGACAACCCGAGCAGTTTCATCAGGTTGGCGACGCGGGGCGCTTTGCCGGCGTCGGTCATAGCCTCGGGGTTCTCGTCTGACGAGGCTCGGGGCGTTCTGGCGGGGCTGGCTGCCCATGCCATCGCCCCTTTCGGCTCCCCCCTCACCGGAGGCATCGCCCTCATCTTCGCTGTCTCGGCCCACGCCTACGGATGGCCCATGGTGCGGGGCGGCTCCCAACGCGTTGCCGAAGCCCTGGCCAAGGTCATCGTCGACCGTGGCGGGACCATCGAGACCGGCCGGATGATCGGCTCACTCGACGAACTGCCCGCGACCAGCTCGACATTGCTCGACGTCATGCCCCGGGCCGCGGTGCGGATTGGTGGCAACCGGGTCAACCCCCGGGATAGGCGCCGAATGGCTGCCTGGAAATCGGGACCCGCCGTGTTCAAGGTCGACTGGGCACTGGACGGGCCGATTCCTTGGGCCGACGAGTGGAGCCATCAGGCGGGAACGGTGCATGTCGGGGGGACCTGGGAGCAGGTGGCCGAGGCCGAGGATCAGGTTCACTCCGGTTCCCATCCCGAGCGGCCCTTCGTCTTGGTCGCCCAGCAGTCGCTCTTCGATCCGACCCGGGCGCCTGAGGGGAAACACACTGCCTGGGGCTATTGCCACGTCCCCTCCGGCTCGGACATCGACATGACCAAGGCCATCGAGGCCCAGATCGAGAGATTCGCCCCCGGATTCAGGGACCTGATCATCGGCCGGCACACCATGAACGCCGGTCAGTTCGAAATCCACAACCCCAACTACATCCGGGGCGACATCGCGGGTGGGGGGTTCGGGTTGAAGAAGGTCTTCCAGCTCGGGTCGACCGCCCCCTACAAGATCGGCGACGGTCTCTACCTCTGCTCGTCGGCCACGCCGCCAGGTGCCGGGGTCCATGGCATGTGCGGTTATTACGCGGCGAGGGCGGCACTCAAGGGCTGACGGCTCTGACGGAGCGGTCACGCCTCACCGGTGTTCACCGTCCGGTGGGACGGATCCAGACGGCGACAGTGGCGGGTTGCATTGTTTCAGAGACCACGCCCAGCCAGCCATCTATCAGACCCGCGGAGTCGACATTGCCCTGCAAGGAGCCGGAGAATTCGTCCATCACCTTCTCCGTGTTGAATCGGGAGCGGTTGAAACGACGATCCACTGCACGTCGGATGCCGTTTCGCACCGGAGTGAACAACGCAGCCACTCCCAGAGTGGTGGCGGCTACGACCAGATCGTTGTCCGACGGGAACAGCTGGGTCAGCAGCAGGAAACACCCGCCATACATTGCCGCCAGCAGCCCTAGCACCAGCAGATATGTCACCGTCCTGGAGACGATGCGGTCGATCTCATAGAGCCGGTACCTCAGCACGGATATTCCGATGGTGATGGGGAGGGCCACTATCGACAGACTCCACAACAGGTCGAGAACGACCGTCGCGCCGGGAAACAGTCCGCCGACGGTCTCTTGGGCGACCGTAGCCACGATGATGCTGCCCACGGCAAAAGCGAACCATTTGAGTTGGAGACGCTCGATCCCCCGCGAGCGCACGAACCTGACGACCAGGGAGACGCCCGCCAGGAGGACGAATCCGAGCAGGGCCCCGAAACCGATCCCGGAGAAGTCCCCATACTCCGGGTTGGGTACGAATGATATGCCTATCGGGTTGTCGATCCACACCTCGCAGCCCTCCCCTTGGTCCTCCAGGCATAGCTGAGCGCTGACGACGTAGGAGAGGCTCATCACGCCGACCGTGAGCCCCCACCACGCAAGCCATCGCCACCTCGGTGTCAGGGGTCGCCCGGTGGGGAACCAGAACATGAGAAACCCGACGAGGACGAACCACGACAGCCAGATGGCGCCGCCGATGGCGCCGGCCACGACTGCGCCGCGATCAGCCAGGACCGCAGATACGCCCGACAGGAACAACGCAAGCCCGATCGCAGCCAGCACCCAGCCGACTCGGTTCCCATCGGTCCGATTCAGGATCAGGGCACCTACCAGGACGAACGCCACCGCCGAGGCCACGAGGAGGAGATCGAGCTCGACATCCCGCGTATTGGTCAGGATGTAGAGGAGACTCCCCGCCCCGATCATCAAGACCAAGAGCGGCGCGGGCCGGATCAGACGGCGATGAGCCCGCCTCCTGACGGCGACCACGTCTTGGCGCTCAGACGGCGGCGAGAGCTGCGGTCTCGTCGTCGAAGATCTCGATCGCCTCGTCGAGACGGGTCAGCGAGAAGATCTGGCAGTAATGATCGGTCAGCCCATAGGCCATCAGACGATGGCCGCTCCGCTGGGCCCGAATGAGGGTGGTGACCAAGAGCCCGATCCCGCCACTGTTCATGTAGTCGAGGTCCTCGAAATTGAGGATGACGGCGTCGACTCCGCCCCGGGCCGCTTCCTCGTGCGCGTTGGAGATCTCCTTCTCGGAGAAACCGGTGATCTCACCCGAGATGTCGATCACACGGACTCGGTCCGTCGCTTCGCGCACATTCATCGTCACATTGGCAGTTGGCATGTTTCCTCTCCTCATCCGGCCGCGGCAGCGGCCGTCTCATCCTCGTAAATGGTCATGAAGTCGGCCAGTCGGGTGATGGTGAACACTTCCCGGTAGTGATCCGTCAGACCGAAAGCCCCCACTTCCCGATCCTCAGCCCGGGCCATGGCGAGCACCCCCACGATGACCGCGATGCCGGTGGAGTTGATGTAGTCGACCCCCCGGAAGTCGAGCAGGACCCTCCCCGACCCCGACGCCGCCTCATCGTATGCAGCCTCGAGCGCTTGCTTCGCCGCCCGGTTCACCGTTCCGCTCATGACAACGACCGCGCCGTCATCGACCTTGGTGACCATCGCCTCGAACGCGTTCTCCATCAGGAATCTCCTTCCCGGTTCATCACAAGCTCAATCGTGTGGGATCCGCCCTCACTGGTCGACCGCACCTCGTCGACCATCTGCTCGACCAGGAACAACCCCCAGCCCCGCGGTGACTGTTCGCCGGCGAGCTTGGCCTCGATGTCAGGGGTCACCGTCTCAGGCATCGGACTGTCGCCGCCGTGATCGGTGACGCGAACGCTGACCACGACGTCGGTGGCACTGACCACGACTCCAACGTCCAAGTCGGGCCGGTAGTCGTTGCCATGCTCGATTGCGTTCATGACCGTCTCTCCGACCGCGGTCTTGAGTCGCTCCAAACGGGCCGACTCCAGACCAAGGTGGCCAACGGCAGCGGTGACTTTGTCGATGGCAATGCGCTCGTTCCCCTCCTCGCTGGCCAGGGTGAACGTGTCCAACACCTGGTCGGAGCTCGGAGCGAGAAAACTCGAGGCCGAGTCTTGAGCGGACGAGGTCCGCTTGACGACGACCAGGGTGATGTCGTCCTCCTGCTCGGCTTCGTCGCCGGTGAATCTCTCCAGGTCAGCGACCAATGCCGCAACCACGTCACCGTCTGATGGCTTCTGGGCGACCTGGCCCATGAGCCGGGAGAAGCCGTACATCTCGCCTTCCTGGCTGTGGGCCTCTGTGATGCCGTCGCTGGTCAGCACCATCACCTCGCCCGACGCCATCTCGTATCGCTTCTCGTCATAGGCCATCCCCGGCATGAGCCCGAGCGGCATTCCCGTTGCGCGCAACTCGATCACGCCGTCGGCGCTCCGGACGTAGGGAAGGTTGTGCCCGGCGTTTGCGAAGACGATTTGGCCCGCCCCGGTGTCGATGATGCCGTAGAGACAGGTGACGAACATGGCAGGTGGTATCTCGGGGACCAGTGCGTCGTTGACGTCGGCGAGAACTGCCGAAGGCGAGGTGTGTCGTTGCGCCGCAGCCCGCAGCATCGATCGGCAGGTGGCCATCACCAGGGCAGCCGGCACTCCCTTGTCGGTGACGTCCCCGATGACCACACCCAGACGGCCATCGTCGAGATCGATGAAATCGTAGAAGTCGCCGCCTACTGCCCGGGCCGGCCG
>JBOGEV010000037.1:0-21960 GCA_050742015.1 Acidimicrobiia bacterium
ATCTCCCGGCCCCCAACCGCCACCCGCCCCGGGCCGGTCGCCGTTGCGATCATCAGGTTGGAGACCCCGAGGAAGTCGGCGATGTAGCTCGAGGTCGGTGTCTCGTAGACATCTGACGGCTTGCCCAGCTGCTCGACACGGCCCTCGGCCATGACCGCGATCCGGTCGGACATGGTGAGTGCTTCCTCCTGATCGTGGGTGACGTAGATGAAGGTGATCTCGAGGTCCTCCTGAAGACTCTTCAGTTCCACCTGAAGAGCCTTGCGCAGCTTGGCGTCGAGAGCGCCCAGAGGCTCGTCGAGGAGGAGGACCGAAGGGTTGAGCACCAGCGACCGGGCGAGGGCGACTCGCTGCTGCTGTCCTCCCGACAGCTGTGTCGGCTTCCGGTTCTCCATGCCCGTCAGGCGTACCCGTTCCAGGGCCGCACCGACCTTCGCCTTCTCCTCGGTCCTGTCCACGTCCTTGTAGCGGAGTCCGAAGGCCACGTTCTCGGACACGTTCATATGCGGGAAGAGGGCGTAACTCTGGAAGACGGTGTTGACCGGCCGCTTGTGCGGTGGGATGTGGGCCTGGTCGGTGCCGTCGATCATGATCGCCCCGCTGTCAGGGCGCTCGAACCCGGCGATCAGGCGCAGAGTCGTCGTCTTGCCGCATCCCGACGGTCCGAGCAGTGAGAAGAACTCGCCATCTTCGATACGAAGATCGATGTGGTCGACCGCAGCTACGTCGCCGAATCGTTTCTCGAGGTCAACCAGTTCGACGACGCCACTCATGGGTCGGGCGAGTCTACGACCGGCTACCCGGCGATGATGGCCGCAAACCCATCCAGCGTCTCGAGGTAGCGATCCACGTCCTCGTCGGTGTGCTGGACCGAAAGGAGCCATTGCTCCCCCTTGCCCCAGGGCGGGAGGAACACCCCTCTGTTGTACTGGTAGAGCCAGGCTGCCTGGGCATATCGGCCGTCGACCGCGAGGAAGTCTCGATAGGTGCGCATCGGCTCCGCGCAATAGATGACACTCCCCTTGGCGCCGGCAGTGGCCACATGGGCGGTCAGCTTGTGCCGCCCCACGACCTCGTTGGCGCCTTTCTCCATGCGGCCCTGGATGTGCTCGAGATGCACATAGGTCTCGTCGACCATCACCTCGGTGAGCATCGCACGTGCCGCCGCCATCGACAGAGGGTTTCCATTGAATGTGCCGACCTGCTCGTAGGTGCCGTCGACGATATGGGTCATCACCTCTTCTCTACCGCCGATCGCCGAGATGGGCAGTCCCCCGCCCAGGGCCTTGGCCAGGCAGACGATGTCCGGCTGCACACCAAACCGACGGGTGGCACCACCCTTGCCCACGGTCAGGCCGGTTTTCACCTCGTCGAAGGTGAGCAAGACGTCGTGCTCCCGGGTCAGCTCGCGGAGACCCTGGAGAAACCCGGGCTCGGGAAGTAGCACGCCACAGTTTTGGAGGACCGGCTCGATTATGACCCCTGCCACCTCGCCACGGTGCTCCTCGAGCAGAGTGCGCACGACATCCAGATCGTTGAACGTGGCGACGAGGGTCAGGTCGACCATTGCTTGGGGGATGCCGCCACCTGCGGCCAGGCTCTTCGGATGTTTGGCCGACCCCAGCCCGTCTTCGTTCCACACCGACACCATGACCGAATCGTGGTGACCGTGGTAGGCGCCTTCGAACTTGATTATCAGGTCCCGGCCGGTGATCGCCCTCATCAGATGGACTGCGTCCATCGTCGACTCGGTCCCCGAGTTCCCGAACCGCCACAACGGTTGGCCGTATCGGGCCGCCAGCTCCTCGGCGACGACTATCGCGTCGGCTGTGGGCTGGGCGAAATGGGTTCCCTGGCCCACCCGCTCCCTGACGGCGGCGACCACCGCCGGGTGGGCGTGCCCGGCGAGCATGGCCCCATAACCCCCATGGAGGTCGACGTATTCGTTGCCATCGACGTCCCAGACCCTCGATCCGAGACCTCGATCGATCCAAATCGGCTGCGGGTCGGAGATCTGCCAGCTGGAGGTGACGCCTCCCACCAGCGAGTGGTTGGCTCGAGAGCCCATCTCGGTCGCCCGAGGCGCCCGTTCCAGAAACACCTTCTGTTCTCCTTCGATCAAGTCGTCCAGAGCCGAGACCTGGGCGTCCGCGGAGGACATGAGCCACCTTTCTTTCGGTATCCTGACTCGTCGTTCAGGATACACTCAGCCGGCGACGGCGGCAGGAAGAGAACGAGATGAATCCGGCACCAATCGACAGCGAGCAGATCAGCAAGAGTCTCGATGCCTTTGGTTCGAGCCTCACCTTCCCGGCCGATGCCTATCTCTCCACCGGTGTCCTGGCCTGGGAACGCGAGAACCTCTGGCAATCGACCTGGACTTGCGTCGGCCGGCTCGACGAGCTGGTGGCGCCCGGTCAATTGCGGGCCATCGACGTCGGCGGCGAAGGCGTCCTCCTCAGCCGCGATCCGGACGGCATCCTCCGCGCCTTCTCCAACGTCTGCCGGCACCGCGGTCATGAGCTGGCCCCGATCGGCGACGCCTTCGACGCCCGGCAGATCCGCTGCCCCTATCACAGCTGGTCATATCGATTCGACGGGACTCTTCGAACCGCGCCCAAATTCACCCAGAGTGTCGAATTCGACACCGCCGACTACCCGCTCTCCAACATCGGGGTCGCGGTCTACGGGGGCTGGGTCTGGATCGACCTCTCGGGCACGGCCCTCGCTCTGGAGGAGCACTTCGGCAACCTCGGCGAGATCACGACACCGTACGAGACCGAGCGGCTGGTCACCGCGGCGACCCACTCCTACGTGGTCGACGCCAATTGGAAGATCATCATCGAGAACTACAACGAGTGTTACCACTGCTCTTCGATCCATCCCGAGCTATGCGAGGTCACTCCTCCCGAGAGTGGTTATGACCACGTCCCGACCGGGATGTGGTGTGGCGGGACGATGGAGCTCAAGCCGCACGCCGTCACCATGTCGCTCGACGGGGCGTCCAACGGGGTCAATTTCCGACAGGTCGACGAGCGATTGGCCCGTCAGGTCTGGTACGTGACCGTGATGCCCAACTTGTTGCTGTCGCTCCACCCTGACTATGTCATGACCCATCGTCTGACCCCGCTCGGGATCGACCGAACGCATATCGAGTGTTCTTGGCTCTTCCCCCCCGAGGCCTTCGAAATGGAAGGTTTCGATCCCGCCTATGCGGTCGACTTCTGGGACATCACCAACCGGGAGGACTGGGCGGCGTGTGAGTCGGTGATGCGTGGGATCAAGAACCGCGGCTACCGCCCCGGGCCCCTGTCCAACTGGGAGGGAACCGTCTACCAGTTCCTCTCCATCATGTCCCACGCCTATCTAGGACACGGCCTCGTGGTCCCAACGGTCCCTACACGCGAGCTGAGGTAAGAACGCGCAACCTAATGCAGGGCGTCACGAATGCGTGACGCCCTGCATTACGTTCGACAACTCCAGCCATTGATATGTTTGGCGCGATGGCTGAACCAAAGACCCAGAAGAGCGACGAAAGTGTCGCCGGGTTCATCGCTGGGATCGAGGATGATCGGCAGCGGGAAGACTCCAGGACGCTGGTGGAGCTCATACGCCGAATCACGGGTGAGGAGCCTCATATATGGGGCTCGAGCATCGTGGGGTTCGGGGACCACCATTATGTCTACGAGTCGGGCCGCGAAGGAGACTGGTTCAAGGTCGGATTCTCACCACGCCGAAGGAACCTGACCCTCTACTCCATGGACTACGTGGATGAGGACGACCCACTGATGGCGAAGTTGGGCAAATACACCACCGGGAAGTCCTGCATCTACATCAAGCGCCTGGAGGACGTCGACCTCGAGGTCCTGGAGAAACTGGTCGAGCGGTCGTATCGGAGGGTCGGGTGACCCAAACGTTATGCAGGGCGTCACGCATGCGTGACGCCCTGCATTAGGTTCGTCCAAGCAGAGGCCGCACCCCGCGCTTGCGGAGTTGGTCGGCGATGATGAGGCGTTGGATCTCGGAGGTGCCCTCCCAGATGCGGTCGACACGGAGCTCCCGGTAGAAGCGCTCCGCGACGTTCTCTCGCATGAAGCCCCGTCCGCCGAAGATCTGCACTGCCCGGTCCGCCACCCGGTTCGCCATCTCGGAGGCATACAACTTGGCCATCGAGCACCGGGCATGTTGCACCTTGACATCGACCCCGGCGTCGATGGCCCGGGCCGTCTCGTAGGTCATCAAGCGGGCCGCCCACAACTCGGTGAGTGAGTCGGCGAGCATGAACTGGATCGCCTGGTAGTCGGCGATCTTCGAGCCGTATGCCTCGCGCTCGTCGGCAAAGGCCGTCGCCTCCTCGATGAGACGCTCTGCAGCGCCACAGCACCTGGCGGCGATCATCAGCCGTTCGTACCGAAACCAAGCGTGGGAGAAGCTCATCGCGTCGCCCTCGCTGCCCACCAGATTGGCCGCCGCGACCCTGACGTCGGTGAACTTCATCTCCCAGTGGTGATGGCGGTAGGTGTGGGAGTACTCAGGCACCCGCAGGCATTCGACACCCGACGTGTCCATGTCGACGAAGAACAGGGCGTGGTGTCCCGCATTGGGCCCCTCGGTCAGCTTGGCCTGGAAGAAGACGTACGAGGCGAGGTTGGCCGAGGTCACATGCCACTTCACCCCGTTGAGGATGTACTCGTCGCCCTCCCGGCGGGCGGTGGCTTCGATCCCGGCCACGTCGGACCCCGCCCCCTCCTCGGTGATGGCATAACACTCGTGTATGTCCCCGTCGACGGTGGGACGGATCCAGGTTTGGATCTGATGGTCGGTGGCCACCTCCTCGATCCACGACGGCCCGGTGGAGACCACCCAGCCCAGGGCATTGGTCACTCTCCCGGTCTGTTCCTGGATCAGCACTTGGGCCAGCGTGCTGTATCCCGGCCCGCCCAGGCGCTCCGACATGTTGATCGAAGTCAGGGCGAGCTCCCGGGCCTTCTCCTGCTGTGCCTTAAGCACGTCGGGAGGGATCTCGCCACGGTTCATCTCGGCCTCGACCTCCCAAGGGATCAGCTCGTCGACGAATGACCGGGCCCGATCCTGCAAGGCCTGCTCGGCGGTGGTGAGAGAGATGCTCATCCCAGGTTGAGGTAGATCTGCTTCTCTTCGAGGTAGGACTCGATGCCCCAGGGACCGAGCTCACGCCCCACGCCTGAGGTCTTGTACCCGCCCCAGATCGACTCGGTGGGCGCCGGCTGGCTGTCGTTGACCCAGACCACCCCCGCCTTGATTCCCCGGGCCACCTTCATCGCTCGCTTGACGTCCGAGGTCCATACCGCGGCGGCCAGACCGTACGTCGTGTCGTTGGCGATGCGGATTGCGTCGTCCTCGTCGGAGAACGGGATGACCGCCATCACCGGGCCGAAGATCTCTTCTCGGGCGATCAAGGCTTCGTTGTCGACGTCGGTGAAGATCGTCGGTGGGATGAAGTAGCCACCGGCCAGGCCGGGTTCGGAAGGAAGCGGCCCCTCGTAGGCCGTCGCCGCCGACTCCCGACCCGATCCGACATAGGACAGAACCTTCTCCTTGTGGGCCGATGAGATGAGTGGGCCCATAGTGGTCTCCGGGTCGAGACCGCTGCCCACCTTGATCTGCCGGGCGTTCTCGATCATGGAGGCAACCGCCTCGTCGTAGATGGACTTGTCGACCAAGACCCGGCTCCCCGCCGAGCAGATCTCGCCCGCATTGGCGAAGATTCCGGCGCAGGTGCCTTCCACGGCGGCTGCGAAATCGGCATCGGCGAAGATCAAGTTCGGTGATTTGCCACCGAGCTCCAACGTCACCCGCTTCAGGGTGTCGGCGGCCGACTTGGAGATGATCTTGCCCACTTCCACCGAGCCGGTGAATGAGACCTTGTCCACTCCGGCGTGTGCCACCAGGGGCGCACCGGCTTCCGGGCCGAACCCGGTGAGGAGGTTGAACACGCCCGGAGGAGTCCCCGCCTCTTCGAGGATCCGGGCCAGCTCGATCGCGGTCAACGGAGTCTGCTCTGCCGGCTTGAGGATGGTGGTGCATCCCGCGGCCAGGGCGGGGGCGATCTTTTGGCTGGCCATGAGGATCGGGTAGTTCCAGGGCGTGATCAGTGCGGCCACCCCCACCGGCTCTTTCACCACGAGGCTCATCGCCTCTGGACCGACCGGCGGGATCGAGCCCATCACTTTGGTCGCCCAACCCGCGTAGTACTCGAACATGTAGGCGGCCTCGTCGACGTCCCAGTAGGCGTCACCGATCGGCTTCCCGTTATCCAGAGTCTCAAGCTCGGCCAGACGATCACGGTCGCGTCGGATGATCTCGGCCACTGCGAGCAGAAGGGTGGCCCGGTCGCGGGGCGCCGACTGTTGGCCCCACGAGCCATCGTCGAAGGCCCGCCGGGCAGCGCGAACGGCCTCGTCGGCATCGTCCGAACCGGCCGAGGCGACCGACTCCAGGACGTCACCGGTGGCCGGGTTGACTGTCTCGAAGCTTTCAGCCGAGCGCGGATCGACCCACTTGCCGTCGATGAACAGCTGTTTCACGCCACCTCCGCTGGGTGCATTGTGTTCGTCCGACGGTAGCAGGGAGACTGAACCGTCGTTCAGAAAACCCCTGCCGAACGGAGCCGTTGCACCGCATCCTCACCACTCGTGATTGCACCCTCGATGGTCCCGCTCCCGTTGACGTGCTCCCCCGCCAGGAACACCCCGCCGATGGGCCGGGCCAGCACCTCGAGCGGCCTGCGTTGACCGGGTCCGATCACCGAATAGCAGCCTCCGGAGAAAGGATCTGAGCCCCAGTCGGCGACCACGTGGTCGCCGTCGAGGGTGACCTCGGGCGCCGCCCTTCGCAACCGGCGCCTGGTCTCTTCCATCAAGACACCGACACCTTCCTTCGAGCCGGCAAACCCGGTGATCGCCTTTCGCACCTCCCCGTCGGCGCCGAGCCCGGTCCAGTACCAGGCCGGGATGTCGGTGTCCTGTCGTCGGAACATGGGCGGCGGCCCAACGGTCCCGATACCGACCTTGACCCCGGTTCCCATCCGCAGACCATCCACAACCGCCAGCAGGTCGTCGGGCAAGTCGGGCTCGAACACCAGTCGTTTCAACACTCCGAGCGGAACGGCGAGCACTATCGCCGAGGCCGGGAACTCCTCATTCCGCGCCACGACGGCCCCTCCTTCACCCGACCAGTGGACCGAGGTGACAACAATCTCCAGTTGCACGTCCAGGCCTTGCGCCAATCGCTCGGCGAGAAGGTCGTTGCCGCCCTCGATCCGAACGTATGGCTCCTGTTGGCCGATACCGAACTCCTCGCCGATCTCGGCAGCGGCGACATCGGCTAAGGAGGCCCCGGCCGTCCCTTGAAGACGGGAACGGAGGACGGACATCGCCGGACCGGTCTCACCGAGGCCGGCGAGAACGGCTTCGGCCGTCATCGTCCCCAAATCAGACGGCTCCAGCTGCGACATCCGATCCGACAATGCCTGGCCGAGACGTTGGTGTTCGCCGGCCGGGATCGGAGCACCGCCAACCGGATCCCTCGAGATGAAGTCCATGCCGGTGTCGATCAGCCCCAGACCGAGCTCTGCCGCAAGGTCGAGCACAACGCGCTGCGACCTCGAAATCCACTCACCACCGAGCTCGACGATCTCGCCATTTGGGAGTCGGTATGACCACAGCCTCCCGCCCACCCGGTCCCTGGCCTCGAGGACCAGGACGTCGAGCCCGTCGTCGGCCAAGCGCCGCGCCGCCACCAGCCCGGCCAGCCCGGCTCCGACGACGACAACCTGGCGCAGTTTGGAAGTCACCTGGCTGCTGGGCATGGCCGGGGCGACGATAGATTGCCGCCGTGCCAGAGGGAGTGCCTGAGTATCCGCTCCGGGTCGAGCGCCGGGTATTCGTCCCGATGGACGACGGGACCCGGATCGCACTCACCGTCTATCTGCCCGACACCGTCAACGATGGCCCGTTTCCGACGATCGTCGAATCGCTTCCCTATCGCAAGGACGATGCGTTCTACTCGGCCGACTGGCCGACATACGCCTATCTGGCCCAACGGGGGTTCGCCGGGGCCCGCATCGACATCCGGGGGACCGGCGCCTCCACCGGGATCATCGAAGACGAGTACGTGCCCCGGGAGCAAGATGACACCCTGGCTGTCCTCGAGTGGCTGGCCGAACAGGACTGGTGCAGCGGGAACCTGGGCATGTGGGGGGTGTCCTGGGGCGGGTTCAGCTCGCTCCAGACCGCCATGCTCCGACCACCCGAGCTCAAGGCGATTGCGCCGGTCCACGCCACCCACGATCGATTCGCGTGTGACGTGCACTACACCGGAGGCTCGCTCCACGCCCAGGAGCAGGTGGATTGGCCACCGTCGATGGTGGTGTCCAATGCCCTGCCCCCAGATCCCGACATCGTCGGGGATCGGTGGTTCGAGGAGTGGATGGACCGGCTGGAGGGCACGCCGCAGTGGCCGGGGATCTGGCTTCGCCATCAGAAGCGGGACGACTACTGGCTTCACGGCTCTCCCTGTGCCGACTACGCCTCGATCCAGTGCCCCACCCTGCTCATCGGGGGCTGGGTCGACGGGTATGTGGACGGGATGCTGGCTTTGGCCGAGCACCTGACCTGCGAGAAGCGCACCGTGGTCGGGCCGTGGGGTCACTATCGGCCGGCCACCGGATCCCCCGGGCCGACACTCGATCACCTCGATCTCCTGGCCCGATGGTTCGGCCACCATCTGCGCGGCGACGACAACGGGGTAATGGATCTTCCCGCGCTGACCGCCTACATCCGCACCGGAACCCCTTTTGACGGGCCGACGCAAGCGCCGTTCAACACGCCGACTCCCGGCTACTGGCGGGCCGAGTCTGCCTGGCCGCCGCCCGACACCGCAGTGACCGAGTTCACCCTCTCCGACCTCGAGCACGACGACCTGGTCTGGTCGGGCCCGCAATGGGTTGGTCTCCATGCCCCGGCGTGGGACAGGGCCGGGATCGGAAGCAGCGATTCGCACGACGACGATGCGCACTCGGTGACCTTCGAGACCGCGCCGTTCGAAGAGCCGTTCGAGATCCTGGGCACACCCGAGGTCGAAGTGACCGTGGCCAGCAGCGAAGAGGTCGGGATGGTCGCGGCCCGTCTTCTCGCCATCGCCCCCGATGGCCGGGGACATCTCGTCACGAGGGGAAACCGCAACCTGGTCTTCCCCCACGACCTGTCCGACCCGGTCCTACCGGTCCCGGATCGCCCCGTGACGGTGCGTTTCCCGCTGATGGCCACGTCGGCGGTGCTGGAAGCGGGCTGGCGCTTGAGGCTCGCCCTCGCCGGAGCCGACTTCCCCGTGGTGTGGCCTCCCGGGCAAAAGGTCATGCTCAGCTTCGAACCGACGCGATCCCGCCTCCTCGTGCCGACGGTTCCGGTACGACACCCCAGCTCGACCGTCTCGATCCCGATGTCTCCCCCGCCTCCGACACCACCGGGGCTCGAGAACGAAGGCCGTGATCACACCCGGGTCATCAGAGGAGACTCGGACGTCACCTATGAGAGACACCGCTACTCGAAAGAAGGCCAGCGGGAGCGAGCCAACCTGACCTACACCTCGGACGAGACCTGGACGATCAGCGTGGCCGATGACGACCCGGCGAGCACGCGGGTGCGCTCAGACGCGGCGGTGACCATGGAGCGCCCTGGCTGGAAGGTCGCGACCCGAGGGACCCTGCAGCTGGCCGCAGACGCCGATGAGTTCCACCTCTCGATCGAACTGACCGCCCTCCATGAGGATCGGGTGGTGTTCTCCAGGACGTGGAAAGAGGTCATTCCCAGGGAGTGGGCCTGAACGGTCGTTCAGTAGCCTCCACCCGTGGAACCGACCCTTCACCGGGACCGATACGTGAAGCCGGATTGGTACCTCCGGGAGGTGGACAGCATCTTCTGGCGGCAATGGTTCTGCGTGGGCCGGGAGGAAGAGATTCCCGAACCAGGCGACCACCTGGTCTGTGCGGTAGTCGGCGAGTCGGTGCTCGTGACCCGGACCCGTTCGGGGGATCTGGCCGCATACACCAACCTGTGCCGGCACCGAGGCTCCCAACTGACCGACGCCTCCGGCAAGCCGGGTCAGGGCGAGCTCGGCCCCTCCGGGAGATTCACCGGCTCGATTCAATGCCCCTACCACGCCTGGACCTATTCCTTCGATGGGCGGCTGCGGGCCGCTCCGTTCCTCGACGACTCTGACGGCCTGAGCAAGGAAGACATGCCCCTGCACCATGTCGGCGTCGAGACCTGGGGAGGCTTCCTCTGGGTTCATCTCGAACCGGACCAGGCCCGACCGCTCACCAGTCAGTTCCAGGAGACCGAGTCGTACCTGGCCAACTATCCACTGGCTGACTTGAGGAACGCGGACCCGGTCCGGTCATACATGGTGTGACCAACCCGAAATTGGCGCGCTCAGCCGCGCCAGGCGCGGTCTATCGCGACAATTTCGAGGGGACCGCCCAGCAGGCGGCGGCCGACATGGCGCCGGCCGTCACCGGGCCGGGATCGTCGGTGGGACAGCGGGTGGCGATTTCAGGAGACAGATCGCCGGATTGGAGCAGGGGGCAGCGGGGATGGAAGCGGCATCCGGAGGGGATCCGGGCCGGGTCCGGGATCTCGCCAGTCAGGATCTGCTGCTCCATCTCCTTGGTCTCAGGCACCACCGACAGCAGGGCCCGGGTGTAGGGGTGCTTCGGGTCCTCGAGGATCTGCTCGGTAGGCCCGGTCTCGACGATCCGGCCGAGATACATCACTGCCACCCGGTCGGCGATGTTCCATGCCAGACCGAGGTCATGGGTGACCACCAGGATGGCGAGATCGGTCTCGTCGACGAGATGACGCATCAGGGACAGGATCTCGCCCCGGATCGAGGCGTCGAGACTGGCCACTGGCTCGTCGGCCAGGAGCAGCCTGGGCTCCATGACCATGGCCCCGGCGATCACCACCCTCTGTCGCTGCCCACCTGAGATCTCATGGGGGTAGAGGGGGAAGAATCGCTCAGGTGGCCTCAGACCGGCCGAGGAGAGAGCTTGTGCCACCCGCTCCTCCTCAGCCCCACCGTGGTTCTGGATGCGGAGACCCTCGGCCACCACCTCGTAGATGGTCTGTCTGGGATTCAGCGCCCCGGTCGGGTCCTGAAATACCATCTGGACCGCCGGGTTCTGGAAGATGGTCTGGATCTCGCGCTTCCGCTTGGCATCCAGTGCCCTTCCTTCGACTGTCACCGTCCCCGACGTCGGCTGTTGCAGCCCCTGGATCGCCCGGATCAGAGTGGTTTTGCCCGACCCCGACTCTCCGACCAGGGCGAGAACCTCCCCGGGGGAGACCTGGAGCGAAGCGCCGTCTACGGCTCGGGCCGGCCCGAAGTGGACGTGGAGATCGTCCACTTCCACCAGAGGGCTCACACCAGGACGCACGCCGCCCTCCCTCCTTGGGTCGAGAGGCGCAGTTCGGGCTCAACCCCGAGACAAGCCTCGTGCGCCAGCGGGCAACGGGGATGGAATGGGCAGCCGACGGGCAAGTTCCCCGGCGTGGGAGGGTCTCCCCCCAACCCCGATGGGGACATCCGGGACGACCTGTCGCCGATCGTGGGGAAGGCGGCGGCCAGCGCGCGGGTGTAGGGATGGGACGGGCGTTCGAACACCTCCCAGGCCGGTCCCTCTTCGACGATCCGACCCGCATACATCACCGCCAGACGGGAGCAGGCATAGGTGAGGACCGATAGATCGTGAGTGATGAACATCAGGGTCAGGTCCCGCTCCTGCTTGAGGTCATCGAGCAGTGCCAGGACCTGAGCTTGGACCATGAGGTCGAGCGCGGTCGTCGGCTCGTCGGCAATCAGCAGATGTGGGTCACAGGCCAGGGCCATGGCGATCAGGACGCGCTGACGCTGGCCACCCGACAATTGGTGGGGATAGGAGTCGGCGCGGGCAGACGGCAGTCCGACCCGACGAAGCAACTCGATGACCCGCGCCTTGGCCTCATCGTCGTTCTTCGCTGTCTCATGGACCAGCATCGGCTCGGCGATCTGGTCGCCGACGGTCTGCACCGGGTTCAAGGCATGGAGGGCGCCCTGGAAGACGATGGCCCCCGAGGTCCACCGCACCGCCCGCAGCCCCCCGGGGGTCAGACCGAGCACGTCCTTGCCGCCGAGGGTGATCTGGCCGGTCACCTCGGTGCCGGCCGGGAGGAGGCGGAGCAGGCTATTGGCCATGGTCGACTTGCCGCAGCCGGACTCGCCGGCCAGCCCGAGAGACCCGCCTTTCTCGAGGTCGAAGGTGACGCCACGCACCGCCGGTACTGCCCCACCTTGACCGTGATAGGTAACGGTGAGATCACGGACAGAGAGCATCGGCTCGCTCATCGACCGCGGCTCAGCCTGGGATTGGCGATCTCCTCCAGGGTGCGCCCGATCAGGGTGAAGGCGAGGACCACAGCGAGGATCCCGAGGCCGGCCGGGAGGAAGTACCACCATGCGTTGCGGGTGATCGCCCCGTTCACGAAGGCCTCCTCGAGGGTCTTGCCCCATGAGGCGGCGGAGGGATCGCCGAGGCCCAGGAACGACAGGGTGGTCTCGGTGAGGATGGAGATGGGAACGGCCAGGGTGGCATTGGCCAGGATCAGCCCCATCACGTTGGGCAGGATGTGATGGCCGACGATGTGGCCACCACTGGCGCCGAGCGAGCGCGCCCGGTCGACGAAGAGCCTCTGTTTGACGGTGAGCACCTGAGCACGCACCAGACGCGCCGTCGACGGCCACGAAGTGATCCCGATGACAAAGATGATGTTCCAGACATTCCTCCCTAAAACCGAGGCCAGGACGATGGCGAGAGGCAGGAAGGGGATCACCAGGAACCACTCGGTAATCCTCATCAGGAAGGCGTCGAGCTTGCCACCGACGAATCCGGAGACGATCCCCACCACCGACCCGATCGCGATCGTGAGGATCGTCGCGGCGAGACCGACGAACAGGCTCGCCCGCGACCCCCACACGAACTGTGCCCACACCGAACGCCGGATGTGGTCGGTGCCCAGGGGCGGGAACTCACCGGGTGTCCCCCACTGCGGATTCCCCGCGCCCCGCGCGTACACCGGGTTCAGCTCTCTGACATCGGCCAGCAAGGGGGCCGCCAGCGCCATGAGCACGAACAGGACGAGAACACCTAGACCGATCATTCCCTGACGGGAGCTGCGGAGCTGCTTCCAGACCCGTCCCGCAGTCGCACGGCGCCGTTGCATGGCGAAAGAGCTCATGCTCCCTCCACCCTCGGGTCGAGCCAGCTGTAGGTGAGGTCGGCGATCAGGTTGAACACGATGACCGCCGCGCTGAACAGGAGGAAGAGCCCCTGGAGCATCGGCAAGTCGGGACCACGGATCGCGTCGGCGGTGGCCTTGCCCAGTCCGGGCCAGGAGAACACTGCCTCGACGGCGATCGCTCCGGAGAGGATGAAGCCGAAGTTGATCGCGGTGAGCGTGACCACGGGGAGCAATGCATTGGGCACGGCGTGCCGATTGCGCACGACCACGTCACGCAGACCCTTGGCCCGGGCGACTGTCAGATAGTCCTCACCCATCACATCGAGCAGCGAGCTCCGCGTGACCAGCGTGTACTCACCTAGATAAGCCAGGGTGAGGGTGAGCGCTGGGAGGAAGAGGTGATGGAGCTGATCGAGGAGTAGTGAGATCCCCGTCTCGGTGGAACCCGCATCGACGATGCCTCCGACGGGGAACCACCCCAGGACCACCGCGAACAAGACCAGCAGGATCATGCCCAGCCAGAAGTCGGGCATCGAGTAGAAGACCATCGTGCCCGAGGTAATGGTGTGGTCCTTCCACGTGTTCCTCCGCCAGGCGGCGATGACCCCGCCGACGGTGCCGATGGTTGCGGAGAGCACCGCTGAGATGCCGACCAGGGCCAGGGTGGCCGGGATCCGCGACTGGATCTCGTCCCAAACCGGCTGGCGACTCTGATAGGAGATGCCGAAGTTGAGCTGCGCGGTCTCCCTCAAGTAGTAGGCGAATTGGGTGCCCATGGGCTGGTCGAGACCGAACGACGCACGCAGCTCCTCCAGCCTCTCGGCCGGGATGTTGCGACCCCGGAACAACGACCCGATGGGGTCGGTCTGAACGACGCGGAACAGGAAGAAGTTGAACACCAGGACGAAGACGAGGGTGAGGACCGAGCCCAGCACTTTGCGGGTGATGAACCGTCCCCGCCCCCGCCCCGCCCTCCGTTCGATGGTCAGCAGATCACTCCCGCTCGTCTGCGGTTGACCTGCTTCTCATGGTCAGGAACACGCCGGCCAGCACGATCACACCGGCGGCGATCCCACCCCAGAGCAGCCAGTTGACCCCTGAATCGCCCCCATCGGCCCCGATCGGGGTGAGTGCGGCGTAACTCGGTGAGGAGTTCGAGAAGATCACCGGGCCGATCTCTGCAGGCTGGCGAATCCAACCCTCGAAGGTGTCGGTTCGATATGCCTGCAGGTCGGGAGCGAGGAACAAGGGGAAGTAAGTCGCGTCGTCATGGAGGATGGTCAACATCTCGTGGACGATCTCGACCCGCCGATCCGGGTCCAGCTCCTCCTTCTGTTCCAGATACAAGGCCTCGTAATCGGGATTGGTCCAGTTGGCGTCGTTGTAGTTGCCCAGCTCGGCCTCGGTGAAGTAGGACAGCATGGGATCGGGGTCGACGAAGGGGACCCATCCCCAGTAGAAGGTGTCGTAGTCACCGGCGACGATCGCCTCGAATGTCTGATCGCTGTCCAACGACTCGAGCTCGACCCCGATCCCGATGGCGTCCATCCAGCCCACGAACAGCTCCCCAATCGAGGCGCCGAAGTCGGTGTTGGTGTTGACCAGGTGACGGAGCACGATCGGGTTCGATCCGTCGGGCATCTCCCGAACCCCGTCACCGTCACTGTCGAGGTAACCGGCGTCGTCCAGGATCTGGTTGGCCTGGTCAGGGTCGTAGGTGAAGCCATCCGAGATCTCCGGGGTCCACTTCGGATCCGCCGACGGGCTGATGGCGTCTGTCGCGCCCGCCAATCCGAACCACAGGTCCTCGATGGTCGCCTCGCGGTCCATGGCATAACCGATGGCACGCCTGACCTCGAGGTCGAGGAGAGCTGGGTGAGGCTGTCCCTCGACCGCCCCCCCGTTTAGCGCGACCTCGTCGAAACCACCCTGTTGGCCGGCGACTACCTCGATGTTCTCGTCGGCCTCGAGTGCGTCGTATGAGGACGCAGGGATGCTCTGTGCCGCATCGAGCTCGCCCTGCTGCAGTGCGGCCACCATCGCATCGGGATTGGAGAAGAACTGGAACACGACCTGGTCGATCGCTGGCTCCTCGCCTTCCCATCCCCAGTAGTTGGGATTGGCCACCATCGTCACCGACTGCTGGTCGCGGAAGTCGGAGATGGTGAACGGGCCGCTCCCGACTCCGTCGAGACCGTCGTAGCTGACCACCGCCTCTCCGTCCGTTGCCACCGATTCCCAGATGTGCTTGGGGACCAGATACACGTCCATGGTCGGCAGCTTGGGATCGGGGACGCTGGAGGTGATTTCGACGGTGCGGTCGTCGATCACGGTGGCGGTCAGGTTCTGGGTGGTGGAGATGTGGTTCGACCAACCCTGCTCGACGGAGGTGGTGATGTTCCAGGCAACGTCCTCCGCGGTGATCGGCTCGCCGTCCGACCAGAGCAGCCCTTCGCGCAAGGTGTAGGTGTAGGTCAGACCGTCGTCGGACGCCTCCCAGGACTCGGCGAGGCCGGGGATGGTCTCGAAGTCATCTGCCGCCTTGTCGGTCAGGGTGGCGTAATGGAGGTTCCAGATCTCATACTCACTGACGAGGAACCCGGCTGTCGGGTTCAACGAGTCCCAGTCCTGGGTCAACCCCACACGAAGAGTGACCTGGTCGTCCTCCTCCTGGGCCGAGGCGATTGGGGATAGCGAAACCGCCACCAGGGCGGCCAACAACAAAACAACGACGCGCTTCATAAGACTGACTCTCCATTCAAGTTTGACCCGGAGAATGTATCCCCGCCGGGTCCCCCGTGATGCGGATTCCAGTCGTTTTCCTCAGCGCACGCCTTCCGGGCCTTCCCACCGAGTTGTAGGCTGAACAGCCATTCAGAAAACTCACCGCATCGCGGGTGAGGCAAACCTGCCCCTGATTACAGTGAACCGACCGAGTCGAGGTAGCCGCATGATCCGTGAGACACCGTTTCATCCCAGGACCAATGCCGCCAACCAGACCGGGTTGTGGAGTCATTGGTCCGGATACCTGGCCACCGACAAGTATCAGATGGCCGACAAGTTCGAGTACTTCGCGATCAGGAACTCGGCTGCGGTCATCGATACCTCGCCCCTATACAAGTACCGCATCACGGGGCGCGACGCCGAGAGGTTCCTCAGCGGGGTGCTGGCCCGGGACATCCGCAAGTGCCGGCCGGGGCAGGCCCATTACACGGTGTGGTGTGATGACGAGGGCTGGGTGGTCGAGGATGGGGTGATCCTCCGACACTCCGATGACGAGTTCCTGCTCACCGCCGCCGAGCCCAACATGGCCTACTTCCAGGATCTCGTCGGCAGGATGGACGTCGCCATCGACGATGTCTCCGACGATTTCGGTGCCCTCGCCCTGCAAGGGCCCTACGCCCGGGAGATCCTAAAACAGCTCGCCCCCGAGATGGAAGGGATCGGCTACTTCCACCTGACCCCGGCCAAGGTCGGAGATGCGGCAGTCACCATCTCCCGCACCGGGTACACCGGCGACCTCGGATACGAGATCTGGGTGGATCGTGACGATGCTGTCGGGGTCTGGGATGCGTTGTTCGAGGTGGCCGCCCCCTACGGGGTGATCCCGGCCGGCCAGACCGCCTTGCTCATCGCCCGGATCGAGGCCGGGCTGGTCCTGATCGATGTCGACTTCCACTCGGCCCGCTACGCCTGGAACGACGACCAGCGCACCACGCCCCACGAATTGGGTCTTGGATGGATGCTGCGCGACCTGGAGAGCGACGATCGCAACTTCATCGGCCGGCAGGGCATCGAACGCGAGCTGAAGGAGAAGACCTCCCGGTGGAAGACCGTCGGCATCACCGTCGACTGGGAGGACTGGAATCGGGTCTACAACGAGCGAAGCCTGATCCCTCCCAAAGACCACACCCCTGAGCACGGCGGGATGATGATCTACGACGAGAAGCTGGAGCGGATCGGATACACCCCGAGTTTCGTCTACTCCCCCATGGCCCAACGCCACGTCGGAATCGCCCGGGTCCGTCCCGAGCACGCCGCGGTGGGGACCGAAGTCGGGCTCGAGGTCACCATCGACCATCGTTACGACGTCGTGAAGGCCAACGTGGGCCGGCTCCCCTTCTACAACCCACCGCGAAAGACAGCCTGAGGTAGACCGATGCCCGAGAAGAAGAAGTTCGATGCGATCGTCATCGGCGGCGGCCACAACGGCCTGGTCAACGGGGCCTACCTGGCCAAGGCCGGGCTGAGCACATTGATCCTGGAGCGTCGCCACCTGGTTGGCGGCGCCGCCATCACCGAGGAGCTCCACCCCGGCTTCAGCTTCACCACCTTCTCCTATGCCTTGAGCCTGCTTCGCCCCGAGATCATTCACGAGCTGGAGCTGACCCGGCACGGGTTCATGCCGCTGCTCATGCCGTCAACGTTTGCGCCCACCGAGGACGGCGACTACCTGCTGCTCGGTCAGGACAAGAACGAGAACCACCACGCGATCGCCCGCCACTCTCCACATGACGCCGACGCCTATGACGCCTACGGCCACATGATGGAGCAGGTGGTCCACGCCATCCGGCCTCTGATGGACTCGATACCACCGGACATCACCTCCAAGGACCCCGAGGAGCGGGCCCGGATGGCGGCGATTGGCTCCTATATGGCCGACCTGCCTCCAGGTGTGCTCCACGACATGATCCGGCTGATGACCGGGAGCGCAGCCGACATCCTCGAGGACTACTTCGAATCGGACATCATGCAGGGCCTTCATGCCTCCTCGGGGATCATCGGGACCAAGGTGGGACCTCGCTCGCAAGGCTCCGGCTTGGTGCTCCTCTATCACTCGTTCGGCGAGCACGACGGCGCATATGGGGCTTGGGCCTTCCACAAGGGCGGAAATGGCGGGTTCACACAGGTCCTGGCCAAGGCCGCCGAGGCCTTCGGCGCCGAGATCCGGCTCGAGTCTCCGGTAGACCACGTCGTGACCAAGAACGGGCGGGCGACCGGAGTCATGCTCGAGGACGGGACCGAATTGGAGGCGAAGACCGTGGTGAGTGCGGTCGACCCCAGGCGCACCTTCATGCAGTTGGTCGACCCCAGGGAGCTTCCCACCGACCTGGTCGAGAACATCCGGCGCTTCAAGTTCCAGGGCACATCGGCCAAGGTCAACTTCGCACTCGACGCCAACCCCACCTACCCGGGTCTCGAGGGCCGGTCGGACCAGTACCGGGGCTTCATCAACATGGGACCGTCACTCGACTACCTGGAGCGGGCCTTCGACGACGCCAAATACGGGTGGTACTCGCAGAAGCCGTACATCGACGGGTGCATCCAGTCGAACGTCGACCCCGACATGGCCCCACCGGGCAAAGCCGTCATGTCCTGTTTCATCCAATACGCCCCATACCACCTCAAGGAAAGCGATTGGGACACTGAACGGGACAAGTTCGGCGACGTGGTCCAGCAGACCCTGGAAGGTTTCTTCCCCGGCTTCGGTGACCTGGTCCTACACCGGGAGGTGGTGACGCCGCTGGACATCGAGCGGGTGGTCGGGCTGAGCGAGGGAAACATCTTCGCCGGCGAATTCCTCGCCCCTCAGATGTTCTTCTTCCGACCCGCTCCCGGCTGGAACCAGTACCGCACGCCGATCGAAGGTTATTACCAGTGCGGCTCCGGAACCCACCCCGGCGGCTGCGTCATGGGCGCCCCCGGCCGCTTCGCCTCCCAACAGATCCTCGGAGATCTGGCCAAGAATAAGAAGTAACCGGCAACCTAATGCAGGGCGTCACGCATGCGTGACGCCCTGCATTCGGTTCGGAACTCGCGGGGTCGGGAGCGGCGTTGATAGCCTTGTTGCCGGGAGGCCCAAATGGCGTCACTCCGCTGGTCGATCCGATTTGTCGCCCTGGTAGTGCTGTTCGCTGCGTGCACGTCGAACTCCCAGCCGGCCGGGCCCACCGCCCCTGCCGATGCCTTCGCCCCGACCCCGACTATCGGGGAACTGGCTCCTCCCACCACCCGCCCGGCCCCCACCACGACCTTGGACGTGGACCGCACGACCGTCTATCCGGTGGATCCCGTCACCTTGGAGGCCCTACCCGGCTACTCACCGATCCCGATGGGTGACTGGGCCTGGGGGGTGAGCTCGCCCAATGGGCGATGGCTGGCGCTGGTGAGGGGGGACGACACCGGGGGTGGCGGGGAAAGCCTCAGTGGACTTGCCCTGATCGACATACCCGCATGGGAGCTTGCCGGGGAGTGGGCGCAGATCGAGTCTTCTCCGATGGCAGTGACCGATGACGGCGTCATCTACACGGTCTCCTACTCGGGTCCGGGACCTCAGTTGGTCAGGGCGACAGTTGGGAGTGATCCGGACGTGCTCGCCGAGCTTTCTCCCGGGTTCTCGCCGTGGGACCTGCCGTGGTTCGGGGACGACGAGATCGTGTTGGCTGGACACAGTTACGGGGTGAGCTCGACACCAGGGACGATGAGCGTCGTCACGGTCGACGCGACCAGCGGCACCACAGTCGAGACCCCGATTCCACAAGGATTGGTCGGCCCGATCGAAGTGATCGAGCTCGAAAGCGGACGACTGGGTGTCGTCGACTCATTCCCGGCCCTCACCTGGGCCGAGAACGAGGGTCGCTTGTTGGTCGTGCCCCCCATCGAGGACCTGGTCATCGAATTCGACACTGCCACCCGAGCCATCACCCAGCATCGATTCGGAGGCGAATCCGACGCGCGCCCCGCGGCTGAGATCTCTCAGGCTCAGGTCAACGCTGCGGAGATCTGGGCCAGCTCCCGGCGCACGGCGGCGTTGAGCCCGGACGGGCGGGTGATGTTCGTCTCGGGCACTGCCGGAAAGATCGTTGAAGAAGACGGTGCAGCCGTGTCGATCACGACGCCATCTGGCATCCTCACCATCGACACCGAGAGCTGGGAGGTCATCGATCGTCTCGACGCTCCGATCTCGGACCTGTTCCTCTCGCCCGACGGCACACGTCTGCTCGCCGGCGGATACAGCGAGGAGCTCCGCGAAACGAGATCCGTGTCCGAGTCCTCGGGCATCTTCGTGCTCGATCCCGTCGGTCTCGAGGTGCTCGCTCATCATCCACCCGGGCCGGCCGGGGGGATCATGGGCCAGGTCTCGTTCAGCGGTGATGGTTCGCTGGCCTATGTGACCACCTATGCGGAAGATGAGACCGCTTCGGTCATCGATCTCGAGACCGGAGCCATCCTGACCGAGCGCCCGGGCATCATGGTCTTCGGTGAAGTGGCGACGGTTGCCGATCGGGGAGGGGCCGGTCGGTAACGTCGTGCGATGTTCGACACACGGCCCGAGGTCGCCCAAGAGCTGGACAACGAGCTGGTGGGGTGGTTGACGACCGTCTCCCCGAGCGGCCAACCACAGACATCCGCCGTCTGGTTTCTCAGAGTCGGCGACGACCTATGCATCTACAGCCAGGCCAGAACCAAGAAGCTGGACAACTTGGTCGCCAACCCCAAGGCGGCTTTCAACCTGCGCGGCGATCCTGAGGGCGACCGTATCGTGACCATCGAAGCGAAGGCGTCGATCGACCGCTCCCCTACCCCGGCCCACGAAGACCCGCCCTACCTGGCCAAGTACGAGGGGGAGATCACACGGCTCGGCTGGACTCCCCCGGAATTCGCTGAGGATTATTCGGTGCTGATCCGGCTCGTCATCGATCGCATCCGGTCCTGGGAGGACTGAACCGACCGATTCGCAATGCAGGGCGTCACGAATGCGTGACGCCCTGCATTAGGTTGCGTGTACGACCTCAGTCGACGTCGATGAGGCGCTCCGCGATGAAGCGGACGACGCTGATCACCAGGGCACCGAGGAACGTTGCCCAGAAGAACCCGGTCGATGTGATTCCCAGGTCGAGCCGCTCCGGCCCCGAGAGCCAGATCACCAGCTGAAGGGCGAGCGCGTTGGTGATCAGCAAGAACAGCCCGAGGGTCAAGATGACGATGGGCAAGCTGAGCAGGTTCATGATCGGTTTGACGATCCCGTTGACCAGGGCCACCAAGACCGCGACCAGCAACAGGTTCCAGAAGGAGCCGTCGAAATCCAGACCGGGGACGATCGAGAACGCGATCCAGACACCCAGAGCCGTGATCGCCAGCTTGAGGAGGAACTTCATGGCCTCAGGCTATCCCGGCCGTGCCAAGCGGGGCGGTTTCCAGTTCCAAGCAGTCCTCGAGCTCCGACCCACGATCGCCCAGTCCCCGATCCCGTATCCGGAGGCATGACCTCGGGGACGAAAGGTCCTCGCCAGAAGGCAAGGGAAAGTCATGTCCACGAGTGCTAACGATCCCGGTGCCACCGTTCAGCGGCCGAAGACGTATCTGCCGCCGAAGTCATCGCTCCTTCCACCACACACCGGCACGAGGTCGGTGTCAGACAGGGGAGGAAACATGTCAACCAGTGTCACCCATCCGGGTGCACCCACGGGAAAACCCGGCCGATTCGTCGGTCTGGCCGCTGCCGGCCTGGCAGTCGTCATCGCCATTGGCGTTGGGTTCACACTCAGTCAGGATGAGCCTGCCTCGGTGTCCGACGTCCAGCCTGCTCACCCGACAGTGAGCGACGATCGTCGGCCCCAGGCAGACTTCGTCTCGGAGAGGC
>JBOGEV010000038.1:0-14472 GCA_050742015.1 Acidimicrobiia bacterium
CGACCTGGCCACCGGATCGTTGTCGCGGAAGCCTCGGAGCAGTCGCCCATACGGGCTGTGCCCGAGACGGCGCATCAGCAAATAGACGAGGAGGACGATCACCCACACCATGCCCATGAGGAACCATCGGTAGGCGCTACCCGAGACGAGCCCCTCGAACGGGCGGGTGAACTGGTTGAACCCGACAGTTCCCCTGGTGATCGTGCCCAGGTTGATCGACAGCTGACGGATCACCTCGGCGAACGCCAGGGTGGTGATCAGGAAGAACTCGCCGCGCACCCGTAAGGATGGGATCCCGATGATCAGGGCCGCGACGGCTCCGGCGAGACTGCCTGCGATCACACCCGCCCACATCGGCCAACCGGGTGCGAACACCACGTCATCGTGGGTGGTCTGAGTGGTGATGATGAACACGTAGCCCCCGACGGCGAAGAGTCCCGCCAGCCCTAGGTCCCACATCCCCGCCCAGCCTGCCTCGAGGTTGAGGATCATGGCCAGGATGGCGTAGATGCCGGCCAGGGTGACCACCCCGACCAGGAAGAGGATCACTCCGCTCATCAGGCCTCCCGTCTCCCCTTGGCGGCAAAGAGCCCTTGGGGACGGAGCACCAGGCCGAGGATCAGCACGCCGAATGCCACCACGGTCCGATAGGAGGTGGGAATGATGAGCGCACTCAGGTCCATGGCCAGGCCGAGCAACAGGCCGGCGGCCAGTACGCCGTAGATCGACCCCAGGCCTCCGAGCACCGCCGCGGCCAGGATGATCAGGATCTGTGTCCACCCCAGCTCCGAGTGGACGTTGCCGATGAGGCCGACCATGACTCCGGCCAGCCCGGCCAGGGCAGAGGCGACGAACCACACCGCATAGGAGACCCGATTGACCGGGATGCCCCGCAGCCTGGCCAGATCCGGGTTCGACGCCGTCGCCCGGATCCAGGTGCCGAGACGGGTCTGATTCAGGAACAGGGCCAGAAGACCGACCACCACAGCCGCAACCACCACGATGAGGATCTCCCCCACTGTGACATTGACCGGGCCCAGATCGAAGCGGGGGCCGAATCCGGTGGGGAAGAACGTCACGTTCGCCCCGAAGATCACCCGGATCAGACCGAACAGGAGATAGGCGAGGCCGATCGAGGTGAAAAGCTGTGCGAGCGGGCCCGACCTGGCCACCGGCCGAAACACGACGAAGGCAAGGGCGACGCCGATCAAACCCACCAGGATCATCGCGGCGAGCCCGGCGAGGAAGACGTTCATCCCGACCGTTGCGACGAAGAAATAACCGAGGAAGGCTCCGAGTGTGAGCATCTGGCCGTGGGCGATGTTGATGAAGCCTTCGGTTTGCCGAATCATCGAGAAGCCGACGGTGGCAATTGCGAGGATGCTCCCCGTGACGAGACCGAAGATGATGTTCTGCATGTGGTCGGGCGTGACCGTGGACCGGCACCGGGGTGCCGATCCACAATCACAGGTCCGAGATTAGGGACGCAGGCTCGGGTCGAGCTCGACCGTTGCGACCTGGGTCCACTCCCCGTCGACGATGTGTTGCTCGCCGAAGTTGGGGCTGGACAGGTTTCCGAACTCGTTTACATCGAGCGACGACGATGCCCCGTGGTAGTCGATGTCCTCTCCCGCTTCGAGGGCAGCCACGCCTTCGGCGTAGCTGTACACCGTGGTCCCGGGCGGATTGAGCAGATCAGTGATCACGGCGGCCACCGCTTCGCCGTCGGTGCTGCCAGCAGCCGTCATGGCAAGCGCCAGGATGATGTACTGGTCGTACTGGTTGGCGTCGTAGAGACCGGCGCTGGGCGGTTCCCCGATGATCTCCTCGAACCTCGACGCGTAGCTCTGGTAGGCCGGGCTCTCGGTGTCATATGCGGCGATCGCGGAGCGGGCCACTCCATCGCCGATCTCGACCCCCTGCTGGGTCAGAGCGGCGATCTCAGGCACGGTCATGTCCGGCGAGAACAGGAAGGTGCCTCCGTACCCGCGACGCTGCCACTCGGTGAGGATGATCCCTCCGGCCTCGAACCCTGACCCCACGTACACCACTTCGGGATCGTCGGCGAACGCCTGGTCCACCTGAGCCTGGTAGGAGGACTGCCCCGGGTCGAAGCGCACGTCGGCGATCACCTCGCCCACCTCGCTGAACACCTGCTTGAACACGTCGGCGGGAGCTGACGCCCCTTCGGTGTTCTGCACCAGCATCGCCACCCGGGTGAAGCCGGCGTCGCGAGCAAACTGGGCCGAGATCAGCCCCCCGTCGGAGTCTGAGCTGGTGATCCGCCAGATGTAGTCGCCACCGGCCTCGTCCAGCTCGGAGGTGCCGCACGCCGGGCAGATGGTCGGCAACTTGAGGTCTTTGATCGCCTGCAGGTTGGCAATGGCGCCGTCAGACTCGGGGCCGCCCAGGGCGTCCACATCCTCGACGTCCACGACCTGGGAGAAGCCTTGCACGGCGCCCTCCACAGTGGACTTGTTGTCGACGACGACCAGCTCGACCTGACGACCGAGAACGCCACCCGCGTCGTTGATCTCGGCAATGGCCACATCGGCCCCGGCCTTGGAGACGTCGTAATACGGTGCGTAGTCGCCGGTCACTCCAATCAGCATCCCGAACTTGATCGGGCCCTCTTCGCCGCCACCGGCGGTTGTGCTGGCGCCCTCACCTGCCGTAGTTGTCGCTCCGCCGCCGGCGCTCGTCGTGGTGTCACCGGCCGCCGTTGTGTCCGACCCGCCGCCTGCGTCACCACACGCGCCCACGACAAGGGCGATCACCGCCAGGATGATCAGTCGCCGCATTCCAAGTTTCATCTTCGGTCCTTTCTTGTCCTTCTCCTCCGGGAGTTGTCAGTCCACCGATCCGACCAAGTCGATCTCGACGAGTGCGTCTTTGACCAGGAGCCCGGTAGTGCCCACCGTGGTCCGCGCCGGTGGAACCGGGAAGTACTCCTTCCAGACTTCGTCGAAGGCGTTGAAGTTGCGCATGTCGGTCATGAAGACCTGAGCCTTGAAGACGTTGGCCAGGGAGGAACCGGCGGCCTCAAAGGTCTTCTTGCAGTTCTCCAGGACGAAGCGGGTTTGGCTCTTGATGTTCGACCCGTAGAACGGGAAGGCCGGATTGGCCCGCGCCTCTTCGGGGATCCCGGTGGTGAAGTCCGAGGCCAGCTGGCCGGCGGCAAAGACCAGGTCGTCCACCACGACTGCCTCCGAATATGCAGCTATCGGCCGGGGCGCATCGGATTTCACCACCCGCTTGGTGGTGTCGTTGGTGTGGGCGATCAGGTCGATCTCGAGGAGCTGGTCGGGCCCCGAGCCCAGCAACTCCGTGGTTCCGACCGTGGTCCGCGGCGGAGGCGAGTCGGCGAAGTACTCCTTCCACACCTCGTCGAATGCGTTGAAGTCATGCAGGTTCCGCATGAAGACCTGGGCCTTCACCACATTGCTCAACGAGGAGTTGGCCGCACCGAAGGTCTTCTTGAAGTTCTCCAGGATGAAGCGCGTCTGCAGCTTGATGTCGGAGCCGTAGTAAGGGAAGGCGGGATTGATCCGGGCCTCGGCCGGAACGCCGGTGACGAAGTCATTGGCGATCTGCCCGGCGGCGAACACCAGGTTCCCCACCCGGATCGCCTCGGTGTAGTTGGCCATGGGCCTTGGCCCGGGCGAGACGATCAGCTCGTGATCCACGTCGTTGGTGTGACCGATGAGGTCGACCTCGAGAAGTTGGTCCGGGCCGGCTCCCAGCAGCTCGCTGGTCCCCACGGTGGTACGGGCCGGGACCTTGTCCCCGAAGTACTCCTTCCACACTTCGTCGAAGGCGTTGAAGTCGTTCATGTCCACCATGAAGACCTGGGCCTTCACGATGTTCTCCAGCGACGACCCGGCCGACTCGAAGGTGGTGCGCAGGTTGTCCAGGATGTACCGGGTCTGCTGTTTTATCTCCGATCCGTAGAACGGGAAGCCCTTGTTGATCGACGCCTCGGGTGGGACACCGGTGACGAAGTCCGAGGCGAGCTGCCCCGCGGCGAAAACGAGATTGCCCGCCTTGAAGGCCTCGGAGTAGTTGGCCATGGGACGGGGGGCACTCGACTGTACGAGCTCGGGTTTCATCAAGCCTCCTTGGGCGCTACAGGATTTTCGACAATACACAACTCGCGTGAGCGCTGCTCAATCGAGTTTGATAAGTCTCAACCAGAGAGAATTGCCCGGATCGATCCCGGCGTGATCGGAAGCTCGGTGACGGCGTCGGGCCGCCCCAGGGCGTCGCCGACCGCCGCTGCGATCGCGGCGCCCACCGCATTGATCCCGCCTTCGCCGGCGCCTTTGACGCCAATAGGGTTGAGCGGGCTGGGGGCGTCCTCCGATACCAACACATCGACGTGAGGGGTCTCGGAGGCAGTGGGGAGCAGGTAATCCATGAACGACGTGGCCAAGGGCTGTCCCGACTCGTCGTATCGGAAAGCCTCGAGCAATGCTCCACCGATCCCTTGTGCCACCCCGCCCACCAGCTGGCCGTCGATGAGCATCGGGTTGACCGAACGGCCGATGTCATACCCCACGAGATAGTCGGTCACCCGGCACCCGGCTGTCACCGGATCGATCTCGACGATCGCGGCCTGGACTCCGTAGGGATACGTCATGTGTTCGGTGTTGAACTCCGCCGTGGCTGCCAGCGGGGGTCCGGCTTCGGCCGCCGCGGCGGCAATCTCGCCGAACGTCAGCGAAGGCCCGTCCGGGCTTCCCTCGACCTGGATGCGGCCCTTCTCGATGCGGAGGTCGGCCGGGTTGGCCTCGAGCATCCTCGCTGCCTGCTGGAGAGCCTGATCTCGAACCTGCGCCGCCGCGATGCTGGTGGCCGAACCGGTCATCACTGTCACCCTCGTGGCGAAAGCCCCCATGCCCCGATCGATGCGATCGGTCTGACCATGGGTCACCCGGACGCTGTCGATGTCGACGCCGACCCCATCGGCGCAGATCTGGGCAATCGAGGTCTCGATCCCCTGTCCCACCGATGCGGCCCCGGTGATGACCTCGACCGAGCCTTCGGTGTCGACCTCGACCCTGACCTCGTCGAAGGGGCCCAGACCACTCTTCTCGACGAAGCACACCACACCCAGCCCGACCAGCTCCCCGTTGGCGCGCCTAGTTTGCAAGTTGGCGCGCAAGTCGGCATAGCCGAGCCGGTCGACCACCCGATCGAGAAGACGCCCGTAATCGCCGGAGTCATAGGTGACTTCTGTGGCCAATGCGCTGAATTGGCGGTCGAATGGGATCCGGTCCGGGGGGATCAGGTTGATTCGGCGGGTTTCGACCGGGTCCATCTCCAGCTCGGCCGCAACCAGGTCGAGGATGCGCTCCCGGATGAAGCTCCCCTCGTAGCGGCCCGGCGAACGATATGTGCCCGCCGGGGTCTTGTTGGTGAGGACGATGTGGCCCCGCGACCGATACGCCGGCAGCAAATAGGGGCCTGGCAGCATCGCCCCGGTCAGGTCGGCGACCGTCGCTCCGTGAGTCCGGACATACCCTCCCTGGTCCTGCCAGAACTCGTCGTCGATGACGTGGATGAATCCGGTGTCGTCGAACCCGACCTTCACCCGATGCACCTGATCCCGGGAGTGATTGGTTGCGACCAGATGCTCGCGCCGGTCCTCGATCCAGCGCACCGGGCGGCCCAGACGCTTGGCAGCTACGCAGACCAGGACGTCCTCGGGGTAGAGCTCGCCTCTGACCCCGAACCCGCCTCCAACGTGGTTCTCGTGAAGCTGGACCTTGTCCTGATCGAGCCCGAGCATCTTGGCGATGGCCGAGCGGTTGTAGTGAGGAACCTTGGCCGCCCCGTACATGTGGAGCACGCCCCCAACGGCGTCCCACACCCCGATTGCGCCGCGGGTCTCCATAGGGACACCGGTGTGCCGTCCGACACGCAGCTCGACTTCGAGCACATGACGTGAAGCTGCCAACCCGTCGTCGACGTCTCCGTACCCCTTCTCGACGAGGGCGACCTCGGAGGTCAGCCCGTCTTCGAATTCCCCGGGCCGCATTGGGTCGAGCTGCGGATCGAGATCTTCGATCTCGGCCCACACCAACTCGGCGGCATCTTCGGCCAGGTAGCCATCCTCGGCAATGACCACGGCGACCGGCTCTCCGACGTATCGGACGCGGCCTTTGGCGAGAACCGGTTGGCGGTATGGGTCGAGGCCGCCCACCTTGGTCATCCGAAAGTCGATCGGGGGCAGGTCCAGATCGCCGGCGGTGAGCACCGCGATGACCCCGGCTGCATTCTCGGCCTCTGCCGTCTCGACCCCGATGAGCCGGCCATGTGCCACCGGTGATCGGACCACCCGCATCGACGCCATATCGGGGAGGACCAGGTCGGCGACAAAGCGGGCATCGCCGGTGAGAAGGGGCGGGTCCTCCAGACGCCGAACCGACTGGCCGACGTAGCTCATACGCGCATGCGGGCCGCTGCGGCTTCGACCGCAGTGAGGATGTTCTGATACCCGGTGCACCGGCACAGGTTCGAGGACAGCACCTCTCTGAGCGCGTCACCGGTGAGCGAGGGATCCTCGTCGAGGGCACCCTTGGCCAGCATCAGGAAACCCGGGGTGCAGAACCCGCACTGAAGCCCGTGATGCTCCCAGAACGCCTCCTGGAGGGGATGGAGCTCCCCGTCGGTGGCGAGCCCCTCCACCGTTTCGATGGCCACGCCTTCGCACTGGACGGCGAAGAGAAGACACGAGCGCACCGGCGACCCGTCGATCAGGATGGTGCAGGCCCCGCACACCCCATGCTCACAACCGAGATGGGTCCCGGTGAGCCCGCAGTCCTCGCGGATCGTGTCGGCAAGAGTCTTCCGCGGCTCGACCCGGACCGGGTATTCCTCGCCGTTCACCATCAAGGTGATGTCTCGGGGCGTGGTCATGCCGCCCCCTCCATCGCGACTCGGATCCGGTCCCGGATCCTCGACGGCGTTGCCGGCATCTCCGTGATTCCCACGCCCAGCGGTCGCAGCGCATCGCAGATGGCATTGATCACAGCAGCGGGGGCGCCGATAGCGCCACCTTCGCCCAACCCCTTGGCCCCGGTGATCGAAGCATCGGTGATGGTCTCCAGGTGATGGATGTCGATGCGAGGTATCTCGGACATGGTCGGAGGCAGATAGTCGAGGAGAGACGTGGTCAGGATGTTGCCACTCTCGTCGTAGATGATCTCCTCGAACAGGGCATTGGCGATCCCTTGAGCCACGCCGCCGGCGATCTGCCCGTCCACGATCACCGGGTTGATGAGCAGCCCGGCGTCCTCGACGACGACGAATCGATCGAGCCGGACACCTCCGGTCTCGATGTCGACCTCGACTACGGCCACATGGCAGGCGTTGGAGAAGGTGCCGGTCGGGTCGTAGGTGGCGACGGCGCGTAGCCCCGGCTCTCGCCCCGGCCTGAGCCGGTGGCTCTGATGATGTGCCACCCGGGCGACGTCGGGAATCGACACACCCTTGTCTGTCCCTCGCACGACTGCCTTCCCCTCGGCGAGGACGATGTCCACCGGTGCTGCCTCGAGGATGTCCCCGGCGACCTCGATGATCAGGTCCCGAATCTTGCCTGCCGCCATGTGCGAGGCTCCACCGCTGAGCACCATCGATCGGCTGGCGAACGTCCCCCACCCGTACGGAGTGCGATCGGTGTCTCCGTGCACCACCCTCACCACCTCGGGATGGATGCCGAGCTCATCGGCCACCAGCTGGCTGAGACTGGTGACCAATCCCTGGCCATGAGGGCTCGCCCCGATCCTGACCTCCACGTGGCCCGAAGGATCCATGCTCATCTCCACCGTCTCGTAGCCCGGTGTCACCTCCATCGAACGCTGGGCGAAGGTAGGAGTTCCGTAGCCGGTCCGCTCCGAGAAGACCGAGAACCCGACCCCTAGGTAGCGGCCCTCCTCACGAGCCAAGCCCTGGTCCCGTCGGAAGGCGTCGAGATCGATCACCTCGACTGCGCGCTCGAGCGATTGGAGATAAGAGCCTTCGTCGTATACGACCCCGGTCGCGGACCGGTACGGGAAACCAGTTATCAGGTTGCGCCGCCGGATCTCGATCGGGTCGATGCCGAACCGCTCCGCCGCAGTGTCCATTAGCCGCTCCATCGCCAGGGTGAGCACCGGGCGGGAGACGCCGCGGTAGGGGGACATCGGGCAGGTGTTGGTGGTCACTCCACGGGCCCGCACGCGATAGGACTGGAAGTCGTAGGGGCCGGGTAGCTCCCCCGCTGCCATCAGCGGCTCCACTCCCCAGGTCACCGGGTAGCAGGAATAGGCGCCGACGTCGGCCACCAGGTCGGCGTCGACCGAGAGGAGTCGTGCCTCCCCATCGAAAGCCGCCTGGAGCCGGTAGTGATGATCCCGGGCGTGAAAAGAGGAGGTGAAGTTCTCCCGGCGGTCTTCGATCCAGGCGACCGATCGGCCGAGTCGACGGGCCAGCCAGACCACCAGGGCGTACTCAGTGGGGAGGGCCATCTTCTGCCCGAACGCCCCTCCCACCGAAGGGGCGACCACTCGCAGCTCCGACTCCGGTATGCGGAGCAGGTCGGCGACGATGGTGCGGAGGAGATGAGGCATCTGGGTCGAGGCGTACAGGGTGATCCGCTCGGACACCGCATCGACCTTGGCGACTGCCCCTCTCGCCTCGAGGGGCATGGCGCTCTGGCGGCCGGCTGTCACTTCGAGGTCGAACACCTCGACGGCACGCTGGAAGGTCTGATCGACATCGCCGGTGTCGATGATCCCTGACACGACAACGTTGGACTCGGTCCCATCGTGCACCAGGGGGGCTCCCTCGCCGAGGGCGGAATGGGCCGATGCCACCTCGTCCACCGGTTCGATGTCGACATAGACCCGCTCCGCCAGGTCCTCGGCGGCATGTCGGGAACCGGCAGCCACGATCGCCACCGGCTCCCCGACGTACTTGACCCGCTCGGCGGCCAACAAGGGCTGAGCCACCGGCACATAGTCGGGGCGGTGCAGCAGCGGGAGCACCGAGCCCACCTCGCCGAGCTGTGCCGCGGTGAACACCCGAGCACCATCGGGCACTTCGATTGCCCGAACCCGCCCGGCAGCCACCGGTGACCGGACGAAGGCGACCGCCTCACAACCCTCGGTGAGATCAGCGATGAACGGGCTCCTGCCGGTGATCAGCGCCGGGTCCTCCCGGCGGCGCATGCCTTCTCCGACGTATCTCACGAGGCCGCCTGACTGCAGGCTCGACGCAACAGGGCGCCCATCAGATCCCGGCGGTACTCGGCTGAGCCATGGATGTCCTCGAACGGCTCGACTTCACCCATCGCCGCCTCGGCAGCCGCCTCCCAGCTGGCCGGCTCCCAGCCATTCCCGACCAGGGCGGCCTCTGCGGCGGTGAGGCGCACCGGCACATCGCCCACGCCGCCGGCGCCGACCTGGGCGGTCCGGACGATCCCGGCGTCAACCTCGGCGGCCACCACCACCATGGCCAGGGCGAAGTCGCCTGCCCGGCGGCTGAACTCACTGAAACCGACCATATGTCGCGCAGTGAGCTGGGGCAATCGGACCTCGGTCAGCATCTCGTCGGGACGCAGTGTGGTGGTGAACACCGTTGCGAAGAATTCCTCGGCCGGGATCTCCCTCGTCCCCGAAGCGCTGGCAGCCACCATCGTCGCGTCCAGGGTGCGAGCGAGGAGACACCATTCCGCGGCGGGGTCGGCATGAGCGAGACTCCCCCCGAACGTCCCCCGCACCCTGATAGGCATGTGACCGATGTGCCGCGCCATCTCGCCGAAGAGGCGAGCGAGTGGCCCGTCGAGGTCGGGTGTTTCCAGGGTGCGGTGCCGGGTCAACGCCCCGATTCGTACCTGACCATCGTCGGCCGTGACCCGATCGAGACCGACGATCTGGTTCACGTCGATCAGCGCCGGCGGCCTGACGAGGCGAAAGTTCATCGCCGGAACCAGGCTCTGTCCGCCGGCGAGGACCTTGGCCCCTTCGACCCCGGCCAGAAGGGACAAGGCTTCATCGACCGTCCGGGGAGCGAAATACTCGAAGGCGGCCGGCTTCACCTCAGAAAGTGTGGCAGTGCCATGCAGCAACAGTCAAACCTCTTGACTGTGCGCAAAAGCGGCTCAAGCGCGGTCCAGATTGACCCACATCGCCCTGGCTTCGGTGGGCCCATTGTTGGTGATTCGGTGAGGGTGACTCGAGTCGTAGGCGATCGAGTCTCCCGGATGCAGCTCGTAAGACTGTCCGTCGACCTCGACGGTCAGTGTCCCTTCGATCACGACCCCGTATTCGTATCCACCGTGATGGAGCAACGAGTCGGCGCTCCTGCCGCCCGGGCCGTATTCGTTGAGGGCGACTTCGAGACCGCGCACCCGGTCGTCGCGCAGGATGCGGCGATTGACTCCCTCCGGGGTGGCGTAGATCCGCTGCTCGTCCTGACGGAGCACTGGCGATTCAGGGGGCGCGGGCGCACCCGGCATCAGGTCGGTCATGTGCACGTCGAAAGCGTGGGCAATCGACACCAATGTGCCGATGGACGGACTGGTCTTACCCCGCTCGACCAGGCTGAGTAGCGAAGCAGATAGTCCGGTCAGCTCGGCCAGGGCCTGCAGGGTCAGACCCCGCTCGTTACGGAGCTGGCGAACCCGCGCGCCGATGGCGAGGAGCGCACTGGAGGCGAGGTTCCCCATATCCTGAACCGGCTCCCCGGCCGACTGCGCCTGCCGATCGAACGTGCTCGCCATGTTCCTCCTTCGCGTCGAGACAAGCCCAGCCGCGTTGTCCGTTCGAGTACGGCTCGGGCCGGGCGGCCGGCTACCCACCATGTCACAGTACTCAGCCGCCTCAGGGCGCGGCAGGTGCGTCCGATCGCTGGTTGTTCGTGTACGTCACAACTAGGGATCGTGAACAGTGAGGACCACCTTGCCGATCGCATCCCCGCTCTGGACTCGGTCGAAGGCCTCCCGAGCGCGGTCGAGCGGAAAGGTCCCGTCTACCCGAACACGCAGGTCCCCTGCATCGGCCAATCGGGCCAGCTCGGCAAGCTGACCAGCGTTCGGCTCGACGACGAAGAAGACTGCCTCGACGCCTTCTTCCTCGCCCAGGCCGGGCGGGGGCGTCTCTGCGACGGAGACGATCCGACCACCGCGAACGACCACCGATGGCGACCCGGCCAGACGGCTTCCCCCCACTGTGTCGAACACGAGATCGACGGGATCGATCCTGGTGAAGTCGTCGGTCTTGTGGTCGATGACCTCGTCGGCCCCGATCTCTGCGGCGACTCCGACCCTGGAGCCCGAGGCCGTGGCGATGACCCGGGCGCCCCGGATCTTGGCCAGCTGAATCGCGAACGCGCCGACACCACCCGCTCCACCATGGATCAGGACCCGCTGACCGGCCTCGAGCCCACCATGATCGAAGAGCCCCTGCGTCGCACTGAGACCGGCCAGAGGGAGTGACGATGCCTCGACATGGGACAACGTCATGGGTTTGGCGGCGAGACGGTCGGCCGGGATCACGGCGAACTCGGCGGCGACCCCGTCCCGCTCGAAACCGGTCAGCCCGTACACGGTGTCGCCCACCTCGAAGCCGGTCACCCCGGGCCCGAGCTCGACGATGGCGCCCGAGACCTCGTACGAAGGTATCGCGGGCAATCGATCCACGGGCCAAGTCAGCTCGTCGCGGGTCAACGCCGCAGCGTGGACCCTGATCAAGACCTCGCCGCCGACCGGGGACGGCCTCTCCACGTCTTCGACGACCACACCCTCGACCCCACTCGGGGTGGTCAGGCGAACCGCTCTCATTCTCGAGCTCGGGACGTCGGGTTGCACGACGTCATCATGGTCGAGACTTCCGGCCCCGACCACCTCGAGTCATGTGTCCATGATCCCTTTGCGCTGGGAGCCGTCGATCAGGATGTGAGAGCCGTTGATGAACGAAGCCCGTTCCGACGCGAGGAACACGACGAGGTCAGCCACTTCCTCCGGCTCGGCAATTCGGCCCAGAGGGATGCTGGCCACGGCCAACTCGTGTGCCCGCTCCTGGCTGACCCCCTTGTCCCGGGCAAAAGCCTTTTCCAGGGTGTCCCATCTCCCGGTGTTCACCGGCCCCGGGTTGACGGAGTTGACCCGAATCCCATGTGGCGCATATTGCTCGGCCATCGATGCCGCGACATTGATGCCGGCGGCGTTGGCCGCCCCGGCCGTGGTTTCCCAATAAGAGGGCTTGATCCCGTCGTTGCCGATGACGAGCACGATCGCCCCGGAGCCTCGCTCCCGCATGTGGGGCAACACCGCCCTCATCGACCGGACGTAGCCCATGAACTTCAGGTTGAGCGAGGAGTACCACTGCTCATCGGTGAGCTCCTCCATCAGCCCTCCCGGCGAGCTGCCGGCGCAGGTGACCAGCACGTCGATCCCGCCGAGGCGGTCGATGGCCTCGGCCGTCACCCGATCTACGTCAGACTGGTCGCTCATGTCACCGGTGAGGGCGTGCACCTCTCCCCCGGTCTCGGACGCGATCTCCCCGGCGGTCTCTTCGACATCCTCTTTGGTCCTGGCCACGATGGCCACCCTGCCCCCTTCCTGGGCGAAGAGGCGGGCAGATGACCTCCCGATTCCCTTGCTGGCCCCTGTGATGAGGACTCTTTTGCCTGACAAACCGAGATCCATGTCCCTCCGAATACCGGGTCGCCAGATGATATACCATATGTCGGTCGGCTCGGGCGCTCAGGACGGGGTGATCGACGGCCACGAGGCGAGCACCTCCCGGCGCAGCTTGCCCACCTCGGTCCGTGGTATCGCATCGACCTCGATCACCTGTTTTGGGCGCTTGAACGGGGCGAGACTGCCCCGAACTGCATCCGAGATCTGTTGCGGGGTCGCTCCCGAGGTGACCACGAAGGCGGTCACGGCCTCGCCCCACCTGCTCGAGGGCACCCCGATGACCGCGGCGTCCACCACCCCGGGCACCCCCAACAGGGCGCCCTCGATCTCGCGCGGGTACACGTTCATGCCACCGGTGATGATCACTTCCTTGGAGCGCCCCACCAGTCGGAGATGCCCAGAGTCCCCGTCGACAACACCGATGTCGCCGGTCCTGAACCAGTCACCTATGAAGGATTCGCCGTCCGTGTTGCCGGCATATCCGTCGAACACCTGTGGGCCGCGGAACACGACCTCCCCGGTCTCTCCCGGGTCGAGGACCTGCAGTCCCTCGCCCACCACCGCCAGTTCGACACCAGGTAGGGCGAGCCCGACGGTTCCGGGGATCCGTGGCCCGTCGATTGGGTTGGAGACGTCGAGACCGGTCTCGCTGAGCCCATAGCGCTCAACCGGAAGCTGGCCGGTTGCCTCCTCGATACGGAGCGCCAACTCGACAGGAAGCGCCGCCGAGCCGGAGGTGATGACACGAAGCGAGCCCAATGCGGTCATCTGCTCCGGCGCTTCGGCGAGCAGCCGCTCGTAGATCGCCGGAACGGCGAAGAGGGCTGACGCTTGCGTTTGACGAACACCTGCAATCAGACCCTCGGGGTCGAAGCCGGAGAGGATGACCGCATGGCTGCCGGTGAGCAGTGCGACGTGCACCGCCCCCAGCCCGTGCTGGTGGGCGATCGGGAGGCAGTGGATCAACAAGTCGTCGGGTCTCCACCGCCAGGCCCAGATCACACCCCGAATCGAAGCCAACAAGTTCCCATGGGAGAGCGGCACCGGCTTCGGATCCCCGGTGGTCCCCGAGGTGAGGGCGAGGATTGCGGTGGCATCCGAGCTCGATGCGCCACCGGCGATGGGGGCAGGCACCCGGGCGTCGAGGACCTCGGCAAGCCGGTCCTGATCCCCTGCTTCCAGCCCGATGACGGGACAGTCCGGCCCGGCGGAAACCAGGCCGTCGAGGCCGGCACCTGTGCCCAGCGCTGCCTGAGCCCCACTGACTTCGAGCACCCGGGCGATCTCCGCAGGTGTGTAGCCGGGATGGACCAAGGTCACGGTGGCGCCTGCCCGTAGAACGCCGAGATAGGCAGTCACCACCGACATCCGGTTGTCGGCGAGGAGGGCGACCCTGGTCCCGGGACTGATCCCCCAGGCGTTCAGCAGACCGGCGACACGCTCGGATTCGTCGTCGACCTCGCCGTGGGTGAGGGTGACGCCGCCGACGGTCAGCGCCTTCGACGTCGTAAAGCGACGCGCAGTGGCGGAGAAGGCGGCTTGGAGGGTCGGGCCGGCGACCAGATCCCGACGCAATGCCGCGGCATCCTCCACCGGCCGGCCCAGGTGCTTGGACCAGGCGGCAAGCATCTCCGCCGAAGCGGAGGGATCATCGAGCGAGATCGGAGTCATCCCCTTGCTCGACCGGGATGGACCCATCCCATCGGTCGTTGTGCTCCCGCTCGGCTCTCAGGGCTTCCAACGGGTCCCCGATGTTCGAGATCCGCTTGACCGCGGCGACCGCCGAC
>JBOGEV010000039.1:0-67981 GCA_050742015.1 Acidimicrobiia bacterium
CGGGGCACCGGCCCTGTACGGGCACATCCATGCCCCGCCGGCCGGTCTCGACGCCGATGCACTCGATGTCCACACCTTCCCGCCTGAGCCTGACGGGCTCCCGGCCGGGTCGGTGCGGGAGATCGAGATCGCGGTCGAGGAGCGTTTGCTCGAGGTCGGGTCCGGAGCCCATATCGAGGCCTGGACCTACAACGGGACGGTCCCGTCGCCGATCATCCGGGCGACCGAGGGCGACCTGCTCCGGATCCACCTCGTCAACCGGACCGCCAACCCCCACAATCTCCATCTCCACGGGTCACATCGCCCCGAGCACGACGGATGGGAGCCGGTTCCGCCCGGCGGGGAGACCACGTACGAGATCGAGGCCCGCCCGGCCGGGCTGCATCCCTATCATTGCCACACGGCGCCGCTGACCGAGCACATCTCGCGAGGGCTCTACGGGATGATGATCGTGGATCCTCCACGGGGGAGGCCGCCCGCCACCGAGGTGGCCCTCCTCCTTTCGGGATTCTCCAACGACGAGATCGGTCGCAACGGGATCGTGGCCTGGAATGGCGTCGCAGGCTTCTTTCACAACTACCCGATCAAGGTCCCGGTCGGGGAGCCGGTGAGGGCATACGTCGTCAACATGCTGGAGTACGAGCCATTGGGGTCATTCCACCTCCATGCCGAGACGTTTGGCGTCTACCCGGCTGGGATGGGTGACCAACCCGTGTTCCGTGACGACACCATCACTCTCGGGATGGGCCAACGAGCGGTCATCGAGTTCGCCCTTCCGACGGTCGGGCGTTACATGTTCCACCCCCACCAGCACTGGCTCGCAGAGCGGGGAGCGATGGGGTGGTTCGCCGCTGTCTGAGATATAGGGCTCCCGACCCGTGATACCAGCCCAATCGCTTTCCGATTCTTAAAATGACGAGAACCAGCGGGTCAGGCCCGGCCTGATCCTGAGAGATCGGGTCGGTGTGAGATGAACTATCCACTGCACTATCTGGAGCATCTCAGCCAGCGAGACGTCGAATTGCTGGCGGGGATCGCCGGGATCGGCGACGCCACCCTCAAGCAACGGATCGTGGAGAAACCGGCGGTGATCGACGACCTGCTCGCGTCCCGGCGTCTCTTCAAGACAATCTTCGAGCCTTCCCAGGACCTGCTCGACCCGGGTGCCTCCAGCTTCCTCGCCTTCGGGGTCCTGGTGGGACGGGCGGCTCGGGACCTCCACGAGGCAAGCTATGTGTCCGAGTGGTCCGGCCCCGGCAAACGGCTGCCGGTGTTCGACGTCGAGCCCCTGCGCCAGTTCTTCGACGATGGGGCGCGTCGCTATTTCTTGATCGAGTTCCTGAACTCCTTCAACAAGGTGGCCAGTGGCAACTTCGTCGTGAAGACCCCCGACGGGTACCGGCGGCGACGGTTCAACGAGCTCGACCCGCTTCGCCTCGCCGAGATGGTCGAGCTGTTACCCCCGGTTGAGCGTGCCGGCGGCTATCGGCGGCTGGGCGACGTCGCCCTGTTCCTGAGTGGTGTCCTCCCCGACCACACCGCACGGCATCCGTTCCCGGTGGCACAACGGGAGCAGCTGGCCCGGTCGGCCGCCATCGGTCCCACCCAGGCGCTGGTCGAGGACGAGGGTCTGCGTTTCCTGGAGTCCGCCGGAGCCGGCTGGTACCGAAGGTCGGTCGACGAGGCCGAAGGCGCCATGGGCGCCGGTCCCACGTTCCTCAGGGGCGTGGCCGACCGCTTCGGCGATGCCCGTCGAATCCTCAACTACCTGGCGGACCGGTACCTGTTCCGCCGCGAGCTGGGGATGGCCGGGCACCCGGGCTGATCCACTGAGCCTTCGACCAGCGGGCCGGCGTTTCCGCCCGGTCCTTGGGCCGGCACTCCTGCCGGGGTACGTTGACCGAAACTCGGCCCAAGGAGGACGGGATGATTCTCGATTTCTTCGGTGAGCTGAACTGGCTCGCCATCGTGGTGGCGACCGTCGCCTGGTTCGCATTCAGCGCGATCTGGTACTCGTTGCCGCCGTTGAGCAAGGCATGGCAGAGGGCGGCGAAGGTCGACATGACGGCGGGCGGGCCGCCGTTGGCACTTCTCTTCATCCCGACCCTGATCGGATACTTCGTGACCACAGTCGTGATCGGCTTGATCGCAAAAGCAATCGGCGCCACGGAGGTCATGGATGGCGTCTGGCTCGGTGTGGCGCTCGGAGTGGGATTCGGTGCTGTCGGCGCCCTGGTCAGTCAGGTCTACGAGCAGAAGGGCCGGAACTACTGGCTCATCAACGGGATCAATGCGGTAATCGCCTACGTGATCGTGGCGGTGATCGTCACGGTCTGGGAGTAACCGACCCCGGTCAAGCCAGGCTCATCTCCTCGATCACCCCGGCCTTGATCCAGAACCCGCGGATCTCACCCGGGGCGGCGATCAGATACATCCAATCCGGCTCGAGGCTGGCCTCCACGTCGGTCATCGAGGGCATGGCCGGTCCCTGAGGGTGGGAGTGAAAGACGCCGCCGAGCTCCCAACCTCTCGACTCGGCATGAAGCAGAGCATGGAAGTGCTCGTCGGGATCCACCGTGTACGAGACGGGTGACGGATCGGCGTTGGTCAATGGGTAGGCGAACCTGATCCGACCGTCGGCATCGGTGGCGAGCAGGCCGCAGCACTCGTCGGGGGCACAGTTGTCGGCGTGGGCGAGGATCGCCCAGCGAACCTGATCAGGGAGCCGTGGCACGTGCCACGCTGCCGGCGGGGCGACAGGCCTCGTCGTAGTCGACGATCAGAGGAGGATGGTCGGGATCGGAGCAAGCCGGGCAATCCGGATCCCGGCCAATTGTGACCGTGCTGAAATCCTCTTCGAGCGCGTCGTAGATCAGCAGTCTCCCGATCAGGGGCTGGCCGAGGTCGAGCAGCACCTTGATCGTCTCCATGGCCTCTATCGAGCCGATGATGCCGGGCAGGACGCCGAGGACCCCGGCCTCGGCACACGACGGCGCCAACTCCGGCGGTGGAGGCTCGGGGAAGAGGCACCGGTAACACGGCCCCTCATAGGGGTCGAACACCGACACCTGGCCCTCGAAGCGGAAGATCGAGCCGTGGACCACCGGGACCCGCAGATGCAACGAGGCGTCGTTGACCAGGTAGCGGGTGGGAAAGTTGTCGCCGCCGTCCAGCACCACGTCGTAGCCCGACAGGATCTTGAGTGCGTTCTCGGCGGTGAGCCGCTCGTTGTGGGTGACGACCTTGACATCGGGGTTGAGTGCGGAGAGTGTCTCCCGGGCCGACTCGGTCTTTGCCATCCCGACCCGGTCCAGATTGTGCAGGATTTGCCGCTGCAGGTTGGAGGTGTCGACGACATCGTCGTCGACGATCCCGACCGTGCCGACTCCGGCGGCGGCGAGGTAGAGGGCGGCAGGCGAGCCGAGGCCGCCGGCCCCGATCAGCAGCACCTTCGAGTCGAGCAACCGGGTCTGTCCCTCCAGCCCCACTTCGGACAGGAGCAGGTGCCTCGAATAGCGGTCCCGTTGCTCGGCGTTGAGGCCCTCGCCGACCCCCCAAGGCCTGCCCTCGCCCTTCCAGCGATCAAACCCGCCGGCCAACGACGAGACGTCGCGGTAACCCATGCCGATGAGGCTCACCGCGGCCAAGGCCGAGCGCCCGCCGCCGGCGCAGAAGAGGACCACGGGCCGGGACGGATCGGGGACCACACCGGAGATCTGGCCCTCGAGCAGCCCGCGCGGGATGAGGCGTGCTCCGGGGATGGAGCCCTGCTCGTGTTCCCCGGTCTCGCGGACGTCGATCACGACGAATTCGGAGAGTCGCCGTTCCAGATCCTCGGGCAGGATCTCGGCGATCTGCGACCGGGCGCTGGCGACGAGGTCACGATAAGAGGTCATCAGTGGGCGCGGGCCGGGTCGGGCGCTTCGGGATCGATCTCGTATCTCTCGAAGGCGTCCCGGACCACGGATTTCGGTACATGGCCGTCGAGGGCGAGGGTGGAGAGGGTGGCGGCGACGATGTGGCCGGTATCCACCTCGAAGAATCGGCGCAACGCCTTGCGCGCATCGGAGCGGCCGAAGCCGTCGGTGCCGAGGGTTGTGAAGCGACCCGGGACCCATCGCGATATCTGGTCGGGCACCAGCTTCATGTAGTCGGTCACTGCGATCACCGGCCCCACGACTCCGGACAGGGTGCTCGTCACCAACGGGGTGCGCGGGCTCTCCTCGGGGTGGAGGAGGTTCCACCGGTCAATGGAGAGGGCCTCCTCGCGCAGCCTCTTGTAGGAAGTCGCGGACCACAGCTCGGCGCTGACGTCGTAGTGCTCCGCCAGGTCCTCGGCCGCCTGGCGAGCGGCGAGATTGGCCGAACCGGAGAAGAGGATGGCGGCCTTCGGGCCGGAGGCGTCCGGTCCGTCCGCCCACTTGTAGAGACCGTCGACGATGCCCTGCCCGACGCCTTCGGGACGCGCAGGCTGGGGGTAGTTCTCGTTGTAGAGCGTGAGGTAATAGAAGATGTCTTCGGGCTGATCGCCGTACATCCGCTTCAGCCCGTCCTCGACGATGGTGCCGGCCTCATAGGCGAAGGCCGGGTCGTAGGCCTCGCAGACCGGGACCGAGGTGGCGAGCACGTGACTGTGCCCGTCCTGGTGTTGGAGACCCTCGCCTTCGAGAGTCGTCCGCCCCGCGGTGGCGCCCAACAGAAAACCCCGGACCCTGGAGTCGGCTGCCGACCAGATCAGGTCGCCCACCCGCTGGAACCCGAACATCGAGTAGAAGATGAAGAAGGGGACCATCGGCACGCCCCGTACTGCATACGAGGTCCCGGCGGCGATCCATGAAGCGGTGGACCCGGCCTCGGTGATCCCCTCCTCGAGGATCTGCCCACTCTGGGACTCGGCATAGGAGAGGAGCATCGAGGCGTCGACGGGCTCGTAGAGCTGGCCCTTGGAGGCATAGATCTTGAGCTCCCTGAACAATGAGTCCATCCCGAACGTCCTCGCCTCGTCGGGGACGATCGGGACCACGTGCTTGCCGAAGCCCTCAGAGCGGGCCAGACCGCGCAGGAGACGGGTGAAAGCGGTAGTGGTGGAGGCCTCGGCCTTGCCCGAGCCGGCGTAGACCTCGGCGAAGGTCTCGGTCGAAGGGAGAGTCAGGGAATTGGGCGGTACCACCCGGCTGGGGAGGAATCCTCCCAGCTCCTGACGACGAGCGTGCAGGTACTCGTATTCGGGGGTTCCCGGCCCGGGTCTGAAATACGGCGGCACCTTGTCTCCCTCGAGGGCCTCCTCGGGGATCTCGTTCTCCAGGCTCAAGCGAGCGCGCAGACCCAGGAGCTGCTGGTTGGTGAGCTGTTTGATCTGATGGGTGGCATTTCGGCCCTCGACATCCGGGCCCAGGGTCCAACCTTTGATCGTCTTGGCCAGGATCACCGTCGGCTTGCCGTTGGTCAGCTCGGTGGCCACCTTGTAAGCCGCATAGATCTTCCGGTAGTCGAGCCCGCCTCGGCGCAGGGCCCAGATCTCGTCGTCGGTCATCTCGGCGACCATTTCCTTGGTGCGCGGGTCCTTGCCGAAAAAGTGCTCGCGGACAAAGGCACCGTTCTCGGCCTTGTAGCGCTGGTACTCGCCGTCCACAGTGGTGTTCATCACGTTGACGAGGGCCCCCTCGTCGTCACGATCGAGGAGGGCGTCCCATCCCGAGCCCCAGATCACCTTGATCACATTCCACCCCGCGCCCCGGAAGACGGACTCGAGCTCAGTGATGATCTGGCCGTTGCCCCGGACCGGGCCGTCCAGCCTCTGCAGGTTGCAGTTCACGACCCAGGTCAGGTTGTCGAGACCCTCGCGGGCAGCGAGCGAGATCGCACCCAGTGTCTCCGGTTCGTCCACCTCGCCGTCTCCGATGAATGACCAGACCCTCGACTGTGAGGTGTCGTCCATCTCCCGGTTGAGCAGGTACTTGTTGAACCGCGCCTGGTAGATCGAGTTGATCGCACCCAGACCCATCGAGACGGTGGGGAACTCCCAGAAGTCGGGCATGAGCCGGGGATGGGGGTAGGAGGAGAGCCCGTCGCCGTCGATCTCGAATCGGAAGTTGTCGAGGTGCTTCTCGTCGAACCTGCCTTCGAGATAGGCCCGGGCGTACATGCCGGGGGCGGCGTGGCCCTGGAAGTAGACATGGTCGCCCCCACCGGGTGCGCTCTTTCCCTTGAAGAAATGGTTGAACCCGACCTCGTAGAGGGTGGCGGACGAGGCGAACGTGGAGAGATGCCCGCCGATCCCCTTGGACCGATGGTTGGCCTTGATCACCATGACTGCCGCGTTCCAGCGGATGAAACGGCGAATGCGACGCTCGATGTCGGCGTCGCCGGGGAACTCGGGCTCCTCCTCGGGGGGGATCGAGTTGATGTACGGGGTCGTGATCGCGCCCGCGACCCCTACGTTGGTCTCATGGGCCCGCTCCAGGAGCTTGGCTACGAGATATTTGGCCCGGTCCGGTCCCCGGTCGTTGACCACCGCATCGAGAGACTCGATCCACTCCTGGGTCTCGACTGGATCGGAGTCCGCCATCTGGTTGACGTATTCGTCGCCGAGGGTCCGGCTCAGATCGCCTGACATGAGCCAATCCTAGTGGCGACCGCATTTCTCCCCCTGAAGGGGGAGTACCGGAAGACCCCCTCCGGCCCTTCGGGCCACCTCCCCCAACGTGGCTTCGCTCCTGGGGGAGGAAACGGCCGGGGAGGGGGGAAATCTCGGGCCCCCGAAGGGGGTAGCTCAGGCCGGGACTGTCTCCCGGGCCACCGGTGTCAGCCAGGGGAGCACGATCTCGACGAAACGGAGGGGAGCGTCCATCTGCGGGGTGTGACCGGTGTCCTCCATCTGCACCAGTTCCCACTCTGGTTGGAGGGAGCAGAGCCACTCGACGGCGGTCGGGGAGACGATGTGATCGGAGATGCCCTGGACGACCAAAGTCGGGGCTTCGATGGCTTTGATCATCGTGACGAAGACCGAGCGCTTGGCGTACAGGGCGGCGATCGAGCTGGCCGTCCTGGCCGTTGCATACTCCGCCCAGGGAAGGCCCTTCCGAATGCGCGCCATGGCCCGGGTCTCCTCGATCAAAGCCATCGGCACCCGCCCCGGTTTGTGGGTGATCATGGCCAGGCTCTTCTTCACCAGCTCTTCGGGGGTGTTGTTCCGGACGAAATGCCTTCCGTAGAGCTCGCCGAGCAGCGGTGTGGCCTGAATCGCGAGCCTGATGACGGTCGGCCAGTGAAGGCGCGGGTCGGGGAAGCTGGGCGGGGTAGCCGGCGAGGCCAGCACCAGACGCTCGACGAGGTCGGGACGGCGAGCGGCGATCATCTCGGACAGAAGACCGCCCGTTGAGTTCCCGATGAGGGTGACCGGGCCGACGATGGTCTCCAGATAGGCAATTGCCGAGTCGCAATGCGTGTCGAGGCGGAAGTCGGCGCGGGGCGGGGTGAGGCCGAATCCGGGGAGATCGAAGGCCCGCACATGACCGGACCGGGTCAGCGCCGGAGCGACCGCATCCCAGTTTGTGGTGGAGCCGCCGAGCCCATGGACGAGGATCAAGTCGGGGCCGGAACCGCCGAAGTCGACCTCGTGTATCGGTCCGCAACGTGTTTCGACGTAAATGCCCACCTCCGGAGGCTACCGCAGGCCCGTCTTACACTCCTGGGATGCGATTGCTCCTCGTGTCCACCTACGAGCTAGGGCGTCAGCCGGTCCACCTGTCCTCTCCCGCCGCGGCACTCCGGGGAGAGGGGATCGCCGTCACCACCATCGATCTGTCTGTGGAGGATTGGGATCCATCCAGTCTGGACGAGGTAGATGCGGTCGCCTTCTCCGTGCCTATGCACACGGCGATGCGACTGGCCGTCCCGGTGGCCGAGAGCATGCGCCGCCACCGGAACGACCTCCCCATCGCCTTTTACGGTCTCTATGCCGCGGTCGGACGTGAACGGAACCTCGATGCGGTGGCCGACGCATTGTTGGTCGGGGAGTACGAGCCCGACCTGATCGCCTGGGCGCATGGAGTGGGGGACGGGTCGATGCGCACGGGTGTGAGCCGGCATCGGGGACGCTCGCGTTTTCATCGCCCCGATCGTTCGGGTTTGCCCTCTCACGACAACTACGCCCGTCTCGAGTGGATGGGAGAGCCTCGGCTCGCCGGGGCGGTGGAAGCGTCGCACGGGTGTCGTCACCGATGCCGTCACTGTCCTATCCCCGTGGTCTACGACGGGAGGATGCGAGTGGTGGGTGCCGAGTCGGTCCTGGCCGACATCGACCAACTCGCCGCCGCCGGGGTGCAACACGTCACCTTTGGCGACCCGGACTTCCTCAATGCCCCGAAGTACTCCATGGACCTGCTCCGGGCCGCCAACGCCGCTCATCCCGACCTGACATTCGACTTGACGGTGAAGGTCGAGCACATCCTCGCCCACGACAGGTTGTGGGCGGAGATGGCCACGCTCGGAGTGCTATTCGTCGTGAGCGCATTCGAGAGCACCGACCGTCGGACACTGGACATATTGGACAAGAACCACACGGCGGAGGACATGGCCCGCGCGGTGGGAGTGCTCCGCTCGGCCGGCATCCATGTTCGACCGACGTGGCTGCCATTCTTCCCCTGGACCACTCCGGAGCACATGGTCGATATCGTCAGGTTCCTCGATCGGCATGGGCTGTGGTCGGCGACCGATCCGGTGCAACTGGCGATCAGGCTCCTGATCCCCGAGGGCTCTCTCCTCGAGAATCACCCCGCAGTCGCTCCCCATCTCACGGCGTACCGGCCGGAGTCTCTCTCCTGGTCCTGGGAATTCGAGAACGCGACCATCGAGCGCATGCACGCTGAGATCGATTCGATCGCGGCCGAAGGCTCCGATTGTGGGGCAGAGTCCATCGAAACTCTGGCCACGATTCGGGACCGAATCGGAGCTATGGCCGGCGTGGACTTCGGCCCGATGCCCGTCTCGGCGCCGACACCCCGGCTCACCGAGACGTGGTTCTGCTGCGCCGAGCCGACGGCAGCCCAGGCAACCGCGGTCGGACTGACCATCGGTAGGGTGCCGCAGACGCCTTAGGGAGAGCATGGATGACCACGGTTCTGGCCGCTGACGGCCTCACCAAGAGCTTTGACGACCTGATCGCGGTCAAAGAGGTCAGCTTCGAGATCGCAGAGGGCGAGACCTTCGGTCTGCTCGGGCCGAATGGAGCGGGGAAGACGACCTCGATCTCGATGGTGGCCGGCCTTCTGGAGCCGGACAGCGGCTCGGTCCACGTGGCCGGCACCCCGATCCGCACCAATTCCACCGCAGGGCGGGCGGACATCGGCCTCGTTCCCCAGGAGGTGGCGATATACCCGGATCTCACCGCTGAAGAGAACCTGAAGTTCTTCGGCCGTCTGTACGAGATGAACGGCACCGAGTTGGACAGGCGGGTCGGCGAGGTCCTCGACGTGATCGGGCTGGCAGATCGCAAGGACGATCTGGTCAAGGAGTTCTCCGGGGGCATGCAGCGGAGACTCAACATCGGGATCGGCCTGCTCCATCGTCCTCGTTTGCTGATCCTGGACGAGCCGACGGTCGGGGTCGACCCTCAATCGAGGAACGCGATCCTCGAATCGGTCGAGGAGCTGTCAGGCCAGGGGATCGCCGTCCTTTACACCACCCACTACATGGAGGAGGCGGAGCGGCTTTGTGATCGGGTGGCCATCATCGACGAGGGTGTGATCAAGGCCGAGGGAACCCGTCGTGAACTGGTCTCCCTGGTGGGTCAGAAAGACAGGATCAGCGTCACAGCGAGCGGGGATCTCGGAGATGTTGCCAAGGTCGCGGCCGGTCTTGCCGGCGTCACCGACGCCAGCGCATCAGATCAGGGGATCGATGTCCTCACCGACGACGCCGCCACGCTGCTTCCGTCGCTGATGAGTTGTTTCGCCACCGCCGGGACGACCATCACCGCGGTGCAGATATTCGAGCCGAACCTGGAGGCGGTGTTCCTCCACCTCACGGGCAAGGCCCTGCGCGACTAGTGACGGCGGGCCCTTGAGATGAGCGCCGCCACCCGCATCGCGGGGAAGGACCTGAAGCTTCGGCTTCGCGACCGCTCGGCGTTCATCCTCGGTGTGGTCACGCCACTGGCGCTGTCTTACATCTTCTATCTCGTGTTCGGGAACGCATTCGTGTCCGAGAGCCTGGATGTCGAGATCGGGCTGGTGGACCTCGACAACACCGAGATCTCGCAGTCGCTCGGCGAGGTCCTGGGGGAGATCGAGGATCAGGGCATCATCGGGGTCACCTCCTACGAGGACGCCGGGTCGGCCGAGGCGGCTGTGGAGGAGGGCGAGATCGGTGCCTTCGTCCTGCTCGGGGCCGGGCTGGGTGAGGCCGCCCTGGCCGGAACCCCGTTCACGATCGAGGTGGTGGGCGACATCGACAGCCCCACGACCACTCAGATCGCCGACTCCGTGGCATCCGAGTTCGGATCCGGAATCGGGCGGGCGCAGCTCTCGGTGTCGACGGCAATCGGCCTGGGGGAGGGCCCACCGCCGGCCGAGGTCGTGGACTGGGGCAGTGAGGCAGCGCAGCGACCCGGGGCTTTCACCTTCGTCGATATCTCAGCCGAGACCCGTCAGCTCGACGCGTCGACCTTCTTCGCCGCCGGGATGGCGGTGTTCTTTCTCTTCTTCACCGTTCAATTCGGCGCCATCGGCCTGCTCGAAGAGGAGCAGAACGGCACTCTCTCCCGTCTCCTCGCCGCGCCCATAGGCCGGACCAGCGTCGTGGCCGGCAAGGCGATTCTTTCGTTTGCCCTTGGGATCATCTCGATGACGATCCTGATCGTGGCCACCCATTTCCTCATGGAAGCCAGGTGGGGCCCTCCGCTGGGAGTGGCACTCCTGGTGGTCACCGGGGTCCTGTCGGCGTGCGCCATCATGGGTCTGATCGCATCGTTCGCCCGGACGCCGGAAGGCGCGGGGAACCTGGGCGCCATCGTGGCGGTCGTGCTGGGAATGCTCGGGGGGACCTTCTTCCCGATCGGGCAAGGCAACGCGTTCCTCAGCCGTCTCACGCTCCTCACCCCCCACGCCTGGTTCATGCGTGGTCTGTCCGACATTTCCGGCGGAGCCGATTGGACCGCCGCGCTGCCGGCCGCAGGGGCCCTCCTATTGTTCTCGGTCGTCTTCGGGTCGGTGGCCTGGGTGCTCCTGCAACGGAGGCTGGCCCGATGAAGGTCCTTGCCATCGCCTGGTCCAACGTGCGTCGGATGCTCCGTGAGCGCTCGAACATCTTCTTCGTCTTCATATTTCCCATTGCCCTGATCCTTCTGATCGGAGCCCAATTCGGAGGTGACTTCGACCCGGCCGTGGGAATCCACCAGGAGGATCAAGACCCTCTGGCTGCCGCGGTGACCGAGGAGATCCAAGCCAATGAATCGCTTGCGGTCACCGTCTACGCCTCTGAGGAGGAGTTGACGACCGCGGTCGAGAGTGGATCGGCCCAGGCCGGGGTATTTCTGCCGGCGGGCATGAGCGATCAGGCTGCGGCCGGCACGCAGATCGAAATCGGATTCGTGGCCCGGCCCGATGGCGCCGGACCCCAGCTCCAATCCGTGGTTGCGGCAGACATTGCCACCGTGATGACTCCGGTTGGGGCGGCCCAGTTCGGCGCCGAGAAGACCGGGGCAAGCTTCGACGATGCACTGCAGGTGGCGATGGCACAGTCGGGCTCGGCCCCCGGCCTCGACGTCGAGACCAGGGATGTGGGGGAGTCCCTCTTCCCGTCCACGCTGGGAAGGTTCGACCTGGGAGCACCACAGCAATTGGTGCTGTTCACCTTCCTGACGGCCCTGGCCGGTTCGGCGGCACTGATCCTCAGCCGGCGACTGGGCATCTCGAGACGGATGCTGTCCACCCCGACTTCGACCGGGACGATCGTCGTGGGCGAAGGCACCGGCCGTTGGGCGGTGGCCATGGTTCAAGGTCTCTACATCGTGATCGTCACTCTGATCTTGTTTCGGGTCAACTGGGGGGACCCGTGGGGCGCCCTGCTCATCCTGGTCACCTTTTCCGCGGTCGGGGCCGGCGCCGGGATGCTGATGGGAGCCACCTTCAACAACGACCAACAGGCTGGTGGCGTGGGAGTGGTCGTAAGCCTCGGTCTGGCGGCGCTGGGCGGATGCATGCTTCCCATCGAGCTGTTCTCCCCAACCATGACCCAAGTCGCCCACCTCACCCCGCACGCCTGGGCATTGGACGGGTTCGCCGAGCTGATTCGCCGAGATGGGGCCGTCGCCGACATCCTCCCCGAACTCGGTGTGCTCACCGCCTACGCCGCTGTTCTGCTGTTGCTGGCTGCGTGGCGCTTGCGGGTAGTGCTCACCCGTCCTTGATGTTTGAATGACGGGTGATGACCAACGAAAATGTGAACCTCCTCGGTCTCTTGGGCCGGCTCCTGACCGTCGTCGGTGCCGCCTGGTTCGCTGCCGTGTTCTTGGGGCGCATCGGCCTCCTCTCCGAGCTAGGGCTGGGGAATGACTTCCTCGCCGGGCTGGGAGGCGGGATCTTCCCTGCGCTGCTCCTCCTCGTAGCCGGCCGGGCCCTTCGTCGCCGGGCCAAGGCCGCTGAGGATAAGAGCCTGCCGGTGCCGGTGACCCGCGAGCCCACAGCCTCCGAGAAGCGAGTTCCCACCAGCCGATCCCAGACCTCCACGCCCGTCCTCACCCCGCCCCGGTTGCCGGATCCCATCCCGACCCCACCGGTGAGGAGCCCGACACCGAGCCCACCGGTGCCCCGCCAGATCGACCCGCTCCCGTCTCCATCGGCCACATCGATCCCGGAGCCGGAGAGCCCGGCCTCCGAACCACGAACCTCACCCTCCGTCGCGGCACAGTCCGCCCATTTAAAGACGGCTGCCGGGCAGGCCAAGACATCGAAGGAAGTGCCGGTCAAGACCTCGAAGCAGATGTTGGAGGAAGCTCACAAGAAGTGGGGTCGGGGCCGTTCCCGATAGGCGGGCTACAGGCCGACCGCGGCGAGGTCACGGGCATTGCGCACCTCGGAGGCGAACTCGGCCCTGCGGGCCGCCACCCCGACGGAGTCCTCGATCAGGTCCCGGTTGGAGGCCAGTGACAGCGCCGACTTGAACAACACCTGGCTTGCGCTCTCCCCCGAGATGAGGCGTTGTTCGATCCGGTACATGCGGGCCCGCGCCAGGCAACCCTTCAGGAACGACTTCTCGTCGTAACGGCCTCGCAGCGCCTCCAGCTCGTCGCCGACGACCTGATAGGCATCGAGGAAGGGGAGTACCGCCCAATGGGCGAGCGGAGGCCCCAGCTTGGCCTGGACCTCGCCTGCGCCGGTGGTGACCAGCACATGGTCCCAGCCGGGGACGTCGACCGCGATGTCAGCCTCGACGTTGGCGAGGAACTCATCCTTCTCAGGGAAGAAGAACTCGAACTTGAGCAGATCCCGGAAGGCGAGCAGCTGTGCGCGAACGAGGTCCGGCTCCTCCTCCCCGGTCCCCGCAGCGGATCCGATGGCCATCTCGGCCACGGCGCGGTTGACGAAGAAGTGCACGATCATGTTGCGGTAGTAGGAGATCCGGATCATCTGGTCGTCGGTCAGCCAGAAGACCCGTCGCCCCAAGGCCTCGTGGCTGCTCACATTGTCGTGTTCGGCCAGCCAGTCCAGCACGGACCCGACCCGTGACGGATCGAGCAGGTCCGAGTCCTCCGTGGTGGATAGGCCTCGGGCGCGAATGAACTCGACCAGGCGAGTCGTCTCGTCGGTCAACTGTTCGGCCGACGTCACGCTCCCGTGTACCGATAGCAGGGCAACGCTGACCATCGCAGTGGGTGTGATCGGAGTCACCTGCCCGATCCGGTACATGACTTCGAAGGCAAGCTTCTGCAGATCGACCGAGGTCTCGTCGTTCGCGGCGGCCGCTCCGAGCATTTCCCGGGCCGAGACCGCCTCACCGAATCTGATGTGAATGTCGCCATAACGGCGGCGGAGGGAGCGGATTGCCCGGAGCATCCAGCCCAGCGACTCCTTCTCCTTGTCCTTTCCCTGTGCCTCGCGGGCGTAGTCGGGAACATCCTGGATCTGGTCGTATGCGATCGACACCGGGACCAGATGGAGGTCGTCGGCTTTGCCCCGTCGCATCGAGCCGACCACATAGCTGAGCAGGCCGAGACGGGGCGGCAAGAGCTTCCCCGAGCGGGAACGGCCGCCCTCCATGTACCACTCCAGGGGGAATCGCTTTTCGACGAGGTAGTCCAGGTAGGCGCGCAACACCGTCCTGTACAGCGGGTTGTCCTTGAAGGAGCGTCGGATGAAGAACACCCCGGTGCGACGGATCAGAGGCCCGACCGGGAAGAAGTTGAGGTTGATGCCGCCGGCGGTGTGGTTGGGCGGGAAGTCGTTCTCCCAGAGCATGTACTGCAGGCTGAGCCGGTCCAGATTCGACCGATGAGAGGGGAGGAACACGATGGCCCCCTCGCCGAGTGTGGCTAGACGCTTGACGTCCTCGTCGGTGTACTTGATGTCGCCGTAACCCTGGCTGTACAGCTTGTGGATGGCGTTGGCGATCAGATCGATCACGTACGGTGAGTGGGTCGCAGCGATCTCCCGGAGGTATCTCTCGGATTTGTCCCGAGCGACGGTCGGTGCGATGCCGGTTTCCGATGCGACGCCGTCCACCGCGTCGAGGAATTCGCGGCGCGACGAGATGGCCTCGGGCACGAAACGCGGGACCTTGTATCGGTTGCCGACCAGCTTTCTCTCGGCTCGGTCCAGCACCAGCCACGCCCGCCGCGTCACGTAGTTGGCCAGAGGGTCGACCTGCCCCGATACCTGATAATCCTCAGCCAGGGCCGATGCATGCTCACCGGCCGCGGCGACGAGGCGCACCCGGCCCGGCCTGGCCACTCGAATCCATCGAGCACGCAGCCCGCGCGGGTCGCGGGCGTCACCGGGACGCAGCACATCCCACCAACTGGCAGTCCGGCGACCCTTCTTGAGCGGCGCCAACCAAAGGACGCGTAGCGGTATCAGGAAAGGGTCGTCGGCCGCGCCCAACGCCTCGGCCAGCCCCTCTGCATCCCCGCCCTTGCCCCTCCGGGAGGACGTGATCCGGACCGTCTCCACCGTTCTGGCGCGGCGAACTGACCCTATAGGGTCAGATCGCCGCGCCCAATGCGGTTCGCCGCCCAGCTCCCGGGTGACCCACTTCTCCAGGATCGAGGCCTCGTGGTTGGTCGCCGCGTCGAGCAAGTAGACGACCCTCGACTCGGGTGGGCCGGTAAGCAAACGTGGGGGAGCTGCGGGTCGTCTGGCCACGGCGTCACTCTATTGAGATGCCACAATCGGCCTCCGTGCGAATTGTCTTGCAACGGGTCACCAGGTCGGCAGTCAGAGTCGAAGGGAGGGTCGTTGGTTCGATCGACCAAGGGCTCCTGATCCTGATCGGTGTCGAGCCTACGGATACGAAGGACGATGTCGATCGGGCCGTGGAGAAAGTGTCGGCACTCCGTGTGTTCTCCGACGCAGACGGGCACATGAACCTGTCGCTCGTCGATGTCGGCGGGTCCGCCCTGGTGGTGAGTCAGTTCACCCTTCTCGGAGACGTGCGCAAGGGTCGGAGACCCTCGTTCACCCGAGCCGCGCCACCGGAACATGCCGCGCCCATCGTGGAGTCGTTCGTGGATGCGATGCGCGAGGCCGGAATTCACACCGAGACCGGTGTCTTCGGCGCTTCTATGGCGGTCGAGCTGGTCAATGACGGCCCGGTGACCATCCTGCTCGAGGTCAGCGAGCAGCGGGTGAGCTGAGCCGACGACGGGCATCGCGCCAGTGCTTGGGCCCGATGATGACGGCGATGCTGGCGATGACGACCAGGAGCATGGTCGGCTCGTCCACGCCCCAGGGGTTGGAGATTCCGAACCGCCCCCAAGCGAGGGCAGCGATGCCCAGTACTCCGATGGTGGCCAGCGTCCCGATCCCGGTGGACCGGGTCAGGGCCGAAGCCAGGGCGAGCACGACGACCACGACCGGAAACATTCCCGGCCAGAGGCCGAGCAGCACCCCGCCGCTGATACCCAGGCCCTTGCCGCCATGGAACCCGAGCCAGAGGTTGAACACGTTGCCCATGACCGCGGCGATCCCGGCCACGACTGCTCCCGCCTGTTCGGCGACGAGGAGGCCGACGACGACTGCCGACAACCCCTTGGTGATCTCGATCAGGAGGATGAGTAGGGCCAGGGTCGTACCACCCAGCCGCCGGGCGTTGTTGGCGCCGGGGTTGCCCGTGCCCTCCCGCCTCAGGTCGACACCCCAAATGCGCCCGAGCCAGGTCGCGGTGGGAAGCGAGCCGATCAGATAACCGACCACGCCGGCCAGGACTATCACGGCCCGCCCACCTCCTGCTTTCCCGGCTCGCAGAAACGGAGAAAGTCGCAGTGATGGCACCAGTTTCCGGGGACGGCGTCGAATCGGTCCTCGTCGATGGCCCCGGTGAGCTTTTCGAGATTCTCCCGGGCCACCTGGCGCCAGGGCTCATCCGCCCGCTCGGTCTCAACGTCGAGGCCACCGCCGAGATAGGCAAAGGAAACGTCGATCTGGTCCGGTTTATCGATCCCGAAATCGACCTCGGTGGCAGCCAGGGAATACGCCTGAAGCTGGACCATTCGCGAGGGATCGTTCTTGCGCCGTCCGCTCTTGAAGTCGACGATCTCCCAGCAGCCGTCCCGGGCGTAGACGGCATCGATGCGGCCCCGCACCTGATAGCCGTTCTTCAGCTCGATGGTGAAAGGGGCTTCGACCAGATCGGCCGCCTCGGTGCCGTAGCGGGACTCGAGGAAGGCCTTGAACCCACCTCCCTCCACCACCTCGTCGACGGCGTCGTATAGAGAGGGCTCGAGGACCTCGAAGGGAACCTGTCCGCGCTGATGGAGCTCGATGCGACGATGCAGCTCGGTCCCGGCGATGGCGGCATGGTTGCGGCGACGGGGCAGGGGGTCGATCTCGGACCAGAAGAACCGCTTGGGGCACTGGGCGTAGGTCACCAGCCCGGTGACCGAAACGGCTCGGGCCCCGTGTGGATCCTCGGGGATGGCATCGACGCTGTCGAGCTCGAACAACCTTCCCTTGATCGCCTCGACGCGCTGCTCATACTCATCGGCGATACCGAGAGCCCGGGCCTTCTCGGCGAGGATCGCCACGTCTCTGACCGCTTCCCGCAGCACCCCGTCCCATCCGGTCTCGAACAGGGGGTCCGGCGTCGCCCCTGCCGGATCGGCTCGGAGCACAGCCGGCCGGGGCGGCTCCTCGGCGTGACCCTCGTTTCGTGAAAGGGGATGCTGCTCGATCAACTCGAAGAAGGGGGACGGCTTCTTCGCCTTCACCGTGGGCTCGGGAAGCCCGTACCAGTAGGCGCCGGTGGCGATGAGCATCGACCTGGCCCGTGTTGTTGCGACATATGCGACCCGCCACTCCTGGAGGTCGTTCTGACGGCGGAAGTAGTCCTTGCGCCCGTCCTCGTCGGCCGGCATGTCGGCGATGGCATCGTCGATCCGGTGCTCCGCGGGGAGATATTCGGCGAACCGGGCCGGGTCGGGGAATATCTGAGCCTTACCCGGGAAGCTCCCTTCGGTCAGGGCGGGGATGGCCACGACATCCCACTCCAGCCCTTTGGCTCGATGCACCGTGACCAGGGTCACCGCCTCTTCTCCGGATAGGTGTGCGGAGTCGAGCTCTTCGGCGGGTTGATCCTCCATGGCGCCCAGATAGTCGAGGAATGCGGCGAGCGAAGGCCGGCCCTTGAGCGGGCTCCACTCCTCGGTCAGGTCGAGAAGTCGATAGAGATTGAGCCGGGCCGTGGTCCTCTGGTTTGGCGGCAGGGCCTCGACGTCCTGCCAGGCACGAGTCCGGTCGAGGATAAGCCGGCAGACCTCGACCAGGCTCGCCCCCTGGCTCTCGGTGAGGACCTCCCGGTAGATGCCGATGAAGTGCTCGAGTGCCGCTCTGGCCTCCGGTCGCAGGTCTTCGATCTCTTCGACGTGCTCGATGGCTTCGAGGAGCGTGAGACCAGGGACGTCGTCGGCGTCGGCTTCCTCGGGGGCGGAGCCAGTGAGCCAGCGGGTGAGCGGTGCGATGTCGGCATAGCCAAGCCGGTAGCGGCTGCCAAAGAGGATTTGGACCAGGGCCGGCGACTGCTCGGGACGGTCGACCACGGTCAGCCATGCCCGCAGGTCGGCTACCTCGGGCACGGCGAGCAGTCCGCCGAGGTTGGCCACCTCGACAGGGATGTCATGACGGGCCATCGCGTCGACGACGACGGCGAAGTCCTTGTTCTTCCTGAAGAGGATTGCCATGTCAGACCACTTGGTTCCTGCCTCGTGCATGGCCTCGAATCGCCGGGCGATCCAGTCGGCCTCGGCGAGCGCGTCACCGGCCCAATGGGTGACGACCTGCCCCTCTCGATCCGGGTCATGGGAGACGAGTGCCTCTGAATCGGGATTGGCTCGCCGCCGGACCTCGTTTGCCACCTCGAGGATCACGGGCGCCGACCTCCGGTTGAGAGTGAGGGCGCGTTGGCGGGCTTCGCTGCCGTCGACCCGCCGGAAATGAGATGGAAAGAGCTCGAAGTTCTCCGCCGAAGCTCCACGCCACTCGTAGATCGTCTGGTCCTCGTCCCCAACAGCGATGACCGGAAACCCGTCTCCGAAGATCGTGGTGAGGAGCACCCGTTGTGCCGGGTTGGTGTCCTGGTATTCGTCGAGGACAACCGCCTGATAGCGATTCCGGATCTCCTTCGCCAGCTCGGGATACCGGGTCAGCAGGTCGGTGGACAAGGTGACCAGGTCGGAGTAGTCGACCACCCCGAGTCGCCGCTTGTCCTGCTCGTAGCGACGCAACGTCTCCAGCATCTCGATTCTGGCCGCCCAGACATCGTCCTTCGGCTCGGCTATGGCAATGAGATCGGCGGCCGTGAGCAGATGGTCTCCCATACGGTCTCCGAGGGTCCGGATCCTGTCCAGGCCCCGCACGTTGGTGATGTCGAGATGGGTGTACGAGGTGTGTTGATAGGTCTCGGTCAGGATCTGACGGGAGAAGGTCGGGGTGATCACCCGCACCCGGCTATCGACCTCGACCAACGCACCGAACTCGGCCAGGACCTGGGCGGCGAAGCCGTGGTAGGTGTGGACCTCCGCCTGACGCCCCTCGTCGACAGCCGTTCCGAGGAACGACTTGACCCGCTCGGCCAGCTCCGATGCCGCCTTGTTGGTGAAGGTAATCCCGAGGATCTGCTCGGGATCGAGAGCGTGGACCTCGACCAGATTGGCGATGACGAGGGCGACGGTGGTTGTCTTGCCGGTTCCGGCGCCGGCCCGGATGCGGATGCTGTCGAGCCCGAGCTCGAGGATCCCCTGTTGCTCGGGGGAAGGATTGAGACCGTTCATGGGAGGTAGGCGCCTTTTCCCTCGGCCCAGGCCGGGCATGAGAGGCGGAAGTCGCAGTTCTTGCAACGCTCGCTGACTCTGGGCTCCCACCTCTCGTCCCTGATCGACTCGGTCACATCTTCCATGGTCTCGGCCACTTCCGACAGCAGGTCGAAGTCGAGCTTCCGGGTGACCACCGCCTTTCCCTTGGCCCGGGGAAACCACATCTCGGCGGCTACCACCGGCTCACCGGTCTCCTCGGCCACCGCGGACGCGTAGAAGGCGAGCTGTACCGACCGATTGGCATCCGCCACCGCGGTTGCGGTCTTCGATGTCTTGTAGTCGATGACCCCGAGACCTGCGTCATTTCTCTCCAGCCGATCGATCACCCCCACCCACTCGACCCCGCCGATCTCGGTCTTCACCCGCTTCTCCACGTCGACCGGCATACCGCTGCCCGGCCATTCCTCGTAGAGCTTGACGATGCCCTCTCGCGCCTGGCGGAGCCAGGCTTCGTTGAGCTGGGGTGTCCCGAAGTCTGCTGTGGCCCACACTCTTTCCAGATGGCTGAGCGCCGTCGATAGGTCGGCATGGGTGGAGCCGGTGCCGATGATCTCGCGCTCCGCCCCCTCCAGGGCGGAGTGAACCAGGGTGCCCAAAGCAGCGTATGGGGAGTTGGCGTCAGTGAGCCGCAGTCTTCGCTCCAGGGCGTAGCGCCGGGGACATGAGGCGTACGAGTCGGCCTGGCTCGGTGACAGTCTGAGGGTCGGCCCGAGGATGGGCCGATCGGGGCCGGGCTCGGGCACACCGGCAAAGGCCATCGGATTCCACCACTTGCCGGGGGGATGGGCCAGGAGGTGGGCGGAGGCGAGACGCTCGACGCCGGCAGCTCCCGGGTCGAGCAACGCCCTTCTCAGCCCCACCTCCGCCTCGCTGAGCGATATCGGAGGCCCGGTGATCTCCTCGGGCGGCCCCAACGGGCCGTCGCGGCCGGGATCGGCGGCGGCCAGAAGGAATCGGGAGGGGCGGTGCTCACCCTGATCGACTCCGGCCGAGGTCGCGGTCCAAACCACCTTGGACTTCGCTCGGGTCATCGCGGTGTACGCCAGCCGCATCTCCTCCTGCACCTGGAAGAGATGCTGTGCCTCAGAATCGGTGGTTCGCTCGGGAGAGAGCAGCTCGGGTCGGAGCATCCTCCGGCCCCGTCTCAGATCGGGGAATACACCCTCGACGGCGTTGGCGATGTACACCACCTCGAATTCGAGCCCTTTGGCCTGATGCAAGGTGGTGAGCGTCACCTGCTCTTCGGTCGGCCGATAGGGAAGCAGGGGAGTCGACTCGATCCCCTCCTCGTCGGTGAGGGCGAACACCCGATCCAGGCTCACCTCGGGATCACGCTCGGCTTGGCGCTCCAGGACCTGGGAGAACGAGGTGAAGGCCAGCCGCCATCCCTTCCGCTCCGGATCGAGGACCACCCGGTCCAGCTCGTCGATGTGGGTCCAGATGTGCCAGAAGCCGTCGATGGCAGGAAGCGACGTGCACCATTCGTCGTTATCGAGGAGTGTGGCGAGACCGGGGTGCTCGGGGAGTTCGCGGGTCAGCACGGTCGGCCACGCGTCCCAGCTCCGGCGTCGGGAGCGGAGCACCTCGCGCTCCTTGCCCAGACCGATGCCGACCAGCGGGCCCAGCAGCAGACGTCTCATCGCCCGGTCGGCCTCGGCTGCCTCCACCGGCGTGAGCAGGGGAATCGGGCCACCGAGCTTGGCGGCGGTCACCATGTCCTGGATCATTCGCACAGCCGGGTGCTCGACCAGACGCGCCTGCGGGGAGTCGTGCGGGACACCCTTCCGGGTCAGGGCCCGGCTCAGCTCGTTCAACATCTCGCGCTTGGAGCGGACCAAGACCGCCATCGTTGACGGCTTGCGGCGTTCCACCCTGAGCTGGTGCTCGATGTCACGGGCAATCCATTCCGCCTCGGCCGTCTCCTGGTCGAACACGTAGGTCTCAACCCTCCCGGTGTGGGCCGCCGGGCTGACGGGGCCGGCCGCGCCGGGAAGCTCGCCGGTGGACACGATGCGGAGCGCGGAATCCAGGATCTCAGCCGGAACCCGAAGACTCCGCTCCAGCACGATGCGCCGGGAATCGGCGTGGTCCTCGGTGAAAGCGGCGATGTTCCTCAGCTCGGCCCCACGGAAGGAGTAGATCGACTGGTAGGGGTCGCCGGCGACTACGAGGTTGCCGTGGGGGCGGGCCAGCAGCCTGGCGATCTCGGCCTGAACCGGTGACGTGTCTTGGTACTCGTCGACCACTACGTAGTGGTATTGCCCGGCAAGCTCCTGTCCCTCGGGGGTGCCGAGGAGCGTGGCCGCCGAGACAAGGAGGGTGGCGTAGTCGGTGCGGCCCGACTCCTCCAATGTGCGGCGATAGCGGCGGAACAAGCCGGGGATGCCCTTCCAATCGGCCCGAGCCGCCGCCTTCTCGTCCAACTCGTCAGGCGAGAGCATTCGTTCGGAACATCGCATCATGAAGTCGGCAACCTCGGCGGCAAACGCGGGTGTGGCCAGGATCCCCCGATACATGACGGGCCACCCATCGGGCTCCTCGGTCGCCAGGAGATCTCCCACCAGTCCGATCTGCTCCGGCGTGGTGAGCGGAATCGGTCGCTCCGACTCCGGGCCTGCTTCGAGGAGACGCAGGGCCAGGGAATGGAAGGTCGAGGCGCCGATAGGCATGCCCGAGCCGCCCAACGCCAGATCAACCCGGCGCCGGATGTCGGCGGCAGCCCGTCGGGAGAATGTGAGCACCGAGATCTGATCCCGACGAGCCTTGCCGGTCTCGATGAGAAGGCAGAGACGCCTGACCAGGAACTCGGTCTTCCCGGTGCCGGGCCCGGCCACCACGATCTGGGCGCCCTCGGTGTCGGCGAGAACGTGGTCCCAGTCGTCCGGATCGAGCCGGATCTCGTTCACTGGCACGTAACGATCGTAGGGTCAGGCGGCCTCGGGGAGACGCCCGATCACCTCCACCAGCTCGGCTTCGATGCCGTAGGTGGAGAGGTAGACGACAGGGTCGTCGAATGGGTCGAGGGCGGGCTCCGTCTCTCGTTCTGCTCTGGTGAAGTAGCTCATAGGAGACAAGCTATTTGCCGGGTGTGACAGAAACCCCTTGGAGCGTCCCAACGCATAGGATGAGAGAACGTGCGTCTACTGGAACGGAGGTCTCGGTGACCACGGTGGTTGGCAACGAATTCGACTCGCCGATGTACAAGGAGGCCGCCGGGCAGTTCGACCGGGTGGCAAGGTTGATGGGGCTCGACGACAACGTCGCGGACCGGCTTCGCGTGCCTCAGAAGTCGACGATGGTCAGCTTTCCCTTTCGCCGCGACACCTACTCCGAGGTCGAGACCTTGTTCGGCTACCGGATACAGCACCTGACCACGATGGGCCCGACCAAGGGCGGGATTCGCTTCGCCCCCGATGTGGACCTGGGCGAGGTGGCCGCCCTCGCCATGTTGATGACCTGGAAGTGCTCGATCGTCGGTCTCCCCTTTGGCGGCGCCAAGGGAGGGGTGCGGGTGGACCCGATGGGTCTTTCCCGGGCCGAGCTGCAACGCGTGACCCGCCGATTCACCATGGAGATCATCAATGTCATCGGCCCGGAGACCGACATCCCCGCCCCTGACCTCGGGACCAACGAGCAGGTCATGGCGTGGTTGATGGACACCTACTCCCAACATGTCGGGCACTCGGTCCCTGCGGTCGTCACGGGAAAGCCGCCGGCCCTCGGTGGCAGCGTGGCTCGACGCGAGGCGACCGGGCGGGGACTCATGTTCCTCGTCCCCCAGGCCGCCGGTGTCCGCGAACTGGACCCGAATGAGCTCACCGTCGCCATCCACGGTTTCGGCAATGTGGGCCGCTACGCCGCGATCGCTGCGCATCAGATGGGGATCAGGGTTGCAGCGGTCTCCGACATCTCGGGCGCCCTGTACGACCCCGAGGGATTGGAGGTCGAAGCCGTGGCCAAGTGGGTCGACGAGAACCGGTTCCTCGAGGGGTACCCGGATGCCGACTTCATCGACGGGGACAAGATCTTCAGTCTCCCCGTCGACGTGCTGGTGCCGGCCGCAGTCCAGAACGTCATCCGAGGTGACAACGCGGGCGAGATCGAGGCCAAGATCATCATCGAGGGAGCCAATGGCCCCACCACCATCGAAGCGGACGAGATCCTGAGGGAGAAGGGGGTGCTGGTCATCCCCGACGTCCTCGCCAACGCCGGTGGGGTGACGGTCTCCTACTTCGAATGGGTTCAGGACGTCCAGAAGTACTTCTGGACGGAGAACGAAGTAGTGGCTCGGCTCCGGGAGATCATGACCCGTGCGTTCAGCGACGTGCACAACATCGCCATCAACGAAGACGTCGACATGAGAACCGCAGCCCTGATCAAGGGCATCCGCAAGGTGGCCGACGCCAAGTTGGTTCGAGGCATCTTCCCCTAGTGGGCGACTAGGCGTCGCTGGCCCACGCGGGGCAGATCTCCTTGAACGAGCACCAGTTGCACAGGGTCCCTGGTCGGGTGGGGAAAGTCCGGGTGGCCAGGGCGCGATCGATCGCATTCCACAGGGCACGCAACTGGGTGTCCATGGCGTCGAGTTGGCGGTCGTCGATATCGAGCCGGTAGATGGTCGGGCCGTTCAGGTACATGAGCCGAAGCTCTTTGGGAGTCTCACCCGTGCCGCGTCGGATGAGCAGGGCGTAGATCTTCAGGGCGAAAAAGGCAGGGAGGGCGTAGCGCTCCGGGGGTGCCTTGCCCGTCTTGTAGTCGGTGATGATCAGACGACCGTCCTCGTCCCGGTCGATTCGGTCGAGGATCCCCCTGATCGTGATGCCATCCAGATCCTCCAACATGTCGAGCTCGCGGTCGACCGGGTCGAAGCCGGTGGGGTCCTCGATACTGAAGTAATTGGCGAGGAGCTCGAGAGACTCCACACCCCACTGCCTCTCTTCTTCGATGCCCTCGAACAGCGCCTCGAACTCCTCGCTTCCCCGGAGCTCCGTCCACGCCTCACGGAACAAGTTGTAGAGAAGCTCCGGCGATCGGTCCTGCGATGGGTGATCGAAAAGCCGCTGCAGGGCGAGATGGGCGGTTGTTCCCCGCGCCTGGTAGACCGATGGCGGCTCGCTGAGGCGGTCGATGGCCCGAAACTTGAACAGTTGCGGGCAGGTCTTGAAGTCTCCTGCCCGACTGGGGGAGAGGGTCTCCAAAGGCGCAAGTTCCAGTTCTACGGTCACGATGGCGAGTGTAAGTCGGGGGTGTGACAGGAAACGGGAGATCGATCAGATAGGCCGCCAACGCAGCCAGAGCTCGGCGGCCGCGGCGTGAATCACGAAGGCGAGCCAGAAGGCGAGCCCGAATGCTTCGTCGAAGTCGAGGACGCCCAGAGCTTCGAACAGCGCGACCCACAGCCTGATCGTCCCAACAGCCAGACCTACGGCGAAGGCCCTGAGCATCCATCTCCGGTGCCGCACTGTGTCCCCGGCCCTGACCGACCGGTATGCCATCAACAGGGCGAGGATGAAGTAGATCCCAAAGATCACTGAAGCGCTGGCTTCGGCGAAGCCCCCGAAGGAGAAAAAGAAGCCGAAGATGATGGCGAACACGCCGGTCAGCACCCCGGTCGGGACCAGGATCCGGCCCATCCTTCGATGGAGGCCGAGGTGATTGTTGCGAAACCGGCGCGAGATCTGGAACGGGGCCATCACCAAATAGACCACGCCCGGGACGATGTGGGCGTAGGCCAGCACCGGCTGTTGGGCATAACGGCGATCAAACTCACCCTTGGGTGGGATCACGCCGGCGGCGAGATTGGAGCTGTCGTTGACTACCCGAATGACTACGAAGACCAAGACCACCGCGATCAGGAAGAAGACCGTTCCCCAGGCCGCCGGGACCCTCTTCGGGGTCGTTTCCATGCGGGAGGAGGGTAAACGCGAAAAGATGCCCTACACCGCGAAAACTTGGCCCCCATTTGGCTTGACGGGTCGTGTGACGTTTCGTACCTTGCGCTTACCGACACGGGTTCGCCCGGGACGGGGAAGGAGAGACTTCGGTCCCTCCGGATCGCCACCTGACCGGGGGCCCGCTTTCCCGGTCGCGTGGCACTGAGAGCCCCGAGAGGGCTTCGGCTTCGGCCAGAGCTTTCTCGGGGTTTCTCGCGTCCGGGGGCCTTGTTGAGGGAGCCACCTCACAAGTGGCTCGTGGCACACGACACCCGTCACCTCAACTCATAGAACCGGAAAAAGCCGGCTTCGCCCACCGCGCGGAACCCGCTGAAGCCGGCCTCCTCGGCGTATGCCTGCAATATGGCCGGGCGCATCACGGTGCCGGTCCCGACCGACGGCTGCGAGGAGAGGCCGTCAGGAAGGCAGATCAGGATGCTGAACCCGTACATCAGCTTCTCGAGCTCGTCGCCCTCGCCGGTGAAGACTTCGCCGACTGCCTCGTCCATGATCACCACGACTCCGTCCGGTTCGACCATCCGGCGCATGGCTGCCAGCACCGGCACTGGCTGGGCCATGTCGTGGATGCACTCGAAGGCGACTGCCACGTCGTACCTGTCGTTGCCCGAGAGTGACACGATGTCGTCACCGCTGAAGGCCACCCGATCCTGCAGACCGGCCTCGCTCGTGTTCTGCACCGCCATGTCGATCGACGGAAGGTCGACGTCGAAGCCGCGAAAGGTTGCTTCTGGATAGGCCCGGGCCAGAGCGAGGGTCGACCACCCGGCACCGCACCCGATGTCGGCCACGCGGGAACCGGGCCGGATCAGCAGCTCGTGGACCGGACCCAGGCCAGCGAAGATGCCGGCCAGATCGTTGTCGAAGAACGGCCGGTTCATTTCCGCCTGGCTCTCCCGCATCTCCTGACCGAACGAGTCCCAGGAGACACCGCCACCTGACCGATATGCCTCCAGCAGGAGGCCCATCCTCTCGCCGGCGGTGGTGAGCATACGGGCGAGTGGTGCGAGATATGACCCGCTCGCCGGGTCGGCCAAGACTTCACGGTGAGTGTCGGGGAGGGAGAACACCGGTTCGTCACCGGAGAGATCGACCTCGACGATGCCGTAGGTGGCCTGCTGTTCCAACCACTCGCGGGCATACCGCTCGTCGATGCCGGTCTCGACGGCAAGACCCATGCTCGTCCTGCCCTCTGGGATCATGGCCCGGTACAGGCCGAGTCTGTCTCCGATGTGGATCGAGTACGTCTCGGCGGCATTCAATGCCGATGCGAAGACTCGATCGGCGAATTCCTCGACTGTGGCTGACATTGTCTCTCCCTCCCAACCGCGGCGCCCTGACCGAACCTAGCCCAGATCTGCCTCGCGAAAACGAGGCTGAGCCTCGCGAAAAACAATCAGCCTGTGGAGTTGCCGCCTCGGGGCGGGATGTCTACGTTTCCGACCACGCCGCAGGGGAAACCCGGCGGCGGACCCGAACCAAGAGGTGCGGAGTGGTGAGAGCCACACCGAGGCCGTGGAGCGGGTACCCGGAGCCACTGGGAAACCGAGGGCGCCGGGGACGATCGGAAGATCGGACGGGGATCCTTCGGGATCGTCGAGCGGTTTTTCGGACGGCGGGTTTCACGACCCGCAACAGCTTCTCGGAGACGAGGAGCAGCGATCTTCGGATCGCACCCAGCCGGCGGCTTCGGCCATCGGCAGGAACTCCAATCGGAGTTGGGTCCCCGGCCCGACACCGACTGGACGAGAGTCCCGAGAGGGTTGCGGCTTCGGCCAAGGCTCCCTCGGGACTTTCTCGTTTTTTTTTGTGCGGGGGGGCGACCCCCCTGCACCCCCCGCTCGGGGCCGGGTCCGTCCGTCCGCTCTGAACCGGGTCAACAAGGGGGACCCGTACAACGCGTCCACGGCCAGGCCCACGCGTCTGCCCTGACCTGTGTGATTGTGCGGGGGGCGACCCCCCTGCACCCCCCGTCCGGGGCTAGGCCCACGCGTCTGCTCTGAACTGTGTGATTGTGCGGGGGGCCACCCCTGCACCCCCCGTCCGGGCTAGGCCCACGCGTTTGCTCTGAACCGGGTCAACAAGGGGGACCCGTGACACCTGGCAGTTGTTCACCGTCGTCGGCTGACCGAATCCTGGTCCGCCCGGGGAGTCAGATCGGCCAGATCTCGGTTTGGCGGCCGTCGAGGAACTCAGGCCTCACCCCGTCGAACCAGGCGTTCTCCTCGAGCATGATCCGGACCGGGTAGTTGTCCCACTCCGGGACCGGCGACTCGGCCATCAGTTCGATGGACCATGCGGTGTCGGCGACCAGCTGGCGGTCGCCTTCCCCCGGGACGCCGTCCTGTCGGTCCCAGAGACCGATGGTTGGCCCGGCGCCGTGTCCATGAAATCCGATGGGGTGGGTGTAGACCTTGCCCAGGATCGCCTCGTACGTGGCCAGATCCAGCGTTGCGGAGAGCACATCGTTGCCGGTGCGCCCCAACTCGAAATTGTCGAGGAGGATGTCCTGCAGGCGGTTGGCGATGGCCAGGGCCGCCTTCAGTCCCTCGGGCACTTGGGCCTCGCGGTCCTTCAGCACGTACCCGTGCTGTTGCTGATCAGAGCACAGAGCGTGCCACACGATGCCGAAGTCGATGTGGACCAAGTCGCCTGGCTCGATGGTCACCGCTCCGGGGTGGCTGGCCAATGAGCCGCGCAGGTCCCCGGAGTGCCGTTGCGTCGAGACAGTCGGATGGAACCAGACTTGGGTGCCCAAGTCCTGGACGGCATCCCTGAGCCACCACTCCACGTCGTGTGTCGTCGTGAGACCGGCATCGATCACCTCAGATGAGAGAGCCCGTCTGAGCAAGCCGTGGGCAGTGGCGCAGGCCTCGGCGAGTGTCGACCGCTCCTCCGGGAGCCGGGTCTCCAGCCATCCCACGCTCAGATCTTCACCGGGCACCAAGCGGGCGGACAGAACTGGGCCGAGAGCTGCGACCAACGTCTGGTGCTCGGTTTCGGTCAAACCGTCGCCGTGTGCGAAATGGGTCGAGGTGTTGACCGCGATTTGCCTCGGGTCCCGCTCCCGGATCAAGCCTGCGAGAGCCTTCATTTGATCCGGCTCGGCGTCGGTATCCCACCGGGCAGGAAACAGGCCGTCGACTTCGTAACGGGACACGGCGGCTCGATCGACGCCTTCTGACATTCGAAAGAAGACGAGGATGGTGCGTCGACGAGAGGTGATCCAATTCGCCGGGAGCATGGTCAACACCACCGGGTCATCGGCGTACTCGCGGGAGAGGAGGACCCAGCAGTCGATGTCGGCGTGGTCCATGAGGCGGGGCACGATTGTGTCGAGCCGTCTCCTCGTGGTCCGGTCGCGAGTCTCGGCCGAGACACGCAGGTTCAACTTCGGGATCACCGCAGAATCCTGCCACGCCGGCCTGCGAAGGGATAACCCCGATCGGTAGCCTGGCATGCATGCGATACCCAGAGAAGCTGCTCAGCCCCGGTGAGGAGATCAAGGCCCAGTTCAGGCCACACTGGTCGCGGATCGCCAGGGAGGGGATTCTCTCGATTCTCGTACTGGTGTTGATCGTCCTGATCGCCACCCAGGGCTTCAGCGGGGGCGGCTGGGTGATCGTGGGCTTGATCGTCGCCTGGTTCGTCGTTGTGATCGCCGAGTTCATCCGGTGGTGGACGACCCAGCATGTGATCACCACCGAGAGGGTGATCCACCGGATGGGACTGATCTCCAAACAGGGCAAGGAGATCCCACTCGAGGTGATTAACGACGTCGCCTTCAAGCAGTCGGCCTTCGAGCGAATCTTCGGGACCGGGGACCTCCTCATCGAGTCGGCCGGTACCCATGGTCAGACCCGCTACAGCGACATCCCCGAGCCGGAGGCGGTGCAGTCTTTGATCTATCAAGCCCGGGAGGATCGCCAGGTAGCCCTCGAGTCCGGCCTCAGGTCGACGGCGAGCGAGAGCCCGGCGTCGCAGCTGGCCACCCTGTCACGACTCCACGACGAGGGGAAGCTCACCGACACCGAGTTCGAAGCAGAGAAACGCAAGCTGCTCGGGGACGCCTGATGCCGCACATGCAGGACGACTTCCCGCTCAACCTCTCCACCCTCTACGACAGGGCGGTCTGGCTCTACCCGGACCAGGAGATCGTGTCGGTCGAGTCGGACCGATCGTTGGTCCGCACCAGTTACGGCGCGACCGATGCCCGGGTGCGCCAGTTGGCCACCGCATTCCGGGACCTGGGGCTCTCGCCGGGTGAGCCTGTGGGGACATTCGCCTGGAACAACCGCCGTCATCATGAGCTGTACTGGGCGACGGCCAACACGGGTCTCGTCTGTCACACGATCAACATCAGGCTCTTCGCAGACCAGATTGCCTACATCGTGAACCACGCCGGGGACCGGGTGATTTTCGTCGACCCCGACCTCGTCCCGCTCCTGGCTCCGATCGTCGGTCAACTCGAAACGGTGGGGACCTACGTGGTCATGGGGGCGTCGGCGTCCGATGCCATCCCCGGGTCGATCGCATACGAGGACCTCATCGGCGACGCCGAAGAGCACGGCTCTTGGCCCCAACTCGACGAGCGTTCCCCGATGATGTTCTGTTATTCGTCGGGTACCACGGGCAATCCCAAGGGCGTGGCTTACACCCAACGCTCGACTTACCTGCACACCATCTCCAACCTGGCCAACTTCGCAATGCTCCCCACCGACAACGTGCTTCCGGTGGTCCCCATGTTCCACGCCGCGGCGTGGGGCTACCCGTTCATGGCCGTGACCCAGGGGGCCAAGCTCACCTATCCCGGCCCCGATCTCACTCCGCAGGGTTTGGTCCCGCTGCTGGAGAATGAGAAGGTGACGTTCAGCGCCGGCGTTCCCACCGTCTGGCTGGGGATCAAGCAATACCTCGAGGCCCACCCCGAAGCCGACCTGTCGTCGATCCGGGCTTTCCTCTGCGGTGGTTCGGCAGTGCCCAGGGCCATGATCGAGTGGTACTGGACCGCCAAAGGGATCCGCGTGGTGCAGGGCTGGGGGATGACCGAGACCAATCCCGTGGCGTCGATCAGTGTCCTCAAGCCGGAGATGGAGGATTGGGACCTGCAACGACAGCTCGATTTCCTCGAGACCGCCGGTGTCCCCGCGCCCGGCCTGGAGGTCAAGATCGTCGACGAGATCGGCGAGGAGCTTCCCCACGACGGGGAGGCGTTCGGCGAGCTGTTGATCCGCGGCCCCTGGATCGCGGCCGAGTACTACAAGGACACACGCTCGGCCCAGTCCTTCGAGGAGGGCTGGCTGCGCACGGGTGATGTGTGCAAGATCACACCCGAGGGATACATCAAGATCACCGACCGGGCCAAGGACGTGATCAAGTCGGGCGGGGAGTGGATCTCTTCGATCGACCTGGAGAACGCCCTGATGGCCCATCCCGACGTGGCCGAGGCCACCGTCGTCGGCCTCAAGCACGTGAAGTGGCAGGAGCGCCCGGTTGCGTTCGTGGTAGTGCTCGAGGGTGCCGAGGTGTCCGAGGCTGATCTGCTCGGATTCCTCGAGGATCGGGTCGCCAAGTGGTGGCTCCCGGACCGGATTCTCTTCATCGATGAGATACCGAAGACAGGCACCGGCAAGTTCGACAAGAAAGTGGTCAGAACCGAATACGCCGACCTGTTGATGGAATAGCGGACGCCTCGAGAGGAGGCCACCAATGCTGAATCGGTTCAGGGTCTATGCGGTCCTGCCCTCGACCGACCTGGAACGAGCGAGGGCCTGGTACGAGGACAAGCTGGGGATGACTCCCGACAAGGAAGACCCGGGTGGTCTCTGGTATCAGTGTGCCGAGGGGACCTGGCTGTTTGTGACCAGAAGCGGCTACGCCGGCACGGCACAAAACACCGCGGCGTCTTTCCAGGTGTCCGGAATCGAGCAGGTCATGGCCGATGTGCGGGAGCGTGGCGTCGTTTTCGAGGAGTACGACCTCCCCGAATTCAAGACGGTCGACGGGCTTTTCTCCTCAGGGCCCTATCGGGCAGCCTGGTTCAAGGACATCGACGGGAACATCATCGAGATCTCAGAGGTCATCGAGTGAATGTCGATTTCGGCTGCCCTCGACCTCCCAATGGGGTCGGCTGAGCTCAGATCCCCTTGGGGCGGAAGACGAAGGACATCCCGTCGTCCCCCCGACTTACGTCCATCACCGCCGCTGACAGGGGCTCGGCCACCTCGGGGTCGATATACATCTCTGTGCCGGACTGTTCCGTGACCTGATCAGCGTCGTCGGGACTTTCGACGAATTCGAGTCGGACTTCGAGATCGCCACCGGGCTTAAGGCCGCCGGTCAATCTTGTGCCGTGGGACTCGGGGATCCCCTCATTGCGACGGATGTTGTCCAACGCCGCTGCGGCGCTCTCGGTCAATTCGAGCATTGCGCACTCCTTGCGTGGGCTCCCTTTCCACCATAGGCAGCCCCTCAGGTTTTGCACACCGGGTGGCCCTCAGGGCCGGTCAATCGCTTCTGGGCGTGCCCTCCCGGTCTTCACCGCCCGTCGGTGCTCTCCGATTCCGTGACGACGCCCCGATCGGCGCGATTCGACCGTCGTGCCCTGACCGCGGGGAGCACCTTGAGTTGCAGCACCTGCTCACGATGGCGCTCCTCCTCCAGCATGCGGCCTCGGGCATGGAGCAGGTCGAACTGGGTGAGCAGCCCCACGAGTTTGTCCGGGGCTCCGCGTTCGACCACAGGCAGGACCCCGAGCTTCGCGTCGGCCATACGGTCAGCAACCACTCGCAGCGTCTCGTCTCCGAACGCGACGAGCACCTTGCGATACATGACGTCATCCACGACTCCGCCGAGCTCGCCGCGCGATGCTCGCTCCAGCACGTCGTTCCACGGCAGCACTCCAACCATGCTTCCCGCCGCGGTCGTAATGGGGAGCAGTCGCTGATAACGCATGCCGGATCGTTCGAGCACCATGCGGTAGACGTCTTCGAGGCGGCTTCCAACCTCGACCGTCAACACCTCGGTTGCCATCACATCGCGGACGAACAGCACCTCCAGCGGCCCGACCTCGTATTGACGTAGGACATGGAATCCGCGACGGGCGACCTTTTCGGTGAGTATCGAGCGTTTGAGGATGAGGACGCTCACCAGGTAGGAGACCATCGCCACCAGGAGGAGGGGCATCAGAACCTCGACATCGTGGGTCAACTCGAGGGCGAACACCACTGATGTGAGTGGTGACCGCATGACCCCGGCCATCACCGCCGTCATGCCCATCAGGGTCCAGAATCCTTGAGTGGCGGAGGGGAGTAACGGGGTCAGGAGACCGCCAACCGAGCATCCCATTATGAGGATCGGGGCCAGAATGCCGCCGCTCGTGCCCGAGCCCAAGGCGACTGCCCATATGACCAACTTGACCAGGAAGATCGACGCCAGGGCTCCGATGGCGAGTTGGCCGGCGAGCTGGTCGGCGATTGTCTCGTAGCCCACCCCCAGCGCGCGGGGCTCGATCAATCCCCCGATACCAACAACCACTCCGCCGATGGCAGGCCACCACATCCAGTGCACGGGCAACTTCTTGAAGGCGTCCTCGGCTCCATACACGGCGACGGTCAAGAGCCATGCGGCGCCCGCCCCGGCGACACCGATGAGGAGCGCACCCATGAACGGGCCGAATCCCCGTGCCAGATCGATGTCGGCAGGGAACAAGGGCTCGACGGGGAGGAGGCTCCAATCGGCGAGGACCATCCTCAGGGCTTCGGCCACTGCAGCGGCGATACCGATCAGGACCAACGACCGTGGTTTCCACTCGAAAACCAGGAGCTCGACACCGAGGAGGACAGCGGCCACCGGTGTGCCGAAAACGGCGGCCATGCCTCCGGCCGCCCCGGCCACGAGGAGGCTCCGTCGTTCCGAGGCAGAGAGGTGGAAGAACTGGGCCAGCACCGACCCCAGCGCCCCGCCGGTCAGGATGATCGGTCCCTCGGCGCCGAACGGCCCACCCGACCCGATACTGACCGCGCTCGAGATCGGCTTGAGGGCAGTCAGGCGAGGCGCCACCTTGCTCCCTCCGACGAGGATGGTCTCCATCGCCTCCGGGATGCCATGACCACGGATCTGCTCTGACCCGTATCGGGCCATGACACCCACAATCAACCCACCGACCACGGGGATCGCGATGGAAATGACACCAAGTGTGTTGTCGGCGGGCGATACCTGGTCCAGCGAGAACCGCTGGAAGTAGAAGAGATTGGTCAGGAGGTTGATCATGGCGAGGAGGACGAGGGCGACCCCCGCCGAGATGGCTCCGATTACGGCCGCGAGCGGCACCAGACGCAGTACCGAGACCGGGGTGGTGAAGTCGCCCAGCTTGCGCTCACCGCCGAGGGCGCCTCGAGTGTCCTCGCCGAACACAATGTCGGTCGGTAGCTCACGTTCGTGCAGGGGCGGCTGATCTTCGGGTGTGGGGCTCACCCGTCGATCATAGAATGGAGAGTCCCGGGGGGCAGATCGGGCCTGAAGCGCCGTGTTCGGCTGTCCGTAGGGGTGTCGAGACCTGTCCCGGTCGGCGCCCGACCCGGGAGTCTCAGACCTCCATCAGTTGACCTGTGGTCAGGTCGAGCACGAACTCCTTGTTGCTTCTCGAGTCCGCGATGAACTGGGCCAGACGAGCCCCGGGTTGACGGACCACCCACCAGGTGAAGTCCTGCAAGCCCGACTCGGCGAATATCGCCTTGGCCGCCCTGGTCGCCTCCACCGCACTGACCTCGTCCGGATACGTGCCGATGACCCTCTCGTCGGGGTCCTCGCGTCCACGAATCTCTGTGAACTCCACCGCCTCGAACATGTAACAGCCTCCTCCGCCGCGATTGTACCGAAGATGCGGGCTGAAGAGCCTCGTTCCTATGCTCATTTTTCCTTGAGCGACTTCCATACCACGTGGGGCTATATCGCGGCCGGTGTCAGCGGTGTGGTCGGTTTGTGGGGGGTCTTGATCAGAAATCGGGAGCCCACGCCTCGAGCGTTCTACTACGGGGTCGGGGTGGCCGTCGTCGCGCTGCTACTCCAGATCCTGGTCGGGGTGATCGTGGCCGGCGGCGGAGTGGACCCCGGTAACCAGCATGTGTTCTACGGTGTCGTAATCGCAGTGACCTTCTCTTTCGCCTACATATATCGATCGCAGTTCCGCAAGCGACCCGCCTTCTACTACGGGCTCCTGCTGCTGTTCACGATGGGTCTCAGCATCCGGGGGATACTGACGTTCGGCGGAAATTTCTGAGGAGGAAGTGATGCTGCTCGGGGAAAAGAAGCTCCTGATCACCGGGATCCTCACCGACGATTCGATCGCCTGGCATGCGGCGAGGATCGCACAGGAGGAGGGCGCCGATGTCGTCGCAACCGGCTTCGGGCGAGGTCTCCGCCTGACCGAGAGGTCGGTGCAGCGTCTTCCCAACCCGTGCCCGGTCATGGAGCTCGACATCAACGATCCGGACCAGGTGGCCGCCCTGGTGGCCGACCTGACAGATCGATGGGGAAGGATCGACGGTGCCCTGCACGCAATCGCATTCGCCCCGGAGGACGCCCTCGGGGGCAACTTCCTCAACACGCCGGCCGAATCTGCCCAGACCGCCTTCATGACCTCGGCGTTCTCCTACAAGACGCTGGCCGTGGCGCTGCTGCCGCTGATGGAGGCCTCTGGCGGGGGCGCACTGGTGACCCTGGACTTCGACAACTCCCAGGCCTGGCCCGCCTATGACTGGATGGGTGTCGCCAAGTCGGCGCTGCAGAGTGTCACCCGATACCTGGCGCGGGACCTGGGGCCGCACGGGATCCGGGTCAACGCGGTATCTGCCGGGCCGTTGAGCACGGTCGCCGCCAAGTCGATCCCGGGTTTCGACGCCTTCGATCGGGTGTGGAAGGACCGGGCGCCGCTGTCATGGGACGGGACGAACCCGGACCCCGTCGCCAGGATGATCTGCGTCTTGCTCAGCGATTGGGCGCCGATGACATCCGGTGAGGTGGTTCACGTCGACGGCGGTTTCCATGCCATGGCCACTGGGGTAGACGAGACCTAGTTGTTGTCACAACTAGGTCCTCTGCAACGCCGGGGCGAGGGGTAGCTCGACCACGAACGTGGCGCCACCACCCTCGGTGACCTCCACCCTGACCGCACCGTGCATCACCTCGGTCAGGCTCTTGACGATGGACAGCCCGAGGCCGGTGCCTCCCTTCGATCGGGTATCTGACTGGTCGATCTGGGTGAAGCGCTCGAAGACCCGATCCTTCTCGTCGTCCGGGATGCCGGGGCCATGGTCGACGACTGCGATCACGGCCTTGTTGGGACGTTCCCATGCGTATAGCTCGACGGGGCTCCCCACGGCGTACTTGGCGGCATTCTCCACGAGGTTGATGAGGATCCGGCTGAGGTGGTCCCTGTCGGCTTCGACAGTGAGGTCGTCGGGCTCGATGGTGAATGCGGGCTCGACGGAAACGACCCGATTGACCTCTTCGAACGCCAGTTTCAGCGGGACCGGCTCGAGATGAACCGGAATCGCCCCTCGATCGATCCGGGAAACCACCAGCAGGTCGTCGATGAGACGTTGGAGACGACCGGCCTGGCGCCGGGCTGTGGACAGCAGTTGCTGGGCCGTGGGCTGGGTCGGTGCGAGCTCGGGCCGGTTGACGGTGTCGAGAGACCCGATGATCGATGTGAGCGGCGTGCGCAGCTCGTGGCTGACGGTGGAGACGAAATCCGTCTTCATCTGGGCCACCTCCTCGAGGCGCTTCGTCATCTCGGCCTGCGCTTCGTACCGGCCGATCTGGGACAGAACCAGGCCGGCCGGGGCTGCCAGCGACCCGAGCTGGTCGAGCTGGCCTTCGTTGAAGCTGCCCACGTAGGGGTCGCCGACGATGATCGCCCCGACCCTCAGGCTCTCGACCTTCAGTGGCGCCACCAGAGCCTGACGCAGCCCGAGCTCGTTGAGGAGTACATGGGCGTCGGTGTCATGGTCGATATCCCGGACGAAGAAAGGGTGGCCGGAGCGATACACCTGGGCCACGATGGCCGGCGAGGCGACGTCGAGCACGATGGGATCGGTGTCGAGCGGGTACCCGTTCACCCAGATCGGGCTCATGACCTCCAGCCGGTGACGCTCCGTTTGATAGAGAAGGACACACCCGACCTGGGCGTCGAGGTACTTGCAGATCGTCCCGACCAGATACGGGACGATCTCGGCAAGCGACTCGGCCCGGGCCAGGGTGGCGCTCACCTCGTAGAGCCGCTCGAAGTCGAGCCTCTGCTGGTCGATCTGACCGACTCTGGCCGCGGAGCGGACCGCCTCCCGCTCGAACTCCATACCGACCAGAGCGGTGGCCGCAGACACCACCGTGACCGTCAGTACCGGGGCGATCACGTCGGCGATGGCGTCGGCCTGCCCGGTGTTGAAGGCGATGAATGAGATGGCCAGCCCGATCAAGACGGTCATGAAGGCATGTGCCCACCAGGTGAGGAGGAGACCGGACACGGCTGCAATCCCGTAGAGGATCGGCGTGGCCGTGGCCTCCAACTCATCGATCAGGGCAAAGGCGGTGATCCCGAGGAGGAGCCCGGTGAGCCAGGCGATGGCGATCCAAGGGGCATAGCGGGTGGCCATCGGTGCGTCCCAGCGCCCAGCGGTCGACACGATCAGCATCCCGGCGAGACCCGCCATCGGGATCCAGAACCCGGGCTGGGCGAACACCTGCTCCCGGACCGCCTGGGCGCCAATGATGATCAGGACCACCCAGGCCACGGCCGAGGCGCGGCGAAGCAGCGAAGCCCGGAACCGGGCCATCGCCTGGTGCGTTGTGGGTGTCATCCCGTCCATATCCCTGAATGGAAGCCTTTCGACTGTATTCTCGGCATCTCCGAACGAGGACTAGATACGTGGCTTTGCGCGCAATCGCCGAGGGCGCACTGTTCGCGGAGACGTTTGGCGACGGTTCGCCCCGGGTGTTGGCACTTCACGGATGGGGCCGGCGTGGCCGCGATTTCCAGCCTTCATTGGGCGATTTCGACGCTCTCGCCCTCGATCTTCCCGGGTTCGGAGCCTCACCGCCCCCGTCGGATGTGCTCGGAGCCGAAGGTTACGCCGCTCTCATCTCCCCGGTTCTCGACGAATTCGACCAGCCTCCGGTGCTGATCGGGCACTCATTTGGGGGCCGGGTGGCGGTTTGTCTGGCCGCGGCTCACCCGGGGCGCGTCGGCCCCCTGGTGATCACAGGTTCACCGTTGATCCGGCTCAGCCCGGGCAGGAAGCCGCCATTCAGCTACCGGGTCCTCCGGTTTCTCAATCGAGTCAGTGTCATCGGGGACGTCCGAATGGAGCAGATCCGGAAGAGCCGGGGCTCAGCCGACTATCGGGCAGCCAATGGGACGATGCGTGACGTCCTGGTCAAGGTGGTCAACGAGGACTACGAACCCCAACTCCGGGAGATCGAGTCTCGGGTGATCCTCCTCTGGGGCGAGGACGATCAGGAGGTCCCGGTGGCTGTGGCGGAACAGGCGTTGCGCATCATCAGACAGGCGGGCGGGTCGGCGGAGCTAGAGGTTCTCCCCCGGATCGGTCATCTGGTTCCGGTTCAGGCGCCAGAGGCGATCACCCGGGTGGTGGGGGAAGCGCTGGGGCGATGATCCGGGCCCTGGCCGCCGCTTGCGTTCTGGCGAGTGTCCCCGCCGGCTTGCGCTGGCTCCGGGTTGCCCAGCGAGAGCATTACCTGGCTGGTGCGGTAGCCACGTTCGCCGGGCGCTGGTGGACCAACGGCCCGATCAACATCGCACTTCTGGTCGCAATGCTCATCGGACTGGTCGGATCGTGGTGGAGCCCCTGGTGGGGGTTTCTGGTCCCGCTGGCCCAAGTCGGCCCGGTAGGTCTCACCATCAAGGGGAGGACCTCGCCGCTGGTGTGGACCGCCCGTCTGCGCCGGGTCGCCGTCCTGGCCGCCGTGATGGCGGTAGCCGTGTACTGGGGCGGGGTCGCCCTCGAATCCGGGTTCTTCATCGGCATCGGCCTCTTCCTCCTCCCCACTCTCATCGATCTCGCATTGCTTGCAATGGGTCCGATCGAGCGCAGCATGGGGAACCGATGGGTCGATCAGGCGGCGGCCAGATTGAAGGCATCTGGGGCCAAGGTGGTGGCGATCACCGGGTCCTATGGGAAGACCACCACCAAGCTCTACACCGCCCATCTTCTCGCAAGTGCCTTCCGCACCGTCGCCAGCCCAGCGTCGTTCAACAACCGGATGGGCCTGGCCCGGGCGATCAACGAACAGCTGGCCCCGGGCACCGAGGTCTTCGTCGCAGAGATGGGGACCTACGGGCCTGGGGAGATCGAGGAGCTGACGGAGTGGATCCCACCCGACGTCGCGGCCATGGTCGCCGTCGGGCCGGTTCATCTCGAGCGATTCAGGTCCGAGGAGCTAATCGTTGCGGCCAAGGCAGAGATCCTCGACCGTGCCCGCGTGGGAGTGATCGCTGTCGACCATCCGCTCCTCGCGGCCCTGGCCGAAGAACGGCGGAGGGAGATGGAAATCATGACGGTGTCCGGGGAAGGAGGTCGGGCACAGGTCACGATCACGGATTCGGCCATCGAGGTGGACGGCGTGGAGGTGGCCAAGACGCCCCCGGATGTGTTCATGGCGAATCTCGCAGTGGCCCTCGGCATCGGCCTCGCCCTCGGCCTCGGCATCGACGACCTGATCACACGACTCGACGGTCTCCCCCGGGCGGAGCATCGGCAGACTGTTTCCAGGTCGGAGAGAGGTTTCACAATCATCGACGACACCTTCAACTCCAACCCGGCCGGAGCCAGGGCGGCGCTTGGCCTGCTGGACCGGGTCGGGGACGGCGGACGCAAGGTCGTAGTGACCCCGGGGATGGTCGAGCTGGGGCAGAGGCAGGACGCCGAGAACCGGGCGTTTGCCCATCAGGCGGCAGCCATCGCCGATCATCTCGTCATCGTCGGTGGCACCAACCGCCGTGCCCTTCTCGAAGGTTCCGGGAAGGACAACGCCTCGGTTACCGTCGTGGCGTCGCGCGACGAGGCGGTGGATTGGGTCCGGGAGAACCTCGGCCACGGAGACGCCGTGCTCTACGAGAACGACCTTCCCGACCACTATCCCTGAGGAGGCTGAATGGCGAAGCCGGCAGTGATCTTCGGCGGGCCGTCCGACGAGCACGACATATCGATCCTCACCGGGCTCCAGGTGACCCGGGCTCTAGGTGACGTCCATGCGGTGTATTGGTCCAAGCTGGGCGACTGGTTCGAGGTCGATACCGACCTGGAGGCCGTCGACTTCGCCGATGGGGTGCCGCGCAAGTCACGGGAGCTCACATTCGTCGCCTCTCCTGGCCAGGGACTGGTGGCAAAGAGGCGGCCCCTCGACGTCGATTCGGTGGTCATCGCCTGCCATGGCAGCCCGGGTGAGGACGGGACACTGCAAGGGCTTCTCGACCTGGCCGGACTTCGATATACCGGCCCCGGCCAGGCGGCATCCGCCCTGGGCATGGACAAGCTGGCCTTTGCCGCGGCGATGTCGGCGGCCGGACTTCCCACCCTGGCCCGCGCGTTGGTTGCCACCGGTGAGGAACCGGCACCGGCCTTCGAAGCACCCTACATCGTCAAGCCGAGATTCGGGGGCTCTTCGATAGGCATCGAGGTTGCCGACGACTGGTCCACCGTTCTGGCCCTGAAGCGGCGTTCCTCGTTCTTCGACCAGGGTGCGGTGGTGGAGCCGTTCCTGACCGGGAGTCGGGACCTGCAGGTGGCGGTGCGCACCTATCCCAAATGGCAACTGTCCGCGATCGAGGCCCCGTCCCGTGCCGCCGACGGGATCTACTCCTACGATCAGAAGTACCTGGCCTGGGGCGGAGAGGTGAGTGCCGGCCGCGAGCTTCCGGCCACCCTCGACGCCGGTCTCGAAGAAGAGATCCGGCTCCTTTCAACGCGCGTCACCGAGGTGGCCGGTCTGAGGGGGATTTCCCGCATCGACTACCTGGAGCGGGACGGCGAGATCGTCGTGAACGAGGTGAACACCATCCCCGGGTCGATGGGCGCTTACCTGTGGATCGAACCGCACATCACAAGGGAGCAACTCTTCCGCGACATGGTGGACGAGGCCCGAAGCGGGCCGGTGCGGAGGTTCTCGGTGGCAGGGAGCGACGGCACGGCCCTGCGGAGCGCAGGCACCATTGCTTCCAAACTGGGCTAACCAGAAAGGACCGGCCGGAGCCGGTCCTTTCTCAGTCGGTTCAAACCCGGGTCAGAGATGTACCACAGGGCAGGTGAGGGTGCGGGTGATGCCGTCGATCGCCTGGATCCTGGCCACTACCAGCTTGCCGAGCGAGTCGACGTCGTCGCTGGTGGCCTTGACGATCACGTCGTAGGGCCCGGTCACGTCGTCGGCCGAGTCGACACCGGGGATGTCACGCACTTCCTCTGCGACCAGAGCGGCCTTGCCGACCTCGGTCTGGATCAGGACATAAGCCTGGACCAACTGAGCCTCCTTAGGGTCTCGGGTCGGCCGGACCCTAGTTGAAAGAGTCTTGGGTGGTAGGTGGAAGGTGACCTAGTGGCTAATAACCTTCCTGCCCGACCTTGACCGACGTGACGAACAGGTTCCCCTCTTCCTCCACGGTGTCGAAAACCAGACGTTGGCCCTGACGGAGGGTGCGAAAGATCGACCCCTTGAGGGACCCGGGGCGAAGAAAGACCTCAGACTTGTCGGCGTCGAGGACGACGATCCCGGCGCCGGTCACGGGGTCGTAGGTCTTGACCACCCCTTGCGGCATGCTCAGGCCTTCTCGATCTTCCCGGCGCGGATGCACGAGGTGCATACCCGGGCCCGACGGGTGTTGGAGCCATGACGGACCCGCACCCGCTGGATGTTGGGCAGCCAGCGTCGATTGTTGCGCTTGTGGGAGAAGCTGACGGTCTTGCCGTAGCTCGGCTCCTTGCCGCAGATCTCACACCGATAAGACATCTCGAAGAACTCCTGGGACGGTCAAAGGATGGTTCGAAGGGTAGACGGGCCGATGGCCCGGTTCGACCGAGGGGAAGATTAGCTGTGATCACGGCCAAGTCCTAGTCGGGATGTACCGTGACTCCGTGGGATTCGTGGACGTTCTGGAGCGGTCGTGGCCACGCTGAGCCGTCTGACCGAGCTATCCGTGACCGAGGTCAAGGGTATCGGCGGCAAGAGCGTCCCGGTCATTGCCAAGGCCGGGATCAAGACCGTGGCAGACCTGCTCCACCATGTCCCGCGGACTCATGTCGACCGAACCGACTCGCCTCCGCTCTCCCGTCTTCCGCTCGGAACGGAGGTCACGGTGGTAGGCGAGGTGAAGTCGATCAGCAGTAGAAGACCGAAACCGAAGCTGGTGATCACCGAAGCGCGCATCGCAGACGAGACCGCCTCGCTCAAAGTCGTCTGGTTCAACCAGAGGTTCCGGGAGCAACAACTGCCGCCGGGGACCGAGGTCGCCTTTTCGGGGACCGTGGAGTCGTTTCGGGGCAACCTCCAGATGAATCATCCTGACGTGGACATCCTCGATCACGACGGCGATCAGATCAGCACCGGGCGCATCGTCCCTATCTACCCCCAGGTGGGCGCGGTCAAGACCGGCGATTTTCGGAGATGGATCCACAACGCGCTGATCCGGGCGCGTCCCATCCCCGATCCGCTTCCCGAAGTCCTCCTCGCAGAGCGGGGGCTCATGTCCCGCGACCAGGCCTATGCCGAGATCCACTTCCCGGACTCCACGGACCGGGCGGACCTGGCCAGGAAGCGTCTCGCCTACGACGAGTTCTTCCGTTTGGAGCTGGCTTTGGCCCTGCGCAAACGGCGTCAGACCGAGGAAGCCACCGGATACGCCCACGAGCCCACCGGCGAGCTGTCCGCCCGATTCTTGGCGGGTCTGCCCTATGAGCTGACCGGGGCGCAGAATCGTGTCGTCGACGAGATCCTCGCCGACCTGAGAGAGGGGCACCCGATGCACCGCCTCCTCCATGGCGAGGTCGGCTCGGGGAAGACCGTCGTCGCGGTCATGGCCCTGCTCTCCGGAGTGGAAGGTGGATGGCAGGGGGCGATCATGGCCCCGACCGAGGTTCTCGCCGACCAGCACTTCCTGGGTGTCACCGGGCTCCTGGCCGGCGCCGGGCTCTCTCCTGAGCCGTTCAGCGTGAGCAGCGAGCTGGGCATGGACTCCTTGTTCGGGTCCGGTGGGCCGGCCGTGCACATCGGGCTCCTCACCGGCTCGACCGCCACCTCCAACTACCGGCCGGACATCACCCGGCAGGGTCTGCTCGCCGACGTCGCCTCGGGTCAGGTGGATATCCTGGTGGGGACTCATGCCCTGATTCAGGACGGCGTCGAATTCTCCAAGCTCGGCGTTGCCGTCGTCGACGAGCAGCACCGATTCGGCGTGGCCCAGCGGGTCCTCTTGAAGGAGAAAGCCGACTCGGTCGAGCCCGACCTGCTCATCATGACCGCAACCCCGATACCGAGGACCTTGTCGATGACGATGTACGGGGACCTCGACGTTTCCGGTCTCGACGAGATGCCACCCGGACGCACCCCGGTGCAGACACGACTGGTCGGGCGTGGTGACGAGGGACGCGTCTGGAAGATGATCGAGAAGGAGGTCTTGGCCGGCCGTCAGGCTTTCGTGGTCTGCCCCCTCGTCGAAGACAGCCCCAAGGTCGAGGCGGCCTCGGCCACAGCCGAGCACCAGCGCCTGTCCGCGCTGATGTCCGACCTGCGGGTGGGCCTGATCCATGGCCAGCTCCGCCCTGCTGAGAAGGATGCCGTCATGTCCGCATTCCGCTCCCGGGAGATCGACGTCCTGGTCTCCACGACCGTGATCGAGGTCGGGATCGATGTCCCCAACGCCACCGTGATGGTGATCGAGGACGCCGATCGATTCGGGCTGAGCCAGTTGCACCAGCTTCGGGGTCGGGTGGGCCGGGGAGAGCATCCAGGGGTTTGCCTCCTCATCTCGGATTCCCCGGGTGCCGAGGCAGAGGAACGGCTGAGGGCGATGGAGAAGACAAACGACGGTTACGAGCTCGCCCATGCCGACATGATGATCAGGGGCCAGGGAACCGTCTTCGGAGCCCGCCAGTCGGGCATGGCCGATCTCAAGCTGGCGGACATCTTCAGGGACTTCGACCTGCTGGTGGCGGCCCAGAAGGATGCTTTCGGCATCGTCGACAACGACCCGAGATTGAGCCGCCACCCCGAACTGGCCGAGGAGGTCATGGCCTTGCTCGGCGACTCGGTCGAATGGTTGTTCAAGAGCTGAGTGCCGGACCTCTTACCGTTGAGCCATGAGGATCATCAGCGGACGGGCCAAGGGGCGCCGTCTCACTGCCCCTGACACCCCGGCCACGAGACCGGTCACCGACCGGGTGCGAGAGGCCGTGTTCTCCATCGTCGGCACCTGGGTCGAAGATGCCGTCGTCCTCGACCTGTACGCCGGTTCCGGCTCCTTCGGGCTCGAGGCGCTCTCCCGTGGTGCGGCCGAGGTCACTTTCGTGGAGAACGGCAACCGGGCGCTCGAGGCACTCCGTGCCAACATCAAGACGGTGGCCCTGGGTGGCACGGTGGTCACCTCGAAGGTGCGGGAGTTCATCGATCGGTCCGGCGGCAGGTTCGACCTGGTCTTCATCGACCCGCCATGGGACCTCCCATCCCCGGTTCTGGGGGGAGAGCTGGCCGACCTCGACCACCTGCTGGGACCTGATGCCGAAGTGGTGTTGTCACGTCGTCACACCGATGAGGTCCCGACGACACCGGCCGGGTGGCGTGTTGCCACCGATAGGCGTTACGGGGATACCAGAATCGTGAGGTACGAGAAGGAAGCAGACGCCGTATGACCACAGCACTTTGCCCCGGGAGCTTCGACCCGCCGACCAACGGGCACGTCGATGTCATCGAGCGAGCGATCGAGGCCTTCGACGAGGTTGTAGTCGCAGTGGTCGACAACCCGTCCAAAGAGTCGCTGTTCTCCACGCAGGAGCGGGTAGCTCTTTTGGAGGAGTTGTTCGGCGGCCGCGCCCGTATCGGGTCCTTTTCCGGGCTTCTCGTCGAATACGCCGCCGAGGTGGGTGCGGACGTCGTGGTCAAGGGTCTCCGCACCGTCGACGACTACGAGTACGAGATGCAGATGTCGCAGATGAACCGCCATCTCACGGGAATGGAGACCGTGTTCATGGCCACCAAGTCGGACTGGAGCTTCATTTCGTCATCGTTGGTCAAGGAGGTCGCGAAACTGGGCGGTTCGATCAACGGTCTGGTCCCTAGTGTCGTGGAGAAAGCAGTCCAGGAGCGGTTGTCATGACCGACGAGCAGGAAATCCGGGGCCCGGAGCCGGCCCAACTGGTGGATCAGGAGCAGCGAGCCGAGCTCAGCGACCTCCAGGACACGGTCGACGACCTCATCGTCCACCTCCATGAGGCCAAGAACGTCCCCCTGTCCGGCAGCGCCATGGTCGACAGGGAGCAGTTCCTGGGGATGTTGGAGAAGATCCGGGCCGATCTCCCCGACGAGCTCCGGGCGGCGAGATGGATGGTCCGGGAACGTGAGGCCTTCATCGCCCGGACCAACGAAAAGGCCCGCGAGATCGTCGATCGCGCTCGCAATGAAGCGGACGCCCTGGTCTCGGATTCGAACATCATGGCCGAGGCGGTCGAGGAAGCGAACATCCTCGTGCGTCGGGCCGAAGGCGACGCGCGCCGTCTTCGTCTCGAGACAGAAGATGAGATCGAGCGCAAGCTGCAACGGGTCGAACTGATCCTCAACCAGGTGTTGGACCAGATCCAGGACGCCCGCGACGAGCTGCACGAGGCCCGTCCCAAGCCCCCGGACGTGCCGATCTGACATGAGCCCCGAAGGCGAAGCGCTGGTGGTCCCGGTCGGCGACCTGATCGGCTCGCCGGGAAAGGAGCGGCCCTTCTCGGGAATCGTGTCGGTGAGCCTCCGGCTCGGCGACGCAAGGATCGATGGCCCGATGAATGTCTCGGGGAAGGTCATCGGCCTCATCGACGCCGTCGAGGCGGATTACCAGGCGGCGGCCACGGCCCAAATCGTGTGCACCCGTTGTCTGACGGAATGGGAAGCCCCGGTGACGGTGGAGTCAAAGCAGTACTTTCGGACGACACTCGACGAGGACGGATATGGCATCGTTCACGACGAAGTGGATGTCGGCGCCCCGGCCCGCGACGAGCTGGCATTGGCTCTTCCGGTCGCTCCGATCTGCAAGGAAGGCTGCCTGGGACTTTGCCCAACATGTGGAACCGACTTGAATAGTGATCCCTGCGGTGGCCATGGGGAGGATTCAGACTCACCTTTCGCCGCCCTGAAAGATCTATTCGATTCCTGACCAAGGAGAGCACCAGATGGCGGTGCCCAAGAAGAAAATGTCGCGCTCGCGGACCAGACAACGCAAAGCTGCGTGGAAGGTCTCACGCCCGACCGCCGTCGCTTGCGAACAGTGCGGCAAGCCGAAGCTGCCCCACCGCGCCTGTCGTGAGTGCGGCACCTACGGTGGGCGCGAGGTAATCGAGGTCAGCTGAACCTTGGCCCGGATCGCCCTCGACGCTATGGGGGGCGACAACGCCCCGATCGAGACCGTCGCCGGAGCGGTTGAGGCAGCCGGCCGCGGAGTCGAAGTGGTCCTCGTCGGACGTCCCGAGGTCCTCGAAGCCGAGCTGGCGAAACATGGGACCCGACTCCCCATAGTCGACGCCCTGGAGGTGATCGGGATGGGAGAGGACCCGGCGCGGGCCATGCGCGAGAAGCCGGGGGCATCGATCAGTGTCGCCGCCAAGCTGGTGGCCGAAGACTCGGCGGAGGGTCTGGTCTCGGCCGGGTCCACCGGAGCGGCAATGGCCGCGTCGGCCATCGTCATCGGGAGGGTCAAGGGGGTCAACCGGCCCTCGATCGCATCTATCTTCCCCACGCCGGGGAGTCCCACGATCGTCCTCGACTCGGGGGCGAACCCCGATGTCAAGCCCGAGCAGTTGGTTCAGTTCGCCATCATGGGCAGCGTCGCCGCCGAGGTCCTGTTGGGGATCGAAGACCCCCGCGTCGGGCTGCTGTCAATAGGCGAGGAAAAGGGCAAGGGCCGCGACCTGGAGCGCGCCGCCTATGAGCTCCTCGAGCAGGCGCCGATCAGATTCGTCGGCAATGTCGAGGGTCGTGATGTGGCCGCTGACAAGTCAGACGTAATCGTCACCGACGGTTTCACCGGGAACATCTTCCTCAAGACGATGGAAGGAGCCGCCCAGGTGATGATGCGCTACGCCATGGAGGCGATCTCAGGGCTGGAAGGCGAAGTCCAGGAGTCGGTGCTGCCCGCCCTGGGCGAGGTTCGGCGGCGTCTCGACTACGAGACCTACGGAGGGGCTCAGCTCCTGGGAGTGAAAGGGGTTGTGGTCATCGCCCACGGCACCTCGAGCCGGGTCGCCATCGCCAATGCCCTGGTGATGGCGGCCGAAGGAGCCGAACAGGATCTCCCCGGTCGGTTGGCCGCCAGACTCGCCTCCTGATGACTCTGGAGCAGCAGCTCGGTTACACCTTCCAGGACCCTGGTCTTCTCGCCCAAGCCCTCACCCACCGTTCGGTGAGTAGTGAGGACAGCTCACGAAGCGACAATGAGCGTCTCGAGTTCCTCGGCGACGCGGTTCTTCAGTTGGCCGTCACCAACTATCTGTACAACACGTTCCCCGATCTGGCCGAAGGAAAGCTGGCCAAGGTGAGAGCCGGCGTCGTGAGTCGGCCGGCTCTCGCCGATGTGGCGAGGAGCATCGATCTCGGCAGGCACATCGCCCTGACTCCCGCCGAGGACCGGACAGGGGGTCGCGAGAAGGACTCGATCATGGCCGACGCCCTGGAGGCCGTGATCGGGGCCGTCTACCTGGAAGCTGGGCTCGAAACCGCCGCCCAAATGGTGCTGCGGCTCTGGGCGGATCGCATCGACGATCGGGCGAAGCGGCCCGGCCTCAGGGACTACAAGACCCGTCTTCAGGAGGTGCTGGCCAAAGATGGCCGTCGCCCCGACTACCTGAGCGAAGGCTCCGGTCCCGACCACGAGCGGAGCTTCGTCGCCACCGTCGAGGTAAACGGTCTCGTGCTCGGCACCGGGTCCGGTCGCTCGAAGAAGGATGCGGAGCAGGGGGCGGCCGAGCAGGCGCTGAAGACGCTCATAGAAGGCTCGAGGTAGTCAGCGGCTCTTTGCGTGCCCGGAGGTCGATGTACCAGAGGGTGGTCATGACCGCGATCGCGGCCACGACCATGCCCTGGACCACAACCAGGACGACGAAGCCGAGACCCATCCCGATCCCGATGCCGCCGGCACCGAGGACGGGTAGGGCGACGAGTTGCACCAACTGGGCGGCGATCGACCCGATCAGGCCCACGAGGATCAGAAACCCGACCGTTGGCCACCAACGTCCCCGCACCAACGTGAAGCTGCGGCGAAGGGCAGCTGTTGGCCCGACGTTCTCGAGCGAGACAACGGCGGAAACCATCGTGAAGGATCCGAGCAGCCACAACCCGGGGATGACCAATGCGACCAGCCCAAGCGAGACCAGGACGAAGATCATGATGCCGGCGCCGACCAGCACCGGGAGACGGCCGAACGCCCGGGAGGTCGCCCCAGCAGTTCCCACCGGTTCCCCCGCGATCTCGGAGGCGACGATCCGATGCACCGTGAGATTCACGAAACCCGTGGCCAGGAGTTGGAGGATCAGCGCGATGAGGAGTGTCTGGAAGAGGGCGAGCGTCGGCTCGACGAGCTCTTCGTCGCTCATCTCGTCGAGCACTTCGGGGTTCTCCAGGATGAGCTGGAGGAAGTCGTCCGCGCCGGTGACGGCAAAGGCGGCGATGGTGAGGGCGCCGAGGAGCACGAAAGCCCAGAAGGCGGGGGCGAAGAGCCGCTTCCAGACCCGGCCCAGCATGGTCATGCCCACGCCGAGAATGTCACCGAAGGTACGGGGGGTTATCTCCATGGGCCGGGGTACGGTAACCAGCCCCTCAGCCGGAGACTCTCGTGCCTGAACTACCCGAAGTCGAGATAACCCGACGGCATCTCGATGAGGCTATGACCGGTCGGAAGCTGACCGAGGTCAAGACGAGTCATGCGAGGACTGCGCGTTACAACAGTGGCGGTCCCGACGAGGTCGACCAGCGTCTCGAGGGCCGGCTCGTCCTCGAGGTGCGACGGAAGGGCAAGTTCCTCGCCGCGCCCCTCGACGACGGGCAGACGCTGGTAGCCCATCTCGGGATGTCCGGCCGATTCACGGTCGGCGATCCGTCCGAGGAAGAGCCGGCCCATACCCATTTCCGGGCGACGCTCGACGAGGGCACCGAGGTCCGCTTCATCGATCCCCGCACCTTCGGCTTCGTGGCTGTCTTCACCGATGATGAGATTGCGGGCTCGGGGCTTGCACGGCTCGGCCCGGACGCTTGGGACACCACCCCGGCGACCGAAGCCCTCGCTGCCGTCCTGGCCAAGAGGACGGCGCCGATCAAGGCCCTACTCCTCGATCAGGTCGTGGTCTCCGGTCTCGGCAACATCTACGCCGATGAGGCGCTGTTCTTGGCCCACATCCACCCACTTCGCCCGGGGAGAGACATCAGTGAAGATGAGTTGGAGAGCCTCCTCACTGCCGTTCGGGAGGTGCTCGGCTCGGCCATCGACAACGGGGGGACCAGTCTGAGCGACCTCACCTATTTGCTGCCCGACGGACGAGCGGGGGAGAACATGGAAGAGCTCCTGGTCTACGGCCGGGCCGAGCTTCCCTGCCCGGAGTGCGGCACTCCGATCGAGCGCATCGTGATCCGGAATCGGTCGAGCCATTTCTGCCCCAACTGCCAACCAACCCCGAAGTGAGCACCAAGGCAATCCATGCCCATGTCACCGGTCTCGTCCAGCAGGTCGGCTACCGGCAGAGCTGCCGTCAGGCCGCCCGCTCGCTGGGTCTGGTCGGCTGGATCAGGAACACAGCGGACGGCCGGGTAGAGGTGTTCGCCCAAGGTGGCGCCGACGGCGTGGACCGGCTCGTCACCTGGCTCTGGGGGGGACCGGCCCTGGCCCGGGTGACCGGGGTCGAATCCGAGGTCGTCGCCGCGGATGACACCCTGCGTGATTTCTTCATCCATCCCAATCCGATGAAGAACGACTGAGTGCGTGCCCGCTGTTAGCCTGCCAGTGGTAATCACAGTCATGTCATTTGCCAGGGAATAGCTGTGTATTTGAAGTCTCTGAAACTCGTTGGGTTCAAGTCGTTCGCGGATAGGACCCGGCTCGAGTTCCGTCCCGGGGTGACTGTCGTCGTCGGCCCCAACGGCTCGGGCAAGTCCAACCTGGTCGACGCACTGGCCTGGGTAATGGGGACCCAGTCGACCAAGGCACTGCGGACCGGGAGGATGGAAGACGTCGTCTTCGCCGGTACCGCCACCCGCCCTTCCCTCAATCGGGCCGAGGCCACACTCGTCATCGACAACGCCGAGCGCATGCTCCCTCTCGACCTCGACGAAGTGGCATTGACCCGTCGGCTGTACCGGGACGGCTCCTCCGATTACGAGATCAACGGGGTCGGTTGCCGGTTGCTCGACGTGCAGGAGCTGCTCAGCGACTCGGGCGTGGGGCGGCACCAGCACGTGATCATCGGGCAAGGCCAGGTCGACGGGGTGCTCAACGCGTCGCCCGAAGACCACCGTGCGGTGGTCGAAGAGGCCGCCGGGATCCTCAAGCACCGCCGCCGCAAGGAGAAATCCGAGCGCCGGCTGGAACGGACCGACGAAGACGTGCTCCGTCTGCAAGATCTCCTCGGGGAGATAGAGCGCCAGTTGCGGCCGTTGCGGCGCCAGGCTCGGGCCGCCGAGCGTTACGACGGTCTCAAGTCAGAGGTGCGTGACCTCCGTCTCTATCTGGCCAGGGTCTCCCTCGGGGCCCACGAGACCGAGATGGAGGAGAGTGCCGCTCGGTTGGAGGGTCTCACCTCTGGCATTGCAACCGGCGAGGCGGAACTTGCAGCGTTGTCGGCGACGGTGGAGGAGTTGGGCGTCAGGGCAGCCTTGGTAGGCACAGACCTGGATCGGGACACCGGGGCCGCGGCGCGGCTCGAAACCACCGTGGAGCGACTCCGTCGGCTGGGGGCAGTCGCTCAGGAGCGGAGTCGCGCCCTGTCCGGGCGTCGCGAAGCCGGTATCGAGCGTCGCACCGACCTCCAGACGGAGCTGTCCGAGCTGAATCTGGAGATGGAGGAGGTTTCGAGCGCAGAGGTCGAGGCCACGGCCACCGCCGAGGCCAGGGAAACCCGATTCCGCGGCCTGGAGGACGAGGAGCGAACCATTGCCACCCAGAACTCCCTCTCACCCGAAGGGGCCTTGGCGGCGGTGCGGGGAGAGCTGTCTGTGCTCAGGGCTGCGAGTCTGCGCGATGCGCGCGAAGTCGAAGCGATCCAGCACAGAGTCGATGTCCTCGACTCGCAGCTGGGCGACGAGTCGTCGGATATATCGAGGATCAACGACGAGGTCAAAGACCTGGACGAAGAGGTGTCCGCGCTCCAGACGGCTTATCAGAAGACCAGCCGACAGCGAGAGAGTGACCAGGAGGCCTGGTCCGAAGCCGAGGAAGCCCTGCGATCCGCACAGCTGGAGATTGCCGCCGCCGAAGCCAGGGTGGACGCGATGCAGTCGGCGCTCGCCTCTCGCCTCGACCTGGAGGCCCGGCGCGAGGTGGAGACCGCCGACGGCGCTCTGGGGTCTCTTGTCTCGCAGCTCGACATCCCCGATGGGCTCGAGAAGGCGGTCGATGCCGCGCTGGGCCGCTGGGTCGATGCCGTCGCCTTCTCGGGCGTCGATCGCCTCCAGGGGGCGGTCGAGTCGGTGAAGAGCGCAGGTGGGGGCGGGGTTCCGGTCGTGTCGGCCAGCGGAGCTGGAACCACCCCGGCCTCTGACGTTGCAGTTGCATCCGGTGTCCAGGCCCTCGTGGATCGTCTCGGGCCGGCCGCCGACCGTGCACTGGCGGGTCGGCTGCTTGGAGATGTCCTCGTGGTCGAAGGGTGGACGACAGCGTGGGCATTGATCGCCCGACATCCTGCGCTGCGGGCCGTCACCCCCGAGGGCGACCTGATCACCGTCGACGGCGTGCAGATCGCCCATCCCGATGGTGCCGGCCCGGCGATGCTCGAGGCGGCGGAGGTGGAGGCGGAGAAGTGCCGGACCGCCCTGTCCCGGGCAACCTCGATCCATACCGCGGCCAAGCGTGACTTCGAAAAGAGCCGCGACCACGAGAGGGTGGCGCTGGAACGCCTCGAAACCGCAGAGGTCGGCCTGGCAGGGCGAGCCGAGGCGATGGGTCGTCTTCAGAAGTCGGTCGTCGCCCTGGAAGGGGAGAGAGACAGGTTGAGGCAGCGGCTCACCTCGTTGAGCGAGGGAGCGACCGAAAGGGAGCGCCAAGTTGCAGATCTGACCGGTCGGCTCGAGTCTCTCGAAGGCGAGGAGGCGGTGCGGGTGAGGGTGTGGGAGGAGCTGGAGAGCCGTCGGATCGAGCTCGCCGCGGATCGAGAGAGGGCGCGCTCGGCGTGGCAGGAGGCAGCCTCGGTACAGAGCGGGATCATCGAGCGTCGCCGGTTGCTCGAAGAGCGCCTGGCCCGGATCCAGACCGATCTTCGCCGCGTCGAGGGCGACGAGACCCAGCCGATCGACACCGAGAAACTCGATCTGGTCGAGAGGTACGCCCGGCGGGCCGTGGACACACTCCAGGCGAGACTCGTTCGGCTTCGGGAGCGACAGGCCGGCCTCCGCACCGAGCACGACGAGACTATGACCGGGCTGACCCGCGCGCGGGACGATCTCGAAGAACGCCGTGAGGACATGACGAAGGCACGAGAGACAGTGGCTGAGCTTCAGGTGCGACTGACCGAATTGCGTCTGATGCGGGAGAGCGTGATCGAGAGCGTCCGCCGCGACGCCGACGCCGATGCAGACGCGGCACGTGGCGCTCCTCGACCCGACTACCCCGACGACGCCGATCTCGCCGGAATTCTCGAGGAGAAGGCCGCCCAGCTCCGCAGGCTCGGGCCCATCAACCCCCTGGCCGCCGCTGAGTTCGCCGAGCTCGATGAGCGGCACACGTTCCTCACCGACCAGCTGGCCGACGTCGAGTCCTCCCGATCTGAGTTGCGGAAAGTGATCAAGGCCCTGGAGGAGGAGATCGAACAACGATTCCAGGAGGCGTTCGCCGAGGTGGCGGATGCCTACCAGCGTTATTTCGGAATCCTGTTCCCAGGAGGCAGGGGGCGGATCCGTCTCACCGACCCCGACGACCCGCAATCCGGGCTCGTTATCGACGCCCAGCCCCTGGGCAAGAAGATCAGCCAGCTCACGCTGCTCTCAGGTGGGGAGCGGAGTCTGGCCGCATTGGCATTCCTTTTCTCCATTTTCGAGGCCCGGCCCAGCCCGTTCTATGTGTTGGACGAGGTCGAGGCCGCCCTCGATGACGCCAACCTGCGGCGCTTCCTCCGCATCGTGGACGAGTTCCGGCAACGGGCGCAGTTGCTCATCGTGACCCATCAACAGCAGACGATGGAAGTCGCCGATGTCCTCTACGGCGTCACGATGGAGCCCGGAGGATCCTCTCAGGTGGTCCGCAAGGAGATGAGCTCCATCGGGGTCGACCTGGCCGTCTGACGGTAGGTTTTGCGCCCAATGGAACCGATCTATTTCGCCCTGATCGTCATCGCCGTGGTCCTGGTACTGGTCGCGGCCGTGATCGTGGCCGGCATTCGCCGGCGCCAGGAGGACACGGTCGGAACCGACGGTGCTGCGGCGGAGCGCTCGCGGATCGGACGGAGCGCCGCTGCCCTTGGCGCCTCGCTGCGCCGGGCCTGGGGCTCGGGGCTGGACGAGAACACCTGGGGCGAGTTGGAGGAGGCGTTGCTGAGTGCGGACGTGGGGCTCGAGGCCACGACGTCAGTGGTGGCCGGGGTCAGGGCGTCGGCGCCGGAGACCCCGGACCAGGCCCGTGAGGCCCTGGCCCGGCAGCTTCGAAAGGAGCTGGGGGAGAAGCAACGGGGACTCGATCTGGACGGCGCCCCGGCCGTGATCCTCGTGGTCGGGGTCAACGGGACCGGGAAGACGACCACCATCGCCAAACTGGCCTCCAGGCTCAAGGACCAGGGGAGGGGCGTGGTGCTCGCCGCCGGTGACACGTTTCGCGCTGCCGCCGGAGCACAGTTGGAGACCTGGGCCGACCGGCTCGGGGTCCAGGTCGTGTCCGGGCAAGAAGGTGGTGATCCGGCCTCGGTGGCCTTCGATGCAATCGGCTCTGCCCGCGCCAAAGGCACCGACGTCGTCATTGTCGACACCGCGGGCCGTTTACATGCGAAGAAGAACCTCATGGCCGAGTTGGGCAAGATCCATCGGGTGGCTGCCGGTGATCGCGGTCGTGTGGACGAGGTGCTCCTGGTCCTCGACGCGACCGGTGGCCAGAACGGGGTGACCCAGGTGCGGGAGTTCGCCGCAGCGGTGCCGATCAGCGGGATCGTGCTCACCAAGCTCGACGGGACCGCCAAAGGCGGGATCGTGATCGCCGTGGAGCGTCAGCTCGGGGTGCCGGTAAAGTTCGTCGGGCTGGGTGAGGGAATCGACGACCTCGTGCCTTTCGACCCGGACGCATTTGTCGCCGATCTCCTGGAGCAGTCGTGAATCGAGATGAACTGGTCGCTGCGGCGCGGGCTGCTGCCGAAAACGCCTATTCGCCATATTCAGAGTTCCGCGTCGGCGCGGTCGTCGTCGGAGCCGATGGCGAGGTGTTCACCGGCGCCAACGTCGAGAACGCGGCCTACCCGTCTTCGAATTGTGGCGAGGCCACCGCCATCCACAGCGCGGTGGCAGCCGGGGTGCGAAAGATCGACACGTTGGCTGTCGCCTGCATCGACGCCAAGGACGTCCAGGGGGCGTACCCCTGTGGGCGGTGCCGGCAGATCATGACCGAGTTCGGTGTCGACACCATCATCGTGGCGGCCGGTGAGGGCTCGGAGATCCGGGAGCACACTCTCGACGAGTTGCTGCCCTACCGCTTCACCTTCTGAGGGGGATCACCCGCCGGCACGCCATTCGCCGCGGTTCTCCTCACGTACCACGAAACGGAGCCCGGACCAGGTGTCGTCCACGGCGATCACCTTGTTGTCCACCATGCCGGTGGGAAGGAAGAGGTCCCTGAGAGCCTGCTCGGTCAGGTCGGTCTCCACACCCGAGCTCTTCTTGGGCCAGAACACCCAGATCGCCCCGTCAGGAGGCAGGTAGGTGATGGCTCGCTCGAACCCTCTCTGGGCTTCATCGGAGCGGTCGGCGAAGACGATGAATATGTCGGCAGGCAGCTCGGTGCGGTGGACAACGACGTCGGGTGGAAGGTCACCGAGATCGATGTCGAAGTAATTGGGCATGTTGAGTATGCCAACCGTCTTCCCCTCCGTGATGCCCAGCTTCAGGGCCAGCGGTTTCCCGCTGTAACCGGCCATCAGCCGGTCGGGATCATGTCCCGGTGCTCCACGGTGCCGTCGGCATGGATTGCGAAGCGCCCTTCGGTGCGATCGTGGACCGGGTCGCGGCGGGACCAGGGCCAACCGCCGAACTGGGTGCGGTGGTAGTCGTCGACGGCCTGTCGCAGCTCCTCGGCGGAGTTCATCACGAATGGCCCCATCTGGAAGACAGGGGCACCTATGGGCCGGCCCTGGAGCAGGAGGAACTCGGCCGGTTGGCCGTGGTTCTCGATCACCGCACCCAGGTCGGCTCGGAGCCTCGCGCCGGTCTTGGCCTCGAACCGCGTTCCCGCGATGCGAACATCGTCGCCCTGGAAACAGTGGAGCATCCGGTTGACGTCGGATGGCGCCGTCGGCAGTTGCCACCTGGCGTCGGGGGCGAGTCGGATCAGCCAGATCGCCAGATGGGATTCGTCTTGTGACCCCCAGGAGTCGGGTGGGGGAGAAGGTGGTCGATGACCATCGATCGGGCCGGCGATGACATCGATGCTCACGCCTGGGGCAGGCTCGATCGTTGGGATGTCCTCACCCCACAACATCCCGAAATGGGCCGGAACCATCTTCGATCGCGGTGGCAGATTGAGCCAGATCTGGAACAGCTCCATGGTGTTCGGCCCCGCCGGATCGATGAGGGGGAACATCTCGGCATGCATGATCCCGCTCCCGGTGGTGAGCCATTGCACGTCGCCCTGGCCATAGCGGGCGGTGGCACCCAGGGAGTCGGAGTGATCGACGTAGCCGCGTCGGACCACGGTCACGGTCTCGAACCCGCGGTGGGGGTGCTGGGGAAAGCCGGGGACCACGTCCCCGTGATACATGCTCCACCCGTCGAGGTAAGAGAAGTCGGTTCCGACCTGACGCCCGGCCAGTGAGGCGGCAGGCCCCAGCTCGTCATTCCCGGCCGGATAGTTATCCACGTGGTGCACGGTGAAGATGAAAGGGTCGAGACCGTGCCACGGGAAACCCAACTCGACCAGGTCGATCACGGGTTGGTCAGCGATGACGGCGCTCCTTTGGTCGCAGGGTCATGCTACGAGGTGGGGCGGCCTGGCCGGGACGATGAGGGCGCGGCCTTGACTCGCTCCGCTATCGGTTCTCTAGCGCCTCGATCAGTTTGGGGAGCACCTTGTGCACGTCGCCCACCACGCCGAGGTCTGCAATGGAGAAGATCGGCGCGTCGGGGTCCTTGTTGATGGCGACGATGGTCTTCGAGTCCTTCATCCCCACCAGATGCTGCATGGCACCGGAGATCCCACAGGCGATGTACACATCGGGCTTGACCGTCTTTCCGGTCTGGCCGACCTGCTTGGCGTAGGGCACCCATCCCGCGTCAACGATGGCCCGGGTGGCGCCGGTCGCCGCCCTCAGCTGCTTGCCCAGGTTCTCGACCATCTCGTAGGCCTCGGGGGAGCCCAGGCCGCGGCCGCCGGAGACGACGATGGTCGCCTCGCCGAGTTGTGGCCCTTCTCTCTCCTCGACGTGTGATTCCAAGATCTTCGCCTCGCTCGAGCCCACCTCGGGAAGCTCCAGCTTCTCCACGGGAGGAGCATCTCCTCCCACCGCCTCGGCCACGAACGACTTGGGGCGGGCCAGGACGATGTAAGGGCCCTGGGACGCGCTCGCCGTCGCGATTTGAGTGCCCCCGAGGATCTCGTGCTCGGTTTCGACCCCGCCACCGTTGAGCCGCACATCACTGGTGTTGGACAGGACGCCAACTCCGAGACGGGCCGCGAGACGGCCGGCGATGTCCCGGTCGTTGTAGGCCTGACCCATGAGGATCAGGTCGGGCTTGTCGGACCCGGCTCGATCGGCCAGGGCGGCCGCCACCGGTCCAGAGGGGAGCCGATCACCGGTGTCGACGTGAATCACGGACTTGGCCCCGTGCTCACCTAGCGTTGAGAAAACGGCCTCGGAGCCAGGCCCGAGGAGAACGGCGGTGGCATCGCCGAGTTGACGGGCTTTGGCCAGCAACTCCATGCCGAGAGTGGTCGGCTGATCGCCGTCTTGTTCTACCAGGACCCAAACCGTCGGCATTCAGATCACCTTCCGCTCTTCGAGGAGGGAGACGATGGCCAGGTGGGCCTCGCCCTCGTCCTCGATCTTGCGTCCACCGCCCCGCTGCGGTGCGTCGACGATGGAGAGCACCAATTGCTCAGGACCTCGCTCGGCCCCGAGGCCGCCCATCGAGACCGCTTCGATTGGCTTCTTCTTGGCGTCCATGATCCCCTTGAAGGTGGGATAACGGGGCTCGACGACACCGGCGGTCACGGTCACCACCGCGGGCAGGGCGGACGTGACGATGTCGTATCCGGCTGCGGTCTGTCGGTGGATGGTCACCGAACCGTCCCCGGTCTCAACTTGGGTGGCATAAGTCAGGGCGGGAACGTCCAGGATCTCGGCGATCATCTGGGGGACCACCCCCGAATACCCATCGGTCGACTCGGTTCCGGCGATCACGAGATCGAAGCCCTCCTTCTGGATCGCCGCGGCCAGGACCCGAGCCGTCGTCAATGCATCCGATCCCCGGAGCGAATCGTCCTCGACCAGGATCGCCTTGTCGGCGCCCATGGCCAGGGCCTGTCTGATCCCTTGACCACTTCCGGAAGGGCCCATGCTGACCACGGTCACGGTTCCCTCATCGGCCTGGGCCAGCTGCAAACCCATCTCCACCCCGTACCGGTCGGTGTCGTCGAGGATCTGCTCCTCGGGACGAATCAACCAGTTGTTGCCTTCTTCGAGCTTGTACGGGGTGGCCGGGTCGGGGATCTGCTTCACACAGACGACGACCTTCATCTTCTCGTCACTCCTTGGTGGATCGTGAGCCGGCGATGGTAACGAGGCGCCCAGCTGTTGAGTAAACGCTCAAAAAGCGTCTCGTCTGATTCGGGCGATGCCGCCCCGCGACATGCCGCATAGAGGTGGGAGTGGCAACATGCACGACTCTCGAATCGAGTGATGTATGACCGAGCAGCCTCTCACCACAAGTTCATTGCGGCGGTGGTGGGACAAGTTCCGACCCGGGCCGGGTGAGTTGAAGCGGGAAGCCGTGGCCGGGCTCCCGGGTGCCATCGGCAGTGTCCCCGACGGGATGGCATCGGCGGTGCTGGCCGGTGTCAACCCGGTGTTTGGGTTGTATGCCAGCTTTGCCGGCCCCGTCGCCGGCGGCCTCACGTCCAGCACCCGCTTGATGGTGATCACCACCACCACGGCCTCGGCCCTCGCCGCTGGATCGGTCCTGGCCACCGTGGAGTCGGCCGACCGTCCCGCAGCGTTGTTCCTCATGGTGGTCATCGCCGGAGCCCTGATGGTGTTGGCCGGGATGCTGAAGTTGGGCCGGTTCACCCGATTCGTGAGCCATTCGGTGATGATGGGGTTCCTCACCGGTGTGGCGGCCAACATCGTCTTCGGTCAGATCCCCGACCTCACCGGCGTCGATGCCGAGGGCGCCAACTCGTTGGCGAAGGCCTTCGACGTGATCCTCCACCCCGGCAGCATCCACGTGGCCTCGTTGCTCACCGGTCTCGCCGCCATCGTGCTGCTCCTGTTGTTGGGGCGGACATCATTGGGCCCGTACGCATCGATTGTCGCTCTCGCCCTCCCCACCCTGGTGGTACTCGGCGTCGAAGGAATCGCTCGGGTCGCGGACATCGGCGAGATCCCCAGGGGCGCGCCGCTGCCGGTGCTCCCCGACCTGAGTCAGATCACCTTCGACCTGGTCTTCGCCGCCCTGGCTATCGCCGCCATCGTCCTGGTGCAGGGAGCCGGCGTTGCCGAGTCTGCGCCCAACCGGGACGGCTCGATGTCGGACCCCAACACCGATTTCAAGGCCCAGGGAGTGGGCAACATCGCTGCCGGTCTCTTCCGGGGGATGCCCGTCGGCGGGTCGGTCGGCCAGACGGCCCTCAACATCACTGCAGGCGCCAGTGGACGCTGGGCAACGATCTTCTCCGGGCTATGGATGCTCGTGATCCTGGTTGCCTTCTCCGGAGTCGTGGGGTTCGTGGCCATGCCAACCCTCGCCGCCATCCTGATCATGGCCGCCCTTGGATCCCTGCGGGTGGGCCAGATTCGCACCATCCTCCGCACCGGTGCGACTCCGAAGATCGCCATGATCTCCACGTTCGTGGCGACACTGATCCTCTCGATACCGGAGGCGGTAGGGGTGGGAGTCGTGATCTCCCTGCTCCTGCAGCTCAACCAGCAGGCGCTCGACCTCAGAGTGGTCCAGCTCGTCCCCCAGGAGGGAGGAATGTTTGCCGAACAGACACCGCCAAGGAGTTTGCCCAGCCACGAGGTGACGTTGCTCGACAGCTACGGAAGTCTGTTCTACGCGGGAGCGAGGACCCTTCAGGCGCGTCTTCCCGAGATCGGCGACGCCACCGAGCCAGTGGTGGTCCTCCGACTTCGGGGTCACACCATGCTCGGGTCCACCGCTTTCAAAGTGCTCGATGACTACGCAACCGCTCTCGAACGCGTCGAGGGAAGACTGTTCCTGAGCGGAGTAGACCCGGCACTCGCCGAACAATTGGAGCGGGCCGGTCATCTCACCGACGGCGGGCCGCTGGAGATAGTCGAGGCGACGGCACTCGTCGGAGAATCGAGTCTGGCCGCCTATCACCGGGCCCAGGCCTGGATGAGCGGTCATCGAGCCGCCGACGAGCCGCTCCCTGAGCCTGCTCCGGAGACCGGGAAGGGTGTCGGGTCCTGGCTGAAGAGGCTGTTCGGGCGGGGATAGGCCCTACTCGAGGCGTTCGATCACGAGGCCCTGGGGCTCGGGCGCCTCGTCCCCGATCGCCCAGGCGGCGGCCAATGACGCCTCCTGCGCCTGCCAGCGGGAGCTGTCGCTGTAGCGGACCCGGGCCAGAGGGTCGCCTGCCTCCACCCGGTCGCCGACTTTGGCCGCGAGGGTGATCGCCACTCCCGCGTCGATGGTGTCCTCCTTGCGCTCCCGGCCCGCCCCGAGCCTGGTGGCCACGACGCCAATGGTCAAGGCATCGCATCGGGTCACGAATCCTCCACGAGGCGCCGTGACAACCGCCTCCTCACTGCACAACGGGAGCAGATCCGGGTTCTCGATCACCGCCGGATCGCCACCCTGCGCCTCTGCGACGTCGATCAGCTTTTGCAGCGCCTTTCCCGACTCGATGGCGTTGGTGAGGGTCTCGCGGCCCCCTTCGATCCCTGCCAGCTCCATCATCAGTTCGCCGAGGGCCAGGGTCAGCTCGACAACGTCTTCCGGCCCACCACCTCGAAGGACCTCGATCGATTCCTTCATCTCGTTGGCGTTGCCCACCTCATGCCCGAGGGGCTGGCCCATCCAGGTGATCAAAGCGGCGGTCTTCACACCATGCCGGGCCCCGATGTCGACCATGGTCCGCGCCAGCTGTCGCGACCCTTCGAGGTCTTTCATGAATGCCCCGGACCCGGTCTTGACGTCCAGGACCAAGCCATCGAGCCCTTCGGCGAGCTTCTTGGACATGATCGACGACGCGATCAGGGGCAAGGAGGGCACGGTTGCGGTGGCGTCCCGGAGGGCGTACAGCTTGCGATCGGCCGGGACCAGGGTCTCGGTCTGGCCGGCCAGGACCAGCCCATGTGATGTGAGGATCTGGCGGAAACGGTCGGGTTCGATCTCGGTGGTGAAACCGGGGATGGTTTCCAGCTTGTCGAGAGTGCCGCCGGTGTGCCCCAATCCCCGGCCAGACATCATCGGCACCACGACACCAACCGACGCCACCAGGGGGGCGAGGGGGATCGAGATCTTGTCACCGACTCCGCCCGTCGAGTGCTTGTCGACCTTGGGGGCGGTGATGTCGCCGAAATCGAGCACTTCGCCCGAGTGCAGCATGGCCGTGGTCCAGGCCGTCAGCTCTTCGGCATCGAGGCCCTGGTGGAAGATGGCCATCGCCATGGCCGCCATCTGGTAGTCGGTGACGGTTCCGTCGGTGTAGGCCCGAATCAGCCATTCGATGGCATCGGGCGAGAGAGTGTTTCCGTCCCTCTTGGTCTCGATCAGCTCGACTGCTGTGAACGCCATCGGCCGGACGTTATCCGTTCAGCTCCCTCCGGCAATGGGGACAGCCGGCGCCATCCCGCGGAGTGTGGTCTCGATGACCTCACGGAACATGGTCTCGCCGGTCTCCGGCACGTCGATGAGCCAACCCGGCACCGGATGATGCGACTCTCGGGCGAGCTCCAGACCCACCGTCCCGTGGACCGCTGTCCACAGCATGTAGGCGGCGGTGGTTGGGCTGTCCGACTCGACCATTCCGGTCTCGATCGCCTGCCTCATGGCCTCCACCATGAGCAAGGATGACGCTCTGGGCGCAGCGGTCTGCACCTCGGTCGGAGGGTCGAACCCGACCACCCGCTCGAACATGAGCGAGTACAACGCCGGGTTGGCCACGGCGAAGCTCCGGTAGGCGAGGGCCAGGTTCACTGCTCGTTCCAGGGGGTCCGATGCGGTGACGGCGACCATTGCCTTCTCCAGTCGATCGAAGCCCGCCTGGTAGACGGCATCGAGGAGACCCGCCTTGTCCCCGAACCGGGAGTACACGCACATCGTGGACACCCCGGCCGCGGCGGCGACCCGCCGCATCACCAGGGCTCCCGTTCCCTGTTCCGCCAGGAGACGGATGCCGGCCTCGACGAGGTCTTCCCGAACCGGGTCCTTATCTTGAGAAGGGGTTGCCATCTTCGATAACGCGGATTATAACACATGTTATAGCAGATCCCGGGAGTGTATTGGGACGTAGGACGAATCTGGCCCTGGCCATCTTGCTGGTGACCGCCGTGGTCTCGGGTCTGGCGAGCCAGGCCATTGGGGTCGACTGGCCTCTCGACACGGCGGTGATCCACGGGGCGCTGGCCCTCGGGATCCTCCTCCTCGCTCCCTGGAAGACCAGCATCGTGCGCCGAGGTCTGCGCAAGAAGCGAGCGGGCCGGGTCTTCTCCCTGGTTCTGCTCACCGTGGTCTTGATCACTCTGACGACGGGTTTGCTCCATTCCCACGGCGCCATCTCACGGATCGGGCCACTGACATTGATGCAGATCCATGTCGGCGGTGCCGTGTTGGCGCTGGGTCTCGCCATCGACCACTTCCGAAGGCACCCGGTGGTGCCGAAGCACTTTGACGTCGATCGCAGGGCGTTTCTTCGAGCCGGTGCCCTGACGGCAATGGCGACGGCGGTCTGGCTTGCCTGGGAGGGAACACTTCAGGCTCTGGAAGCGCCGGGTGACGATCGGCGCTTCACCGGGATGCACGAGCGGGGCTCGCACGACCCATCGGCCCTTCCCACTACCTCCTGGCTCGACGATCGAGTGCCGGAGATCGACGCCGCGGAGTGGTCGGTCGATGTCGCCGGCCGGTCGTACACCCTGGAAGAGATCGAGGCGATGCCTCAGGAGACTTTCCCCGCCATCCTCGATTGCACCGGTGGCTGGTACTCCGAGCAGCAGTGGACCGGGGTGAGACTGGACCAGCTCGTCGAAGTCGGGGCCAATCGCAGCTTCGTCGCCTGGTCCCGGACCGGGTATGCACGGCGGTTCCCGATTCGGGACCTGGAGAGCACTTGGCTCGTCACCCGTCTCGGCGGCGTGCCGTTGAGCCCAGGGCACGGCTTCCCGGCCCGGATGGTGGCCCCGGCGAGACGGGGCTTTTGGTGGGTGAAGTGGTTGACCAGGGTTGAGCTCTCACCCATCCCCTGGTGGCTTCAGTCTCCGTTCCCACTCACCTGAGGAAGCCCCGTCCGACCGTTTTTCAGCCCCGCTCCACCGGCACGTTGACCAGGGAGCCGTATTCGGTCCACGACCCGTCGTAATTCTTGACGTCGCTGTGGCCCAGAAGCTCGGTTAGGACGAACCAGGTGTGCGATGAGCGCTCGCCGATCCGGCAGTAGGCGATGATCTCGCCATTGGTGACCCCGGCGCCCTCGTACAGCTCCCTTAGCTCGTCGACGGTCCTGAAGGTCCCGTCCTCGTTGGCGGCCTTGCCCCATGGGACGTTCTTTGCGCCGGGCACGTGGCCGGCCACGTAGGGCTGCTCTTGGGGGAGATGGTCAGGTGCGAACTTTTCGCCGCTGAACTCCTCTGGGGAGCGGACATCGACCAGTGTGGCCGACCCGAGGGTGTCGATGACGTGGTCCCGGAAGGCGCGAATCTCGGGCCGCTCGGCGCCGCCGATCGTGAACTCAGTGGCAGCGATCTCCGGGGCCTTCGAATCGAGGGGCAGCGAGTCGACGTTCCACTTCTTCCGGCCCCCGTCGAGCAGTTTCACGTTGTCGAAACCCCGGTACTTCAAGAGCCAGTAGGCGTAGGCGGCGAACCAGTTGTTGTTGCCCCCGTAGAGGACCACGGTGGTGTCGAGCCCAACGCCGGCCGCGGAGAGCAGCTTGTTGAAACCCTCCTGATCGAGATAGTCGCGACGGGTCGGGTGGTGCAGATCGTCAGACCAGCTCCAGGCAATGGCGCCCGGGATGTGGTCCTTGTCGTAGACGGTGGCGTCCTCGTCGACCTCGATGACCCTGAGGTTGGGGTCGCTCAGGTTCTCCTTGAGCCAGTCGGTGGTGACGAGTGCGTCGGGATTGGCATAGGCCATGTGTTCATTGCTCCTTTGAGATCAGAAATGAGTCGAGACGCCGGAAGGGAGATCTTTGCTCTCGGGCGGTGGCGTCTTTAGGAGCGCTGACGGTATGCGGCGTCGGCGCCCGGGCTGACCGCCCGAGAGCTCTCACAGAGACACGCGCACATCGTCGTTCGAGACACACGAGAACGATATGCGGCGGGCCCCACTAAGTCAATGCGGGCCTCTTGCTTTGTGCGGGGGGGCGACCCCCCTGCACCCCCCGCCTAGGTCAGACCTCCACGTGTGCCCTGAATCGGGTCGGCGAGGTTTCCCCGCGCCGTTCTCTATGCGGGGGGCGACCCCCTGCACCCCCCGCCTGGGGTCGGGCCTCCGCGTCTGCTCTGAATCGGGTCGGCGAGGTTCCCCGCGCCGTTCTCTATGCGGGGGGGCGACCCCCCTGCACCCCCCGCCTGGGGTCGGGTCTCCGCGTCTGCTCTGAATCGGGTCGGCGAGGTTCCCCGCGCCGAGCCTGGCTTCAAGCGCATCGGTCAGTCGACCAAACCTTCGAACTCGGGCAGCCCCAGGGCCAGGTTCAGGTTCTGGATCGCCTGGACCGCGGCGCCCTTGAGCAGGTTGTCCTCGGCTGCGATGACGACCGCGTTGAGTCCGTCGGCACTGACCTCGAACCCGCCAACGATGACACCGTGGTATCCCGCCCCATCCTTGAGCTCCGGGATCTCGTCGGTGATCTCGATCAGCGGCTCGTCGTCGTACTGGCCCACGAACCTGGCTCTGACCGCGTCACCATCCATCACGGCGGTCAGCGGAATGTGGACAGTGACCAGGAGCCCGCGAAAGGCAGGGTGGACGTGGGGGATGAACCGGACCGGAAGGCCGAGATGCCGGGCGGCCTCCCGCTCGTGGGTGTGCCCCACCAGCATGTAGGGCATGAGGTTGTCCCGGAGACGCTCCGGGTCGTTGCGCGGGCCCGGCGTCGAGCCGGCCCCTGAGTAGCCGGACACGCCGAACACCGCGGGCACCCCGGAGACCATGTCGAGCAGGGGGGCGATGGCGATCTGGGTGGTTGTGGCGTAGCAACCGGGGTTGGCGATTCGGGTCGCGCCCTTCAGCTTCTCCCGGAACAGCTCGGGCAACCCGTACTCCCAGGAGTCGTCGAAGCGGTGGTCGGCCGAGATGTCGACGATGATCGTGTCCTCGTCCAGGGCCGAGACATAGGGATCACCGGCGCCGTCGGGAAGCGCGAGAAAGACCGCGTCGATGTCCCGCGTCGACAGGTCATCGGGCCCGATCGACTCGAAGAGGATGTCCTCCTGTCCGGACACCGCCTGGCCGGCCAACTCACGGGATCCGGCGAAGGCCAGGTCGAGTGAGGGGTGGTCCCGGATCAGACGCACCAGCTCGGCGCCGGTGTGACCCCGGGCCCCAACGATGCCGACCGAATTTCGCTCACTCACTGTCGTCACCCAGGAATGAGGCAGGGAGGCCGGCGACGGCATCGACCCGGGTCGCAATGCGCGCGAAGTCGGTCTCACCCTTCCAAAAGACCGTCCACGGTCCGCGCTTCACCGAGCCATCCGCCTCCTCGACGTAGAAGCTGTTGAAGCTGTTGTCGGTGCGGGAGCGCCAGTAGAGGATCGGGTGGTCGGCGACCAGATGCGCCCACACGGTCCGGGCCAGGCCTTCGCCACGGGCATCCTCGAGGATGGCGAACTTGTCCAGGTAGGCGAAGTCGTCGACGCGGGCAATGATGGCCCCGGCCCGCAGGCTTTCGGAGAGATAAGCGCTGTCCAATTGGAGGTGTTTCCACCAATCGTCCTTCAAGCTCCGCCCGAAAGCCTCTTCGACCAGCTTGGCCAGCTGTCCCTCGTCGAGGGCGCCCTTGTTCGTCTCCCGCACGATCAGCTCCCCCCGGCGGACCATGGTGCCCGACCCGCCATGGGTGAACAGTTCTTTGACCAGGCCGGATGGGGTGGTGATCGACACCGACGTGGAGAGCGGGGTGTCGTCGAGGAGACGCTTGATTTCGGCGAGCTTGAGTCGCATCCCGGAATGGACCCAGTCCTGGGCCATGAGATGCTCGTAGTCGGAGGCAAGGTTGATCGACTCGATCAGCCGGTCTTCCTCGTCGAGCAGGCCTCCGACGTCGACGAGGAAGATGATCTTCATCGGCTGGACGGCATGGACCAGGGCCCTTGTGGCCGAGTCCGCGTTCATATTCACGATCTGGCCGCCGGGGGCGACTCCGAGGCAGGTGAGAATGGGTATGGCCCCCGAGGCGACTATCGAGCGAATGAGACCGACGTGAACCTCGGCCGGCTCACCGACCAGGCCGTATTTCTCCCTGTCGACGAAGTCGGCCTCGAACGCGCCCGCAGTGAGGCCATGGGCGGCCACACCCTGCTCCCTGATCGCCTCGACCAGCAAGATGTTCTGCTCGATGAAGGTGTCACGGGCGGCGTCGAGAACGTCGGGATCGGTCACTCGCAGCCCGTCCAGCTTCTTGGTCTCGATATTGCGCCCAGCCAGCACCTGGTCGAGTTGGGGGCCGCCACCGTGGATCACGATCGGGGTCAGGCCCACCGTATGGAGGAAGGCCAGGGCTGCCGCGGTCTCGTCGAGATGGTCGGCGAGGATCGCGCCGCCGATCTTGATCACGGCGAACCGGGACCGGTCCACCTCGGAGAACCGCTGCAGGTAGGAGCGGATCTCCTTTCCGTCGCTCATGTTGGAGAGGAGATGGACGATGGTCTGGCGGACATCGCGGTTGGGGGTGGCCGGCACCCCGCCCTGGTTCATTGGCTCACCAGCCTGCTCATGATCGCTTTCTGCACGTGGAGGCGGTTCTCTGCTTCGTCGTAGGCGATGCAACTCGAGCCGTCGAACACCTCGTCGGTCATGATCACGTTGCGGCGCATGGGGAGGCAATGGCTGACCAAGGCATCGTCGGTCAGGGCAATCTTCTGGGAGTCGACGATGAAGTGCTGGTACTTGTCCCTTATCGGCTTCTCCTCGTCCCACCGGCCGAAGAAGGGGAGGGCGCCCCAACTCTTGGCGTACACCACATCGGCGCCGTCGTAGGCGGTCTCGACGTCGTGGGTGACGGTGAGGGTCCGACCGTTGGCTTCGACGTCGCCGGCGGCGATGTCCATGTACCGCTGGTCGAGGATGAAGTCCTCGGTGGGGCAGAGAAGGGTCACATCCATCCCGAACTTGGCCGCGGCCACCAGGGCGGAGTTGGCGACGGCAGTGTTGAGTGGCTTGGGGTGATAACTCCAGGTGAGCAGGTATTTCATGCCATCGAGCGGTCCCAGCCTCTCCTGGAGGGCCATGACGTGGGCCAGCTCCTGACAGGGGTGGGTGATCGTCTCCATGTTGATCACCGGCACGTCGGCGTGGGTGGCCAGGGCCCGGAGGATGGTGTCCTTACGGTCCTCCTCCCAGTTCTCGAACTTGGGAAAGGCGCGAACGCCGATCAGGTCGCAGTACCGGGAGAGCACCTTGGCCGCTTCCTTCACGTGCTCCTCGGCGTCGCCCAGCATCACAGCCCCCTCTTCGAACTCGAGGGGCCACATCCCACCGGACGGGGAGAGGACCACGGCATGCCCGCCGAGTTGGCGAGCGCCGATATCGAACGACGTGCGCGTGCGCAACGAGTTGTTGAGGAAGAGCAGGGCGATGGTCTTGCCTTCGAGCTGGTCGCCATACGGCGACGCCTTGAGACGGCGTCCCTCGTCCACCATCGACTGAAGCTCCGATCGGGTCCAGTCAAAGGTGTTCAGGAAATGCCGCACATCGAGCAGTTTGATTGGGGAGGTCGGTAAATCCAAAGGGCGCCGTGGGGGCTCCAACTCCGAAATTGTCGCGATCAGCCGCGCCAGGCGCGGTCCTTGGCCCCAATTTCGGGTTCTAGTGGTCTGTCGGTGAAATAATGCCGCGGTGTCGCCGTGGCATCGGGGTCGCTGGCAAGGACGCAGGACGAAGGCGCACCTGATCGTTCGTCGAGGACGAGGACGCCGCCAGCGGCGTCGAGGGCCGGCGAGACTGCGCAGCTATTTCAGCGACGGGCCACTAGGGCCCGGTGCAACAAGCCTCTCGAGAAAGTCCGCAGAAGTTGCTTGGGTCGCTGGACCTATATGCCGACTGAATGTGTGTGATAGATGCTGTTGATACCAAGGTCACACTGGTGCGAGGCTCGGGGACCGTCGTCGCCTCGGTGGTGGGCAACGCCCTGATCGGCGAGCTGACTGCCAACTGTGAGCACGATGGGGAGACGGACCGCGGTGAGTACGTGGTCGGTCATGCGGGCCGTGCCATCACATGGCGAGTGCAGTTC
>JBOGEV010000040.1:0-26604 GCA_050742015.1 Acidimicrobiia bacterium
GTCAGATCGTTCCGGATCGGGATGCCGTCACGAAGGACTGGCGGGAGCCAGGCCGGAGACTGGACCTCGCCGCTCGGGCCTTCCAACTGGTCCCACCTTCGATACACGTCGGGAGTCGACATCTCGAACGGGGGAACCGCCACCGCCACCGAGAACCCGGTGAGCGGAGGCTGCGAGTGCACCACTTCGCCGACACCCCTCACCAGCATCGTGCCACCCGTCAGGAAGAGGGGGACGTCGGACCCGATCGATGGTGCCATCTCGTCCACGATGGACCGTGGCAACCTTGCCAACTCGGCCGCCGCAGCCAGGGTCGCGGCGGCGTTGGAACTGCCCCCACCGAGACCGGCTCCCTGTGGGATCTGCTTGCCGAGCCTGATGTCGAGCGGAGGGACGAAACCCCGATCCCGCAAGGCCCTGATCGATTGGACCACCAGGTTGTCCTCGGGATCGAGGTCGGCGTCGTCCACCTCGAACCGATCTTCCTCAGCCTCCTCGACTTCGATCCGATCGATCCACTCGATGGTCTGAACCAGAGATTGCAAGGGGTGGTATCCGTCAGAGCGCGGCGACTCGACCAGCAAGGCCAGGTTCAGCTTGGCCGGGGACTCGTAGGTGGTCACACCCGGGCCACCGCGAGGTAGTCCTCCGGGGACAGGTCCTCGGCCCGGGCGGTGGGATCCATACCGGCCCGTTCCAGGACGGCCACCGGGTCCTGGAAGAGGTCGTCCAGGGAGCGACGCAGCATCTTGCGCCGCTGGTTGAACCCGGCGGCGGCGATCTCGATCGCCCGCTCCGATTCCTCAGGTGCCGGGGCGCGGTCGAGGACCACCACTGCCGACTCGACCTTGGGCTGGGGATAGAAGACTTGTGCCGGTACCCGGAAGGCGAGACGTGCCTCGGAATGGATCCCTGCCACCACCGTGGGCAGCCCGTACTCCGTGCTTCCCGGTGCTGCCACCAGCCGCTCGGCGACTTCGCGCTGCACCATCACCACGAACCGCACGATCTGAGGAACCCGGCGCAGGGCATCCAACAACAGCGGGGTGCCCACGTTGTAGGGGAGGTTGGCGACCATGGTCCAGCTGCCAGCGTCGAGGTCGGCGGCGAGGTCCACGTCGGTCACGTCCAAGGGCCGGAGCTCGACGTCGAGGCCGTCAGTGGTGTCGGCGAGGATGAGGAGAAGCCCGGCGTCCACCTCGTAGGCCACCACGTGGGCTCCGGTGGCGGCGAGGGCCCGGGTTAGGGTCCCCGTCCCCGCGCCGACCTCGACTACGTGATCGCCAGGGCCCACCTCAGCCAGAGCCACGATTTTGCGGGTGATGTTCCCGTCGGCCAGAAAGTGCTGGCCGAGACGGCGGGAAGGAGAGACACCGTGCTTGCGGAGCAGGCTGGCGATCTCGGTACGCGTCTGGGCCGTCATGCCAAGAGCTCCCCCCTCCCCGCCTCCGGCGGTACTCCCCCCTTCGGGGGGAGAAACACCCGGGTGGCGTTGGCGGTAGTGATGGTTGCCACCTCCTCCACAGGGAGATCCCAGACCAGGGCCAGGGCTGCCCCGACCAAGGCGACCCATGCCGGCTCGTTGGGTTCGCCCCGATGCGGCGGCGGCGCAAGATACGGCGTGTCGGTCTCGACCAGAGCCCGCTCGGGGGGGACCAGGGCGGCTCCCAGCCTGACCGTCTCCCCGGTTTCGAAGGCGACCGGGCCGGCGAAGGAGAACATCACACCGAGATCGAGGAAGCGACGGGTCCATCTAGGCCCGCCGGTCCAGCAATGCAGCACAGTCTGGGTGGCACCCCCGGTCTCCTCGAGGACGGAGAAGACATCTGCGAACGCATCACGGCAGTGGACGATGATCGGCTTGCCAAGTGCCAGGGAAAGCTCGATCTGGGCACGGAACGATTCGAGCTGATCATCCCGGGACGAGAGATTGCGATAGAAGTCGAGACCGGTCTCCCCCACTGCCACCGCGGCGACGGCCATCTCGGAGATCAGCGGGCCCTGGATCGCCCATTGCCCAGCGTCGTGAGGATGAAGACCGGCGGTGGCCACGACCCGGCCCGGATGCGACTCTGCCATGTGAGCTGCCGCCTTCGAGCTGTCGGCATCGACCCCGGGCACCACAACCCAGTCGACATCGGCGGCCCGGTCGAGGAGGAACTCCGGATCGCGCTCGTCGAGTTGGAGGTGGCAGTGGGTATCGACCCATCCCATCTCCAGGACGGTACCCGGCATCGTCTATGGCCCCAGGGGTAGTCTCGAATCAGGGGAGATGAGGTCGAAAATGGAAACTGGCATCGCGCGCAAGATCGACGACCTGGGACGGATCGTGATCCCGGCCGAGACGAGGAGGCTGTTCAACATCCGGGAGGGCGACCATCTCTTCATTGCGGTCGAGGGTGGATCGATCGTCCTGCGCAAACTGACCGACACCTGCACCTTCTGCGGGTCAGAGACCAAGGTCACTCAGTTCAAGGGCAAGGGCATCTGTGCCACTTGTCACGCTCAACTCCGGTCCTGATCCGCGATCAGGGCCTCGTAGATCGAACGGCGGGACACGCCGGTGGCATCGGCCACCCTTCTTGCCGCCTCTGACGGCGACGATCCGGCGGCCACGAGCCCCCTCGCCTCGGTGATGGCGGTTTCCACCGGCATCTTCTTCGCCGGACCCGGCGACACGACCACCGTGAGCTCACCCTTCACCTCGCGGCTGCGCCACTCTTCGATGGCGACCCCGATCGGGCCGCTCCACACCTCTTCGTGCAGCTTGGTCAACTCCCGGGTAATCGCGATCTCTCGCTCGATGCCGGTCGCATCGGCGATCGACTCCAGATCCTGCACGAGGCGATGGGGACTGACGAAGAGGACCACGGGCCGGTCCTCCGGGGCGATCGTCGCCAGCCGCTCCGACCGTTCCCTCCCCTTCCTCGGAAGAAATCCCTCGAACACGAAACGATCGGCCCCGAACCCGGCCAGGACAACGGCGGTCGTGACGGCCGATGGGCCCGGGATGACCGTGACCGGATGACCGGCCTCCCGGGCCCGGCGCACTGCTTCGGAGCCAGGGTCGGACACGGCCGGCATCCCGGCATCTGTAATAAGGGCCACTGTCAGCCCCTCGGCCAGGGAGGCGAGGAGCTCGTCGGTGCGACTCGTCTCGTTCCCGACGAACAGGGACCGGACCCTGGGGCGAGCTCCGACGTGCTGGAGGAGCGTGGCGGCCCGTCTGGTGTCCTCGGCATAGACGATGTCGGCGGCTCCCAGGGTCTCCCGGAGACGATCGGACACATCACCCAGGTTGCCAATCGGTGTGGCACAGACGAGCAGACGGCCATCATCAGCCACTGGTCAGCTCCACGAGATCGCCTTTCGAGGGAACCGGAGAGCCCACCGGGAGCTCGATGACGATCCTGGCCGACCGGAAGGCCACCAGCCGATTGGGCCGCAAAGTCTTGGTTTCCACAACTCTCATCCCGGCATCCAGCCCCACGACCACGAGGGGACGACGCCGGCCGAAGTTGTGCACGCTGCGAGTAGCGATGACCACTGCGGATCCCTCCGGCGCACGCCACACCCCGAGCAGACGATCACCGAAGGTTCGCGCCATGACGCCCTCGACACTCCACTCGCCCGTCGAGAGCCCGACCCGTTCCATGAGGGCGAAACTACGTGATCGATCGAAAGATCACTAGCGGCCCGTCAGGCCCCGCCACCGATCGAGGCCAGGATCGTCTCGCCGACCTCGGGCTGGTCGGCCGCGATGAATGCGAGCCGGCCGTCGATGACCTCGACCCACACGTAGTCCTCCTCGGCGACAGCGGTCAGGGCATAGTCGAGGAGGGCTGACCTCAGCTCCTCGGTGTCGCGATCAGTGTCACCCTCGACCAGGATCATCAGGGCCGCGTTCTGACCATCGAACCACTGGGCGTAGTAGTCGCCACCCCAACCATCGGCAGCGTCCACCCCGACGTCCTCCCCCAGCACCTGGTCGATCATGATCCGGAACCCGAACTCTCCCCAGACCGACTCCCTTTCCAATTCGTAACCGTTCAAAGCGGGCGGGGCTGTATCGAAGGTCTTGGGGAGATCCCGCTCGTAGTCGCTCGGGGTGATGATCTGCTCGGTCGAGCCCGGAAGGTCGGGCATCTCGGCATACGCCTCGTTCACGGTCGCCCACTCGTCGCGGAGGTAGTGGTCCTGGACCCAGGCCAGCCCGGAGTCGTAGGGAAAGATCAGAGAGTCCTGGATGAACGAGGGCGCCGAGTCGAGCGCGGTTGTGTCGATGTCGAGGGCCTCGGCGAAGAACTCGCCTAACTCACGCTGGTCGAGGGTCTGGAGATAGAGGAGCTCGGCCATGCTGGCGTCGCCCTCGATCAGGGCCTGATACGCCGACGCCTGATCGAGACGCTCCTCGTCGAGCATCGCTGTGTACCGGGAGTGGAAGTCGAGGCGGTCGTCGGTCAAGGCATGGGTCAGCTCATGGACCATGGTTGCCCGTTGCACGACGCTGAACCCCTCCTCACGCATCGGAACAACCAACTCGCCCGTTTCCCCGTCGTAATAGCCGGCGACCTGCTCCCCATAGAGCTCCGTGAGGAGGGTCTGCAGGTTGACCTGGTCCTCGAGCAGCCCGAGAAGCTTGTAGAGGGCCTCGTCCGCCGGGAAGTCCTCCGCCTCGTCTTCGATCTGCTGGCGGACCCGGGCTTCCAAATCCTGTTCCGTGACGATGACGATCGTCGGAGGCTCCTCGAAGCGGAGCTGCCGGATTTCCTCGGTGGTCCTGACCAGGGTGAGCAGCTGATCCTGGACCTCCTGGGGAAGGGCGTCGATGCCGGGCAACTCGTCCCAGGTCGGCTCACCCAGGGTGGTGGTCGTCGCCCCCTCGGTGCTGGTGGTGGTCTCGTCGACTTCGGTGGTCGTCGCCGACGGCGCCGTCGTGCTCGAGCTGCCGGCTGTGGAGCCGGTGCATGCGGCAAAGGTCAGGGCACACGCGATGAGCAGGGCGAGACGACGGGTCACGATGGTCAGATTATCGGCGCTGTCTCGCTAGATCGTGAGTGGCGATCGGCCTCCGAAACCCGTTTTGGCGCGGAGGGGTACCCTCGCCAGAGAGGAAAGGAGGTGATTGTGAAGCGAAGTTATGCACGACTCACCCAGCCCCTGGTCAGGGACAACGGCGCTCTGCGCCCGGCAACCATGGACGAGGCAATCGAGCGGGTGGCGACCGGCCTGGCCGACAACCGGGGCGAGTCGTTCGGACTGTTCAGCTGCTCGAAGGGGACCAACGAGATGAACTACATGGCACAGAAGTTCTCCCGTGTGGTCATGGCGAGCAACAACATCGACAGCTGCAACCGGACTTGACACGCTCCGTCCGTCGCCGGTCTGGCGACAGTGTTCGGAGCCGGTGGAGGCACTAGCTCCTATCGAGAGATGGAGGAGACCGACCTCATCATCATGTGGGGCTCGAACGCGCGCGAGGCCCACCCCATCTTCTTCCACCACGTCCTGAAGGGCATCAACAACGGAGCCCGGATGTTCGCGGTCGACCCGCGTCGCACCTCGTCGGCACGCTGGGCCGACGTCTGGCTCGGAATCGACGTCGGCTCCGACATCGCCCTGTCCAACGCCGTCGCCCGGGAGATCATTCACAACGACCTCCACCACAAGGAGTTCATCGCCCACGCCACCGAGGGATTCGACGCCTACGCCGAGTCGGTCGAGCCCTACACCCTGAACCGGGGTCAGGAGATCACCGGTGTCCCAGCGGACGCCATCCGCCAACTCGCCCACGAGTACGCAACCGCTCCAACCGCCCAACTGTGCTGGACACTGGGCATCACCGAGCATCACAACGCCACCGACAACGTCCTCGCCCTGATCAATCTCGCCCTCCTCACCGGGCACGTCGGGCGCTACGGATCCGGTGTGGTCCCGATTCGGGGTCAGAACAACGTTCAGGGAGGCGGCGACATGGGCGCCCTCCCCAACAAGCTCCCCGGGTTCCAGGACGTGGCCGATCCCGAGCTGCGGGGCAAGTTCGAGCAGGTCTGGGGCAGTCCAATCCCGGACCAGCCCGGCAAGCACATCAGCCTGATGCACGAGGCGATGGACGATGGCGAGTTGCGCGCCCTGTACGTCATCGGCGAGAACCCGCTCCAGTCCGAAGCCGATGCCCAACAGATGAAACGACGGCTCACCGGCCTCGATTTCATGGTGGTCCAGGACCTGTTCCTCACTGCGACCGCAGAGATCGCCGATGTGGTCCTGCCCGCCGCCGGCTGGGGTGAGACGGAGGGGACCTTCACCTCCAGCGAGAGAAGGGTCCAGCGCGTGCGCAAGGCGGTCGAACCCCCAGGCGAGGCGACCGATGACATCGAACTGATGAGCATGGTGGCCCGAGCCATGGGCCACGAATGGCCCACCCCAACGGCGGAAGAGGCGTGGGAGGAGCTACGGAGCGTGTCCCCGATGCACGGGGGGATGACGTACCGGAGGCTCGACGACGCCGGCGGCCTGCAATGGCCTTGCCCGACCGAGGACCATCCCGGAACCCTTTTCCTACACGGCAGGCTCTGGGAGGAGGAGACCGGCCCCAAGGCCCCGATGTCCGTCGTGGAGTGGGTGCCTCCGGTGGACACGCTCAGCGACGACTACCCGCTCCGATTGACCACGGGTCGGCGTCTCGACTCCTACAACACCGGGGTGCAGAGCGGTCGGTACTCGTCGCCTCGCCGCATCCACGGCGTTCTCGACCTCTCCCCCGAGGACGGGGAGATGCTCGGCGTCACCGAAGGCGAGCAGGTGAGAGTGGTCTCCCGACGCGGCAGTCTGCAGGCCCCGGTCCGTTTCGATCGATCGCTACGACCCGGTCTCGCCTTCATGGCTGTCCACTTCCCCGACGACACCGATGTGAACCAGCTGACGATCGACGCCTGGGACCCGAAGTCGGGCACCGCCGAGTTCAAGGCGACGGCGGTGCGGGTCGAGACCCTGGTTGCGACCTGATGGATCTGCGCTCTCTCCTCGAGGGACCCACCCGCGCCGAGCGGACCGTTGTCGACGACCTGCTCGGTGCACCGGACTCGGGTTGGGAGGGTGGTGAGTTCTCCCGCCTCGACGGTCATGTCGCCTATGGCGGGCATGCCGCCCGGGCACGTCGCCATCTCCTGCTGCCGGCGCTGCACGCGGTGCAAGACGCGGTGGGCTCGGTCAGCAAGGGCGCCCTCGGCTACATCTCGGAGCGGCTCACCGTCCCCCCGGCCGAGGCGTATGGAGTCGCCACCTTCTATGCCCTGATCCACTCCACGCCCAGGGCAGCCACCCTGATTCACGTCTGCGACGACATCGTGTGCGCCCAATACGGGGCCGAGGACCTGGTCCGCTCGCTCGAGGACGAGCTGGGGCCGGCCAGCGAGTCGAACCTCGGCGTGAGCTGGGCCCGAAGCCCGTGTCTGGGGCAATGTGATCGGGCGCCTGCGGCCCTGGTTCACAGCGCCGGCGCCGGCTACCGCAACGTGGCCCCGGCCGACCCCAAGTCACTCGGCACACTGGTCTTCGACGAGCTGCCCGCCGGTCTCATCCACCAGGATCGATCCGCCCTCCGTCTTCTGCGCCGCATCGGATCGGCCGACCCCGAGAGCCTCGCCTCCTATCGGAAAGGCGGGGGGTATGTCGCCCTGGAGAAGGCGATCGCCCTGGGCCGGGACGGCGTCATCGCCGCCCTCGAGCAATCCGGCCTTCGCGGCCGGGGAGGAGCGGCCTTCCCCATCGGGCTCAAATGGCGGGGGGTGGCCGACGCGTCCGGGGACGAGAAGTACATCATCGCCAACGGAGACGAGTCGGAGCCGGGCACCTTCAAGGACCGGATACTGATGGAGGGTGACCCCTATGCGGTGGTCGAGGCCATGACCATCGCCGGATTAGCCACCGGTGCCACCAATGGATTCGTCTATGTGCGGGGCGAGTACCCGGTGGCCGAGCGCCGACTGCGGCTGGCCATCGCCAGGGCCACCGAGGTGGGATTGCTCGGGACCGATATTGCCCGAGCCGGGTTCGACTTCGACATCGAGGTCCGGCGCGGGGCGGGGGCCTACATATGCGGCGAGGAGACCGCCTTGTTCGCCTCGATCGAGGGCCATCGAGGGGAGCCCAGGCAGAAGCCCCCGTTTCCGACCGAGCGCGGTGTCTTCGGCAAGCCGACGTCGGTCAACAACATCGAAACCCTCGTCGCGGTGCTGGAGGTGTTGGACCTGGGGCCGGAGCAATTCGCCGGCATCGGCACGGAGCGGTCGACAGGCCCAAAGTTGTTCTGTGTCTCCGGCGCAGTCGCGCGTCCGGGTCTGTTCGAGGTCCCGTTTGGGACGACTTTGCGGGAACTGATCGCCCTGGCCGGAGGGGTCAGCAACGATGGAGAGGTGGGAGCGGTCCTGGTGGGCGGGGCGGCGGGCAGCTTCGTGGATGCCGATTCGCTCGACATCGAGCTCACGTTCGAAGGCGCCGCGGCCGCCGAGACCAGTCTCGGCTCGGGGGCAGTGATCGTCTTCGACGACTCGACCGACTTCGCACCAGTGCTGCGCCGCATCGCCCAGTTCTTCCGCGACGAGTCATGCGGACAGTGTGTCCCCTGCCGAATCGGGACCGTGCGCCAGGAGGAGGCCCTGGCACGAGTCGCCGCGAGAAGCCCATTGGGGGGTGTTGCCAACGAGCGCCGCCTGCTCGACGACCTGGCCCGGGTGATGACAGACGCCTCCATCTGCGGATTGGGCCAAACCGCGGCATCGGCGGTGCAGTCCGCCATCCGGCTCGAGTTGCCCGGAGCGGTCACATGACGGCCGCAGCCCAACCGGTAACGATCGTGTCGGCGCGGGTCGACGGGGTTGACGTGGAACTGGCACAGGGCTCCACGGTCCTCGACGCCTGCCGTCGGGTCGGGGCTGACATTCCAACCCTCTGCTACGGACCGACTATGACCGCCGCCAATGCATGCCGCGTGTGCGTCGTCGAGGTGGAAGGGTCACGGACATTGGTCCCGTCATGCTCCCGCCAGCTGGAGGAGGGGATGGAGATCCGTACCGACTCGGATCGCGCCCTGCACAGTCGTCGGCTGGTGATGGAGTTGCTCGGTTCGGCCGCCGAGCTGGACCGCGCCGGCGAACAGCTGGAACGTTGGATGACCGAGGCCGGAGCGCGGCCCCAGCGTTTCGGGATGCCCGAGACGGAATCGCCCCGGGAAGCACCGGTGCCCGGCCATCACCATCCTCCCGATCCGGTGTTCGCGGCAACTGTGGCCGAGCCGGCCAAGGTCGAGGACGACCTCTACGTCCGCGACTATGGGAGGTGCATCCTCTGCTACCGGTGTGTCGATGCCTGCGGGGTCGAGCACCAGAACACTTTCGCCATCGCCGTGGCGGGACGGGGATTCGACGCCCGAATCTCCACCGAGTTCGATGTCATGTTGCCCGACTCGGCCTGTGTCTATTGCGGGAACTGCATCGCGGTGTGCCCCACCGGGGCCCTGGCCGGCAAGATCGAGTGGGACATGAGAGAGACGGGGATCTGGGACGAGTCCCGTCAGGAGGTGACCCGGACCGTCTGCTCCTATTGCGGGGTGGGCTGCAATCTCGATCTGCACACACAGGACGGGCGAATCGTCAGTGTCACCTCACCTCACGACCACGACGTCACCTTGGGCAATCTCTGCATCAAAGGCCGCTTCGGATGGACGTACGTCAACGGCGGCTCCCCGTGACGGAGGCGGTGAGCACCCGGCCGGTGATCCGGATCCGGGACCATGCCGAGCGGGTCGACGACGACCTAGTCGTCGAAGAGCCGGTCGAGTTCCGACTCGATGGCACCCCGCTGGCCGTGGTCATGCGAACACCAGGCAACGACGCCGAGTTGGCCCTCGGCTTCTCGATCACCGAAGGGATCGTCTCCGGCCCCGACGAGGTAGCCTCGATTCAGGACCTCGGCGAGGGCCGGTGGGATGTCCGGCTGGCGGAAGGGACTTCGGTCGACCCGTCACGGTTCCAACGCAACTTCTACGCCACCTCTTCCTGCGGGGTCTGTGGCAAGGCGTCGATCGATGCCATCAGAGTGGCCGGGTCGATGCCCCCGGAAGGACCGGAGGTGACACCGGATGTCCTCCTCGGGCTCCCCCGCAGCCTGATCGAGGAGCAGCCCGCCTTCCGCTCCACCGGCGGGATCCACGCCGCCGCCGCCTTCGAGCCCGATGGCACTCTGATCGCGGTCCGGGAGGATGTGGGGAGACACAACGCCGTGGACAAGCTGGTCGGCCACCTCGCCACGACCCGGTGGCCGATAAGCGAACTCGGGCTGTTGGTGTCGGGGCGGGTTTCCTTCGAGATCGTGCAGAAGGCAGCAGTGGCCGGTCTTTCCCTGGTCAGCGGGGTGTCCGCCGCCTCCAGCCTCGCCGTCGAGCTCGGCGAGGAATTCGGGATGACCGTCATCGGCTTCCTCCGCGACACCGGCTTCACCGTCTACACCGGGGAGCACCGGGTACCGGGGTGGGACCAACCCCTTACCTGAGGTACGTAGCGCCATATACGGCGCTACGAGGACACAGAAGCCGCCTACGAGAGCCCGATGACCTCGCCTTCCTCGTTCACGTCGACCTTCATGAAGCCCGGGGTCGCCCCCAGCCCGGGCATGGTCCGCATCTCTCCCAGCATCGGGTAGATGAACCCCGCCCCCACCGACGCCCTCACCTCACGCACCGTCACCGCATAGTCATGAGGTGCGCCCTTCAGGTTGGGATCGTCACTGATCGAGAGGTGAGTCTTGGCCATGCATATGGGTAAGTAGCCAAACCCGGCCTTCTCGAAGTCGGCGATCTGGGCCTCGGCCTGGGGGGAATACTCGATCGAAGACGCGTTGTAGACCCGGGTGGCGACCACCTCGATCTTCTCCTTGATCGACCGATCCAGCGGGTAGAGGAAGTCGAACCGGCTCGGCTCGTCGCTCGCCGCAACCACGGCCTCGGCCAGGTCGCGGGCCCCCTCCCCGCCATGGGCGTGATGTTCGGTGGTCACGGCAGCAAAGGCGCCCGACTCGAGAGCGGAGTCCCTCACCAGCTCGAGCTCGTGCTCACTGTCGGTCGGGAACCGATTGATCGCCACCACCACTGGCACTCCGAATCTGGCGGCAATGGACAGATGCGCCTCCAGGTTGGCCATTCCGGCCCGAAGCAACGGGAGGTTCTCCTCTGTATAGACGGAGTCGAGTGGCCGCCCCGCTACCACCTTCGGCCCGCCCCCGTGGGTCTTGAGTGCCCGCACCGTGGCCACCATCACCACGCAGTCCGGTCGCAGGCCGGAGACCCGGCATTTGATGTCGAAGAACTTCTCCATTCCCATGTCGGCCCCGAATCCGGACTCGGTCACGACGTACTCGCCGAGGTGAAGTGCCATACGGTCGGCCAGGATCGATGAGTTGCCGTGGGCGATGTTTGCGAAAGGCCCGGCGTGGACGAACACAGCCTGCCCTTCGATCGTCTGCATCAAGTTCGGGTGCAGGGTGTCCTTCATCAGCACGGCGACCGCCCCACCAACACCGAGGTCGTCGAGGGTGAGCGGCTCCCCGTCCTTGGACAACCCGAACACCACCCGGCCCACCCGCTCCCGCAGGTTGCGCAACGCCGAGGAGTAGTCGGCGCCGTCGGCCAAGGCCAGGATCGCCATCAGCTCACTGGCGACAGTGATGTCGTATCCGCTCTCTCGGGGTCTCCCGTCCAACGCGCCCCCCAAGCCGATGACGATGTTGCGCAGGGTCCGGTCATTGACGTCGACCACCCGCCGCCAGCCGATTCGATTGGGATCGATGGCCAGCCGCTTCAGCCCGAGCCGTACCAGGGCGTCGTCGGTGAGCCGGCCCTCGTGGTACCAGCGGGCGTCGATTGCGGCGGCGACCAGGTTGTGGGCCACGGAGATGGCATGCATGTCCCCGGTGAGATGGAGGTTGAACTCGTCCATCGGCACCACCTGGCTGTGACCACCCCCGGCCGCTCCCCCCTTGATCCCGAATGTCGGGCCCATGCTCGGCTGGCGGATGCAGGCGATCGCCCGGTGCCCGAGGACACCCAGTCCCTGGACGAGGCCGACGGTGGTAGTGGTCTTTCCCTCACCGAGCGGGGTGGGCGTGATGGCGGTGACGTCGACATACTTGCCCACCGGGTTGGCGGCGATCCGCCGCAGCGCGTCGAGGTGGATCTTCGCCTTCGTCGCGCCATAGGGGATGACCTCCCCCTCCTCGAGACCGATCTCCAGGGCGAGGTCGGTGATCGTCTTCAGCTTGGCGGTGCGGGCGATCTCGAGGTCGCTCGCCATCGGTGGTACTGGGCTCAAGATGGCGTAGTTCTAGCGGCCGGCGTCGACCGGCGTCGAGTGGCAGGACCCGGCGGCAACTGTTTCGCTTCAGAGCAGACGGGGTACCCGCGCAATGCCCAGGCGGAAGGAAGGAACATGAGTTTTGCCACCAATGGCGACGGGCATGACCGCGCTTACCTCCTCGGTCAGGACCTGCGGGCGACGATATTGACCACTGCTGCCGAAACCGACGGTCGGCACGACATGAGCGAATGCCGGCAGGCACCTGGCAGCACCACTCCGTTGCATCTGCACACCAGGTATGAAGAGAGGCTGTGGGTCATCGCCGGCTCCTTGAAGGTGTGGGCCGGCTCGGAGACCGTCACGCTGACCTCGGGCGACTATTACGCCATACCGATCGACGTCCCCCACGCCGTCCAAGCGGGGCAGGATGGATCACACGCTCTCAACATCACGTCGCCGGCAGGGTTCGCCGAGCTGATCGAGAGGACCGGGACCCCAGCCCGTCTCGCCACTGCGGAGACCGAGCTCGACGCTGACCTCTTCATGGCGGTGACCACCGAGTTGGGTGATGTCGTGCTCGGACCCCCTGGAACCACTCCCGAGGACATCTGACCGACACAGGAGGGCCGCCCGGACGGCCCTCCTGTATTCGAGACCTAGCTATCTCAGCCTTCGGGGATGATCGCCTCGGCGCTCTCGATCAGATGCGGCACGTACGAGAAGTCTGGTGCGACCCCGTAGGCGCCTTCGATCACCGCAGCCGCCACCAGATTGGCAGCGAACAGGTTGCCGTCCGGCTCCCAGATGTTCATCGACTCCGGTTGCTGATCCGCCCCGAATGTGACGGTTTCCTTGCCGGACCATGATCCGATGTTCCAGAACGGCCCCGCCTGCGTGGAATTGTCCTTCGGACCCTCGATCGCCGAGTTCCAGGCGAAGAACGTCGGCTTCTGATACAGGGGGATCACCGCTACCTCTTCCAGATACAGGCTGTCGGCTTGGTTGTAGACCGCGGCTCGCTCCGCAGGATCGACGATGGTGTCCGTGGACTTGATGAGCGCGTCGATCTCCTCGTTGCAGTACCGGGTCACGTTGATGGCCCCGAACCCGCTAGGGGCGTCACCTTCGCAGTAGTACATCGTGTTGGCGCCGGATGGGTCCGGGGATCCGACCCAACCGTGGTTGAACGCCTGCCACACCGAGGAGTCGCCGTAGAGGAAGTCGTCGGCGAAGACCTCAGAGGCCGGGCCAAACGCGGCCGTCACCTCGATCCCTATCTCGGCCAGGTTGGCTTGGGCCAGCTCGAACTGGAGCTCCCGAGCCTCGTTGCCGGCGGTCGTGGTCCATGCAAACGAGAGACGCTCGCCACCACACTCATAGATGCCGTCGTCGCCGCGGGTGCAACCGTTGTCGGTCAGCAACGCCTCGGCGGCCACCGGGTCGTACGGGTACTGGGAGAAGTGGTCCTCGTAATAGTTGGTCCCCACCATCCACACGGTGTTGTTCAGCACTTCGGCGTTCGGGGCAAGACTCCTCACCACGACATCCACCATCGCGTTTCGATCGATCCCCATCGCCAGTGCCTGACGCACGAACAGCTGCGAGAGCCTTGGATCGCTGTGGTTCAAGCTGACCACTTCCCAGGTCGGCCCGAGACCCGTCTCGAACTCGACACCCTCGATCGCCGACACCTCTTCCACGAGAGACAACTGAGGCTGGGGATAGAACATGTCGATCTCCTGGCCGCGCAGCGCCTGGATCTGGGTCTGAGAGTCCTCGAGGAAGACGACGTTGATCGTCTGGACGTCACCGAGAGGGGCTCCCGAGAGCGGGTCCTCCGATGCCCAGTAGTTGGGGTTACGGGTCAGAGTGATCCGTTCGTCGGGGATCCACTCCTCCATGATGAACGGCCCCGAGCCGACTGTGATCAGGTCATCCCAGATGGCGTTGAACGGCTGGTCTTCGAGGATGTGCTTGGGCATCAAGCCCGGGGTGGCAAACAGGGTTTGCCAGGGGGCATAGATCTGACCGAAGGCGAAGAGGATCGTCTTGTCGTCGATGATCTCGTACCCCGTGATCTGGTCGAAGCCATCGCGGCTGGTGATGTCGAGGACTGGGTTGATCGTGGTCTCGTAGGTGAAGGCGAAGTCGTCCGCAGTCACCGGGGTCCCATCGGACCAGGCCGCGTCGGGATGGATGTTGTACAGGACGCAGAACGCATCGGGACATTCGCCTTCGACCGCCTCGAATGCCGTCGTCGTGGTCTCCTGTTGGGCGGCTTCGGTCGTCTCGGGCGTCTCCGCCGCCGTCGTAGTGGATTCCCCGGTCGTCCCCGCACAGGCGGCGAGAACCACTGAGAACACGGCGAGGAGAGTTACCCATCGAGAGACCCGCTTGGTTGGCAGGGCTTGCATTAGTCGGTTTCCTCCTTGTCACCTGCCGCGAGCGGGAGGGACGAGCCCAGGGCCCGCGGCCGACCCCGAAGGGTCCGATAGGAACGGCCGGGAATCTCCCGGTATGACTTGATTCCCGAGGGCGGTCCACCATGTTGGGCGACGTCGGCTTCCCGTCAGTTCCGCGCGACTCCGTGCCGCGGGCGCTCAGTCTCTGCAGCTCAGAACAGCGCCACCTTCGGGAGGAAGGCCAACACCACCCCCGCACCCAAGAAGATGGCCACCGCCAAGATGAGGGCGCCAAGGCGGTTGTTCCTCGCGTTGAGCTTGGAACTGATCCCGGCGAAGAAAATGGCGAGGGCCAGGGCGACCGCGGTCAGGACATGGTTGTCCGAGTTCTGGTTGGAGGTGAGAGCCGCCGCAGAGTGTTCTTCGGCCTCGTCTATCAGGGCCTGAGCTTCGGCCGCGTCAGCCAGCGAATACTCCGCCATCTGGAAGGGAGTCTCCGGAGCGTCGGGATTGATGAGCGGTCGAGTCTCCAGCCACGCATCCAGCGCCGGCTTGAACTCGTCTCTCATCCTCACGAAGTAGAAGGCCGACAACGTGCCCTCGGCCGGGACATAACCGAGCTCGGGATCGATTGTGGTCCGCCCACTCTCGAGCTCGGCGCCGACAGCATCGAGCCAGGAAAGGAACACATCCACGTCGATCGACCGGAGCTGGTTGGCCCTGGCGTCGAATCTGGTCGACTCGACCCGAGCAGCATTGGCTTGCGAGAATTCGATGGCCTGGATCCCACTCCACTTTGCACTCTGAAACGCAGCCCATGCAGTGAATATCGCAGCCGCCGCCATCACGATCGTGGCAACCAACTCCAGCCGATCGGAGGTATCGAACCAGGCTCGTCTCTCGCCAGTGCCGGTCATGGCGGGGCAGGCTACTCACGGGTGCATGGAGGTTCGGTCGTCAGCCTCGGGCCCTGAGCAATTGCACCGTTGACCTCTCTCGCGAGATGCTGTAAACCTCACATTGATTGGCAATAGAAGCTGCGTTGCCAGGAGACGAGCTGCGAGGAGGACGATGTCATGACCGAGACGAGTTTGTACGACAGGCTGGGTGGCGTGTTCGCCATTGCCGCGGTGGTGGACAGATTCAGCGATGCTCTGATCGCCAACCCGATCGTCGGCCAGGCTTCGAGCAATCCGGCCCTCCGTGATTGGCATACGAACAACCTGGGGAGGCTTCCGGGTCTGAAGTTCATGCGAACCCTTTGGGTTTGCAACGTTTCAGGCGGGCCCTTCGAGTACACCGCGACCAGGCCCGGGAGCACGACTTTGGGCCTCGAAGAGGCACATCGCGAGCTCAAGATCTCTCCGGCCGAGTTCGATGAAGTGGCGGCCGAACTTGCACGGACACTCGATGCCTTCGAGATACCTGCACAGGAGAAGGACGAGGTTCTGGCCGCTTTCGCGGCACACAAAGACGAGGTGACCGAAGGCTCACTGGCCACCGCCTAGGCCAGATCCAGAGCCAGGCGAATCGAAGACCCCGAAGCGCTCCGGCGATCGTTGACGACCTCGTCTGTCGATGACATGTGCACCCTCCGTGTGGACGCCGGGGCTGCTCAGCGAGATGGAGACCTTCACGTGCCGACGGTGTCAACCGGCGGTAGCTCGAATTCAGTCGGAGCGACGGACCTGGTGCATCGCCCTCCGTGGGTGAGTCCACACCCCGGCCGTGGACCGTGAGCAAGGACGGTGACCGCTACGGTTGGGGGTGTGGGTCAGACGGAGCCGACTGCTACCGACCAGGTCCGGGCTGCCGAGGTCATCGCCTCGATGTGTCTAGCCACGGATCTGGGAATGGGCTTTCCCTACGAGCACGGACTTCACGCCACCCTGACCTCGATGCGGCTGTGTGAGATCCTCGGCGTCGACGAGGACACGACCACCCGCACCTACTACGCCTGCCTCCTGATGTATGCGGGATGTACCGTCGACGGAGTGGAGAGGTCGCAGATCTTCGGGGGAAACATGAGCCCGCACGTCACTCCCCGTCAGTTCGGGTCAGCCGTCGAGACCCTCACCGGAGTGATGCGAGCCCTGCCCTCACCAGACGCTTCGCTGCCCCATCGAACGTTTCAGGTGATGACCGGGCTCCCCAGAGCAGCTTTGTTCGTCGAACGACATTTCGGCGCGTTGTGTGAGGTCGCGGGAATGCTCGCGGAACGACTTGGCATGCCTCAGTCGATTTACGAGATGTTCCCGTTGCTCACTGAGCGCTGGGATGGAGGGAGTGTCTTGAAACGTGCCAGGGGCGAGGAGATCCCTTTGCCTCTCCGCGTCATCCACGTTGGCCGAGACGCCACCTACCAGCGTCTCATCGGCGACGACGACCACGTGTTGAATGTGATCGCGTCTCGGGCTGGACACGCCTTCGACCCTGAGGTGGCTGCTGCGTTCCTCGACAACGCCGCAGAAGTCCTCGGACCGCGCGAGCCTCCTCAGGCCACGTGGAAGGATGTGCTCGCGTCGGAGCCTCGACCCTGGCTGACCCTGGAGGGCACGGCCATCGACCAAGCACTCGGCGCTATTGGAGCGTTCGGCGACCTGGTGTCGCCTCATCTCACCGGCCACAGTTCAGGCGTCGCCCAACTGGCCGTGGCGGCAGCAGATCGTCTTGGGTTCGCACCCGCTGAGGTCGAGACGATGAGGCGGGCTGCTCTCGTACACGACGTGGGGAGGATGGCGGTCGGTTCCCGGGTCTGGGAAAAGCCGGGACCATTGAGCGCCGACGAGCGCGAACAGGTGAGGCTCCATCCCTATCACACCGAGCGGGTGTTGTCCCCTTCGCCCTTCCTCTCCGGGCTGGCCTCCATCGCCATGGCGCATCACGAGCGTCTCGACGGGTCGGGCTACCACCGTGGTCTCGACGGTTCCTCGCTCTCTCGTGCGGCCAGGCTGCTGGCCGTGGCGGACGCCTTCCATTCCAAGACCGAGCCCCGACCCTACCGGGAGCCACTGTCGCCGAAGGAGGCGACCGAAGTGCTGGCTGGGAAGGCGGAGGCGGGTGTGCTCGACCCGGTCATGGTCATGGCGGTTGCCGAGGCGGGAGGTGAGGCTGCCCCGTCGATCGATCGCCCTGCGGGGTTGACGGAAAGGGAGGCCGAAGTGGTCGGCCTGCTGGCGCGCGGCTTACAGACGAAGCAGATCGCCAGGAAGCTCGACATCTCACCCAAGACCGTCGATCGGCACATCCAGAACAGCTATCGCAAGATCGGCGTGTCCTCGCGCGCCGCCGCCACCCTGTATGCCGCCGAGAACGGACTGGTCTTCACATAGCCCCACCCCATGGGGAGTTTTCCGTATTCACGACCTCGAGCTGTGTCGTTACGTTCTCAGCATGAGACGGCACCGCACCACGGTTTGGGTGCACACCCAGCGCAGCCTCGCCGGTGGCCTGGTCGCTTCGCTGGGCCTGTCCATCGCCGTGGTCGTCTCCGCGGTGCCCGATGACTCCCCGCTGGGCGCACCGGCCCTTTGGCCCTGGCTACTCACCGGGCTGCAGGTGCTCTCGCTCTGGGCGGCCGGGCGCCGCCACTGGTGGGCGTGGCTGCTCGGAGCATCGGTGCAGCTTCCCTGGATTGCCTATGCCCTCATGACCGATCAGATCGGGTTCATCCCCGGCTGTGCCATCTCCGCTTCGGTGCAGATCTACAGCTATCTCAACAGCTCCACCCGAACAACCAGGTTGGACGCGGTCACATGAGAAGTGGAAGACAAGAACGAACCGACACACCCTGGTCATCGGTGGAGGTCAGGCCGGGTTGGCCGTCGGCTATCGCCTGTCGAAGGCAGGAGTGCCTTTCCTGATCGTCGATGCCAATCAGAGGACGGGCGATGCGTGGCGTCACCGCTGGGACTCCCTGCGGTTGTTCACCCCCAACCGGTTCAACAGCTTGCCGGGATTGCAGATCCCCGGAAAAGACTGGGGGTTTCCCACCAAAGACGAGCTCGCCGATTACCTCGAGTCATATGCCTCGCACTTCGGGCTCCCGATCCGCCACGGGGTGAACGTGGACCACCTCACGCGTCAGGATGGTGGCTTCCTGGCAACTTCCGGCGATCTGGAGTTCCACTCCAAAAGTGTTGTCGTGGCCATGGCCTCCTACCAGGACCCAGTTGTGCCCGAGTTCGCCGATGGGCTCGACTCCGGGATCGTCCAGCTCCACATCGCCGACTACAAGAACCCGGGGCAGCTGCAGGATGGAGACGTCCTGGTGGTGGGCCTCGGGAACTCGGGCGCCGAGATCTCGATGGATCTGGTACGAGATCATCACGTGCTCCTGTCGGGGGAGCCGAGCGCCGTCCAGCCATTTCGCCCCGAGCGTCTCTCGGGAAGGATTCTCATGCCGTTCGTGGGGCCCGTGATCCTCAATCGAGTCCTCACGACGAGCAACCCTCTGGGCCGGAAGGTTCAAGCGAAGATGCTTCACAAAGCTGCGCCGCTTCTCCGGGTCAAGCCAAAGGATCTGGTAGCCGCCGGCGTGGAGCGGGTCGGCCGGGTCACCGGTGTCACCGACGGGTACCCGACCCTGGACGATGGATCCGTTCTCGACGTGCCAAACGTCATCTGGTGCACCGGCTTCGAGCCGGGATTCTCCTGGATCGACTTGCCGGTGTTCGACGGCGACGGTCACGTCATGCACCAGCGTGGTGTCGTCGAGGCCGTGCCGGGTTTCTATTTCGTGGGCCTGAAGTTCCTCTACTCGTTGTTGTCGGACACCTTGCTCGCCGCCGGAAGAGACGCCGGCTACGTCGTCGACCACATTGCCGGTGACGCCGACCATCGGCGTCGGTAGGGTTTGGCCACGCTCCCCCGGGAGCATTCCTCACACATCAAGGGCATGGCCTTCTCGTTTCATCTCTTCTGGGACATCACTTCACCAGCGCGAGAGGTAGCGGTGACACTCGAAGTCCTCGAGCCTCCATCGGTGGAGCGTCTCTACTTCTGGGCCCTGCAGGCGTCGTTTCTGGACGCCTCGGGCTCGGTGGGGGCCGGGCATCTTGGCCTTCAATGGAATCCCCGCTATCCCGACCACAAAGCCGTCAACTGGGGAGGCTATGACACCCAGGGCACGGTGCTCCCCGGATCCGACTCCTCCCTTCCCAGCACACCATTGGATCCGAACACCCGGGACTTCCCCTGGCTGCCCGGGCGAAAGTACCGCCTGCGGATCTACCCCTCACCGGAGCTCGGTTGGATTGGCGAGGTCACCGACACCGACACCGGCGTGGTGACCATCGTCCGCAACCTCCACGCCGGCGGTGATCATCTCGGTCGGGTGATGGTCTGGACCGAGCTCTTCTGCGAGTGCTCGGACCCACCAGCCGTCGTCGGCTGGTCCGAGCCCACCGCGGTCGGACTTGGTGGGGAGTACCTGGCCCCCAGGGCCCTCAGGGTCAACTACCAGGCCGACGGATGCTCCAACACCAACGTCTTCACCGATGGTGATCGTGTTTACCAGGCCACCGCGAGCGACCGGATCACCGCTCAGGGCTCGCTCGTGGCGCTTTCGTAGCCGAGGTAGAGATGTCGCGCTCCAAGACGCGGAACTCGGTGGTTTCGGCACTTCCCATTCACTTTGATCGCGGCGGTGGGATCCCCTGCCTGGTAGATGCCTCGATGAGTGAGCGCAGGGCCGGTTGTCGAACGTCGTCCAGGGAACGGATCTTGAGACTTCGCATCGACAGCTTCCCCCCGGCTTGCTTTCCTCCCGAGTCGGGGAGCAGGTCATCGGGATCAGGCAGCTCACCGCCGCGATAGAAACCGAGCGTGACGTGTTTCTTGAAAGGCATCAGATAGGCGAACTGCTCGGTGAACTTCTTCGGCCCTGTCCCCCATCCCACCGAACCCTGACGCGGCCAAACCACCTCGACTGTCTGCGGCAGCACTTCGTAAACGAGGTCTCTCACCGCCAGGGCGAGTTCCTGGACCTCAGGACTCGAGGCGGCGACGAGCTCTCGGAAGGGAGCATCGTCTTCCGGCCCACTCTCGTTCACTATCCCGGCAGGCTCGGCCATGAGTCCGCAAGGTACCGAGTCATCGATTGACGGGAAGTGGGGTCATGAAGTGTTCGAAGAATGCTGTGAGCCCGGCATGAGCATCCAGCGGCAGGACGTTGGCGACATGCTGATCGGGCCTGACCACGACCATGCAGCCCGCGTCGCGGTCGATACCTCTCATCGCGAAGACGTCCCGCCCTCCTTTCAGATCGGGACAGAACATCTTCTCGTAGTCGTAGAGCCCGTAGCGACCTTTCTGCGGTCGGAGGAATGCCGGCATCGTCTCCAGGGCAAGGGATCGATGGTCCTGTTGGAAGACGGCCCGGACATCGATCACAGAGTCGATGTCGTCGGCAGCGGGGGTGTACCTGCGAACAGGGGAATCCGGTGCCTGACCGAGAAAGGTGCACAGTCGGGCGATCTGCGAGGTTGGAGTCGTCGGGTCCTCTCCTCCTGCAAAAGCGATCAGGCGCCAACGGCTGTCGGCCTTGATCACGTGACCCAACTCCACGGGTTTGGCATCGGCGAGACGAATCACCGGGGCCGAGTGGAAGCGCTTGCCGATCGTCAAACCCTCGGCCAGGCCCTGATGGGTCGCCTCGGCAGTGAGGATGGAGGGCCGGTATTGGATCGTCGTCCCGGCCGTGTAGCCGCCCTGCCGGACGAAGTATCGCTGGAACTCCGCTGGCTCACCTGCTCCCGGTTCGGCGGCCGATCTCGGTGCCGAGCCCATCATCCTGGCGAAGACGCGGTCGAAGTCGATCAGCTCCTTGGCGACGGCCTGTCGCTCCGCCGAATAGCTGTGCAGGATTGCCGGCGAACTGCGCCCGAGAAGGACCGTGGCGAGTTTCCATCCGAGGTTGAAGGCGTCGCGTATGGCGACATTCATGCCCTGGCCGGCCTTCGGGCTATGGGTATGGGAGGCATCGCCCAATATGAAGACATGCGGTATACGCGATTCGACTTCGGCTTCGGGGACGTCGTCGAACTTGTCGCAGAGGCGTTGGCCGATCTCGTAGACCGACCACCAGGGGACCTCTTTCACGTCCAGCGAGTAGGGACGAAGCACCCGCTGGGCGGCACCGATCACATGGTCCACGGTGATGTTGCGGTTCGCCACCCGCTCGTTCTCGCCGAGCTCGTCGAGCTCGATGTAGAGACGGACCAGGTAGCCGCCCTCACGCGGGATTATCAGGAGGCTGCCGTCGCTGGCGGACTGGATCACCGTCTTCAAACGGATGTCGGGGAAATCGGTGACGGCGAGCACATCCATCACACCCCAGGCGCGGTTCGCCGAATCCCCTTCCATGGCCAAGCCAACGGACTTGCGAACCGTGCTGTGGGCACCGTCGCACCCGACCACATAACGGGCGCTCACTGTCTCGATTTCGCCCTCGTGGTCGGGGTCGACCCGCTCGATCCTCGCCGTGACCGCGTACCCGGGACCATCCGGGTCGATGTTGAGACCCATAAGCCGGCGCCCGTAGTCCGGTGCCAGCCGCGTCGCTGAGTTCCACATGACGTCGAGGAGGAAGTCATGCACCCGCGCCTGGTTCAGGATCACGTGGGGAAACTCGCTCAGTCCGTCCTCGGTGTCCTGGATCCGCCCGCCCCGGACGATGGTCCCGGGATGATTTTCGTCGGGTTTCCAGAACGTCGTCTCGTTGACCCAGTAGGCCTCCTTCAGCACCCCTTCGGAGAAACCAAGAGCTTCGAACACCTCCATCGTGCGACAGGCGATGCCGTCGGCCTGGCCGAGAAGCAGCCTGCCCGGCTTCTGCTCGACGATCCGGGTGCGGATCTCCGGAAAAGAGGCCAGTTGTGCGGCCAGGGTGAGGCCGGCAGGCCCGGATCCGACGATCAGGACATCGACCTCGTCGGGCAAGCCATCGTGAGGCACATTGGCATGGCCCCCGGCCGGATCGGCGATGGTTGGATCACCGGGCCGAAATCCGTTGAGGTGGAACTGCATGTGACCTCGTCCCTCGGCACACATGACCCTTGGCCGGATCAATCATCCCGCCGGGGGTGGTGAATTCACTCCGAAGTGGCGACCCTACGCTCGAGAGGAGCAATCAAGCTCGTGGCGCCGCGCTCGAGCCTCGCCGTAGGCGCGTAGCTTCGCGGCGATATGGGCCAGCATCCAGCGGGCCGGGTACAGCTCCTCGTCGCGGGGTTCGGGGGAACCAATGCACGTGGTTGGAGGCGCGTTCGCCAGCCCTCCTGAGCGGCGGCGATGCTGCGGAACGGCTCTACCTGGAGGCGATCGAGCGACTCGCCCGGACCCGGATCCGCACGGACCTTGCCCGCACCCAGCTTCTCTACGGGGAGTGGCTGCGTCGCGAGAACCGGCGAATGGACGCTCGAGAGCAACTTCGGGTTGCTTACGACGCCTTCAGCCACTTCGGAGCCGAGGCGTTTGTTGAGCGCGCCCGTCGCGAGCTCGTGGCAACGGGTGAGACAGCACGAAAACGCACGGTGGAGACGGCCTACGACCTAACCACGCAGGAGGCACTCATAGCCCGGCTTGCTGGAGAGGGTTACACGAACCGGAGATCGGCGCCCAGCTTTTCCTGAGCCCGCGGACCGTCGAGTACCACCGGCGTAAGGTGTTCCCCAAGCTCGGAATCAACTCGCGGAGAGTGCTCCGGGGCGCCCTTCAGGGTGGCGCATCAGCCGACGGGCGGCGCCATCGCGAATGCGAGTTGGGACCTAGGGCTGGGGTATTCCCCGGAGGCGACACACCCCCACAATCTCAGAAGATAGGTAGTGATGAAAGCCCGACGAAAGGAGCACAACGTGAGCTACATCACCACGAAGGACGGGACCGACATCTATTACAAGGACTGGGGTGAAGGTCCGGCGGTCACCTTCTCACACGGCTGGCCGTTGAACGCCGACCAATGGGACGGGCAGATGCTGTTCCTGGCGCAGAACGGCTTTCGGACCGTGGCCCACGACCGTCGTGGCCATGGCCGATCCAGCCAGGCCTCGGCCGGGAACGACATGAACGGTTACGCCGACGATCTCGCCGCAGTGATCGAAGCACTCGATCTGACCGACGTCACACTGGTGGCGCACTCCACCGGCGGTGGCGAGGTGGCCCGATATGTGGGTCGGCACGGGACCGACCGGGTCTCAAAGGTGGTTCTGATCTCCGCCATTCCCCCGTTCCTGTTGCAGACGGAGAGCAATCCGGAGGGTCTGCCGAAGGAGCTGTTCGACGGGTTCCTCGCCGGCTTGGCCGCCGATCGATCGCAGTTCTACCGGGACCTGGCCGGCGGGTTCTATGGTGCGAATCGGCCCGGATCCGAGGTCTCTCAGGGATTGCTCGACCAGTTCTGGACCATGAGCATGCAATCCGGTCTCAAGAACTCTTATGACTGTGTCAGAGCCATCTCCGAGACCGACTTCACCGAGGATCTGGGGAAATTCGACATCCCCACTTTGCTCATCCACGGCGAGGATGACCAGGTTGTCCCGGTGCAACTCTCGTCGGTGAAGTCGGCACGGCTGATCAAGGACGCCAAGGACGTCTACTACCCGGGTGCCCCACACGGGATCACCCAAACGCATCAGGACCAGGTGAACAGCGACTTGCTCGCGTTCCTGCAAGGCAGAGCTCCGGCCAAACAGGGAGGACAGTCATGAAGATCGTCGTCATCGGCGGAACCGGACTCATCGGATCCAAAGTCGTCACCAAGCTCAGCGAGCACGGGCACGAGGCCGTGCCGGCGTCACCGAACACCGGGGTCAACACTCTCACCGGTGATGGCCTTCCGGAGGCGATGGAAGGAGCTGATGTTGTGATCGACGTCAGCAATTCACCGTCATTCGAGGATGCGGCGGTGCTCGAATTCTTCGAGACCTCCACCCGCAATCTCCTCGCTGCAGAGGAAGAGGCAGGTGTCGGTCACCACGTTGCATTGTCGGTGGTGGGGACGGACCGCCTCTCGGAGAGCGGCTACTTCCGGGCCAAGATCGCCCAGGAGAAGCTGATCAAAGAGTCGCCGATCCCCCACTCGATCATCCACGCCACCCAGTTCTTCGAGTTCACCAAGAGCATCGCCGATGCGGCAACGGACGGGAACACTGTCCGCCTTGCCCCTGTCCTGTTTCAACCGATGGCTGCCGAAGACGTGGCGAGTGCAGTCGGCCGGACCGCGGTGGGGCCGCCGATCAACGGCACCATCGAAGTGGGGGGACCGGAGCAGTTCCGCTTCGACGAATTCATTCGCAAGGGTCTCAGAGCAAACAAGGATCCCCGCGAGGTGGTCGCCGACCCGAAGGCTTCCTACTTCGGAGCCCAACTGAGCGAACGAACCCTCGTGCCTGACGATGGGGCCACGCTGGCCCAGACCCGATTCGAAGACTGGCTCGATCAAACCCTGGCCCCCGCGTCTTAGACGGACCTACGGCCGACCGAAGCTCGGGGCGGACGGTCAGTCGCCGAAAGCGCTTTGAGCGAAGGTCGCTTCATGAGAAACCGCACCAGACCCGCAGCATCAAGCCCACCAACCGATCATCCCAGCGGGAGGGCTGACTACCCGGCCGTGGAGTTCCTCGACATCCCGCCGATGAACGCCGCCGTGGCAGAGCCACCCGTACCAGCCCACCGCAAGGGACCGGACTACACGCCAGGCCTCGCTCGTGACGATCTGACTCCAGTCTTGACAATTCATTGATACAACCGTATGGTTGTATCAATGCAGATGGCTCCCACCGACTTCGACCGCATGTTCGGCGCCCTGGCGGATCACACCCGTCGCGACATCATGCGCCGCGCGATCGACTCCGAGGAGGGGGTTGCCGAGTTGGCCAGCCACTATCCGATGAGCTTCGCGGCGGTGCAGAAGCACATCGCCATCCTGGAAAGGGCCGGCCTGGTCACCAAGCACCGCATCGGCCGACGCAAGGTCGTTCGCACGAACGTCGAGGGGCTTCGCATCGCGCGCCGGCTGCTCGACCAGTACGAAGAGATGTGGCGCGGCCGGATCGACCGCATGACCCATCTCGTCAACGAATACACCAGAGAGGAAGACCGATGACCGTGACCACCGTCCGCAAGGACCCGCACACCCTGACAATGACCCTCGACGCCGAGTTCGAAGCCTCACCCGAACGGGTGTGGGAGCTGTGGTCGGACCCGCGCCAGCTCGAGCGCTGGTGGGGCCCGCCGACCTACCCGGCCACATTCACCAAGCACGACCTGAAGCCCGGAAGCCGCGTCGAATACCACATGACCGGACCCGACGGCGACCAGCCGAAGGGTTACTGGGACGTACAGGCCGTCGACCCCCCACACTCCCTCGCCGTCCACGACGGCTTCGCCAACGAGGACGGCTCACCGAACACGGAAATGCCGACCAACGAGTTCCGCGTCACGATCGAAGAGATCGGCTCCGGCCGGACGCGGATGTCGATCGCGAGCACCTTCCCCAGCACCGAGGCGATGGAGCAACTCCTCGCCATGGGCATGGAGGAGGGCCTGACCGGAGCCGTCGCCCAAATCGACGCCATCCTCGCCGAGGACGTCTGACCAAGGTCCCTGCTGACTACGAAGGAGCATCACGATGAATCTGACCGAGGAAACCACCCGCACCCTGTCGGTGCCGGGAGCCACACTTGCCTACGACATCCGCCCTGGCGCCATTGCGGACTCCCCTCCCCTATTCCTCGTCGCCTCGCCGATGGCCGCTCCCGGCTTCGTCACGCTGGCGGGCCACTTCACCGATCGCACCGTGGTCACCTACGACCCACGCGGAAGCGAGCGCAGCGAGCTGGACGAGCCGACCA
>JBOGEV010000041.1:0-4095 GCA_050742015.1 Acidimicrobiia bacterium
ACCGGGTCATGGGTGCCCGTGGGGTCCTGCAGGGCGAATCGCTCGAAGTTGTGGTCGTGACCGTTCAACACCAGTTCAGCGCCGTCGTCATACAGGGCTTGGAACAGCGGCCTGACATCGGCCCAACCTCCGTGGTCCCCCGAGCTGAACAGGGGATGGTGCCAGTAGGCGAGGGTGCATCGGGCGTCTGATCCCTGCAGCTCCTGACGCAGCCAACGCTCCTGGGGCGATCCTGCCTCACAGCCCCCGACTTCGTCGCAGTTCGAGTTGAGCGCAATGACCTGCCAGTCGCCGGCCTCATAGGCGTAGTAGCCCTCGCCGGGGGAGCCGGCCGCCTCACCGAAGTACCCGAAGTAGCCGGCGGCGTCCGCCGTCTCGTACTCGTGATTGCCTGGAGCCGGGCGGGTCCTCTCCAGATGCCGCCCCCAGGTCGGCGCATAACACTCGGCAAAATCCTCTGACGAGCCATCGGAATAGGCGTTGTCTCCGGTGGTGAAGACGATCGCCTCGTCGTGCTCGGAAACCACCAGGTCGAGCAGCTGGGCGGTGGTCGCGTCGCCGTCGACGCCGCAGTTGGCGATGTCCCCTGCGCCGGCCAATACGAATGGCTCACCGGCGAGCTCGGTGACCCCGCCGGCCGCCGCTGCCCCGTCGCCATAATCGACGATGAGGAGTGGCGGGTTGGTCCCGCTCTCGATGGTGGCGAACTCGGCGCTGTCATCCCCGGGGGAGACCAGATACAGGTCGTACTGTCCCGGCCCGGTCACGAGGCTCGTCATGTCCACTTCGACCACCGACCCCTCGGGGGTCCCGGGTGGGATCGAGCCAACCGGATCGCCCACCGGAGGGGCGGTGGCGCCGGTCGTCTCCGCCTGGTTCCAGTCCCCGCCCACCGTGTGGAGGGCGATCACGTCCTCGGTGTCGGCGACGACGAACAACCTGAGGGTGACGGAATCGATCGTCTCCCCTTCCGGGATCCCGGCTACCTCGAACCTGACCAAGCCCGACTTGACCTCGGGAGCATCGTTCTCGATCTCCATGACGTCTTCGAGTCCGTTGATCTCCTCGGGTTGCCCGCTGTTGACGTATGTGTCCTCAGTGGCCGGGATCGAGAGCTGACCCGGGACCACGGTCGTCGGGGGCAGAGTGGTCGCCGGTGTGCTCCCGGAGGGCGGGGTTGTCGCCACCGGGCCGACCGTGGTCGGCGAGGCCACCGGGTCGCCGGAAAGGCCACCGGAGGCGATGAATCCGATGATCAAGCCCACCAGGATGGTGACCACCACCGCCAGGATGATGATCGTCGTCTGCTTCTGGTCCCGCGGTTGTTTTTCCCGCGCCGGAGTCTCGCTGTCGCTCAATGCTTTCCCCCCTCGTCCCCTCTGTAAGCCGACATCGTAACTCCTAGTAGTCGAGTGCGAACTGGAGTCTGAGAGATGGGGCCGACTCCGGATCCTGGTCGAAAGCGACCGCCGATCGTTGGCCCGACCCCGTGGCGCTGATGACCAAGGCCAGCACGTCGTCTGCCTCCCACCCACCGGCGACGACCTCCCCGATCACTCGGGAAAGGTCCGGAGTCCGCTGCTGTGGGCCTGAGTCTCCACTCGCCCAGGGTGCCGGCGCCCAGGTGACCGGCCCGGTCTCACCATCCGCCAGGACACCGCTGATCGAAAGCACCGGGTCACCCTCGCCGTCGTCGGCCGCGGTGAACTGGACGTGGGCACTGCGGAGGACGGCTCCCTGCGGGATCTCGATACCGGAGAAGCGCAACATCAGGTTGCTTCCTTGCTCCATGACGAGAGCCACCCCGGGGGCAATGGTCCCGTCGGTCGATAGTTGCCCGTCGTCTTCGACCGTTGTGATGTCCGCGGCAGTCGCAGTCCAGGTGACACCGTCATCGACGGGAGCTTCGGGCTCGGGCTCCGGGTCGGTACCGGGATCAGGGAGCGGGGCTCGGGGCAGGTTCGGGTTCTCGACCCTGGGGTTCCAGGCGGTCTCGATCATGAGCGACGGGTTGGCGGAAGCGGCCACCGTATCCCAGGAGACGAGCTTGAAGTTGTTCTCTCCCGAATCGTTGTCACTGTCGTGGGCGACGAACAGGCCGTCGGGGAAGGCGGAGCCGAGCGAGGTGCTGATCACGTCGATGCCGTCGGTGCCCGTGGTCTCGTCTGTGGGCCCGGAGCCGATCTCGAATCTGGACACGTACTCGTTGTCGCCATCCCGGCGGTAGACCGCGTAGTCGCTGGATCCCTGACTGGAGATGACCAGGTACCCGCTCTCCCCGGGGCCGTAGTAGATGGTCGCACCCTCGACGTCGGCTTCGAGATTGGGGCCGACCTCGTCGATCGAGACCCGATTCGACCCGCCGTCGGGCTCGGCGTCGTACTTCCAGATCCCGACATCCTCCTCGGTGACGTAGAGATAGCCGAGGCCGTCGTCGGCCACACAACCCTCCGACGTGCTGCTCATCTGGAACCGCCTGACTTCGTTGCCGCTGATGCCCCCACTGCCGTTGTCGGTCAGCTCGAACTGCCCGACCGGACCGGCCTCCTCCGACGTGACGAAGACGTACCAGCTGCCACTGACCGGGCTGTGGTAGAGGCAGATGCCGTAGATGTCGATCCCGGTGGAGATGGGCGTGCCGACTGCCACCAACTGGCGCGTGGCGGGGTCGACCCGATGCAAGGCGATCGAGTCGTCCGCTCGGTCGGACGAGACGACGAGGTCGATCAGCTGACCTCCGAGAGGGAAGTCATGGCGAATGTCGACGTTGTTGGGCTCGATGCCGGAGACGAACTGGATCTCATTCCCGCTCAGGTCGTAGACCGCGAGACCGTTCTCCTTGTCACTCCCGATGACGATGCTCTGCGAGGGATCCGTGGGATGGACCCAGATGGCGGGGTCGTCGGCGTCGCCGCCGCTGGGAACCGGATCGGTCTCGACCGTCGCCGTGACCGAGGTGGTCTGTGCGCCTGCCTTTATCCAGGTCGGGGCGAGCACGAGCGCGAGCACCGATCCCATCAGGACGGCGAGAATGAGCGACCCCCGCGGGCTCCTCCTCCACATGAGGCGGGATGGTACCGCCGCAACCCCGCTAGCAACAGGGGGGTCCTCCCCCTGACCGGGAGGGACGAACCTAATGCAGGGCGTCACGCATGCGTGACGCGGTGCATAACGTTTGTGAGCACCTACGCCTCCGAAAGCGTGACGCGGCCGGCGTTGTAGCGTTTGCGTTTTGGCTAGTCGAGCGTCGAAGCTGATCTCGCCAAATCAACCAAGTATCCACCTCGGGGGCACCCCGTTCCGTCACCACTCCACGACGGACCCGCCGGCACCAAGAGCATTCGGAGGTAGCAGTCTGGCGCCTTTCGGGAGCCGACTGGTTCAGAGCCACCTTTGGAGTTCGGCATCTGCCCGAATCGGCGGCTTCTTCTGACGAGGTTGACCGCGCTTTGGCTGGGTCGCATAGGTGACCAGGACGAGGAAGGCGATCAAGCCACCGAAACCAATCGCAATGCCCGGGTTGCCCAACTGGGCGATGTAGAACAGAAGGACCAGGACCGGGATCAGCCCAAGGAGCTTCCAACGGTTCTTCATGTCAATGAGGGTACAGACCATGGCCCAGGAGGCAACCAGCAACAACCGCCCTTGCGTTGATTTGTTTACCCTTCTATCTCTTCAACGCAACGACACCGAATTGGCGTTAGCGGCTCTGCTGGGTCCTTCGGGTTGCCTGCGGGCCGTGAGGGAGGGGCCGCTGTTCTTGGGGTCTGCGATGAGCCGCTGACGAGTCGATGCGAACCCTGCTGTGGCTGTTAGGTGAGTGCGGATGGCTCTGGCGTAGGTGCCAGGATCGTCGAGTGACCAGCGGTGTGAGGCCATGAGCGCTAACAGCCGGTTCCCCGGAAGAACGGACCCGCGTTTCCTCCCCCGGAGGGGGAGGTGCCCCGGAGGGGCGGAGGGGTCTCTGGCCGCGCGAAGCCCAAAACCCTGGAGTCCGGACTACGTCGGCGCCTCCGGAAAGACGGGGGTGTCGATCCGCTTGGGTTGACGGGAACCTAGATAGAGACCGAAAACGATGGCGAGGGCGTACCCGGC
>JBOGEV010000042.1:0-19323 GCA_050742015.1 Acidimicrobiia bacterium
TCGGCGCCGCTTGCGTCGCCGCCTCCCTCGCTCGTCCCGTCGCTGCCGCCGGTAGTGGTGGCTCCGCCATCTCCGTCACCGCCACCACAGGCGGCGATCACCAGTGCAAGCACTGCAAGCAAGGCCAATAGCCTGCTCAATCGTTTCATATTGTCTCCTCCGTGTGGGTTGAGCAGGACGTCCGTTGTCCGCCCCGCCAACGGGACAACCATATCGACCTGCGGTTGATGCGTGCCACTTTCCCGTGACAATCGGCCTCCTCGACCTAGTCTGATCGTGATGACTTGGAACGGTGGGTTGGGCCGCTCCTGGTGGAAAGAAGCGGTCTTCTATCAGGTTTATCCGCTGAGTTTCGCCGACTCCGACGGCGACGGGTATGGGGATCTGGAGGGGGTCATCTCGAAGCTGGGCTACCTGAGCGAAGTTCTCGGGGTGGATGCCCTCTGGCTCTCCCCATTCTTCAGGAGCCCGATGCGGGACTGGGGCTATGACATATCGGACCACACCGACGTCGACCCGATATTCGGGGACCTGGAGACCGCGGAGCGTCTGATCGACGTTGCGCATCGTCATGGGCTCAAGGTCATCGTCGACTACGTGATGAATCACACCTCCGATCATCATCCCTGGTTCCTGGAATCGAGGTCGTCCCGCGACAGTCCGAGACGAGATTGGTACGTCTGGCGCGATCCACGTCCCGATGGTTCCCCACCGTCGAACTGGGTCAGCGTCTTCAGCGGCCCGGCGTGGACCTTCGACCCGGCCACAGGTCAGTACTACCGCCACACGTTCCTTCCCGACCAACCCGACCTCAATTGGCGCAATCCGGAGCTGGTCGAGGCGATGTTCGACGTGGCCCGGTTCTGGTTGGAGCGAGGCGTCGACGGGTTCAGGGTGGACGCAGCCCATCAGATGATGAAGGACCCCCTCGAGCGGGACAACCCACCGGCGCCCCTCGATTACCCCCGGCCCTACAAGGACATGGGGGAGTACGACGGGTACATCCATCTGTACGACTTCGGCCACCCCGACGTGCACGAGGTGCATCGCTCTTTTCGCAAGGTGCTCGACACCTACCCCCAGGAGGCAGTCAGCGTCGGGGAGATCCATGTCTTCGACCTGCCGGAGTGGGCCTCGTATTACGGGGAGGCGTTCGACCAACTCCACATGCCATTCAACTTCCACCTGATGGCGGCCCAATGGGACGCGCCCTCGATCCGGGCGGTGGTGGAGAGCGTCCTCTGGAACGTCCCGGTCGGGGGCTGGACCAACTGGACCCTGGGCAACCACGACGAGATGCGACTTGCCACCAGACTCGGCGATCGCCACGCCGGCCTCGCCGCCACCCTCCTGCTGACCCTCCGCGGAACCCCATTCCTCTATTACGGGGACGAGTTGGGGATGCGGGAGGCGACCATCTCCGGGGAGGACCGACGCGACCCCTGGGGTCACGCGGTCGACTACCTCAGCCGTGACGGGGCTCGAACCCCCATGCAATGGACACCCGGGGCCAACGCGGGATTCTCCAATGTCGCCTCCGCCCCCTGGCTTCCTGTCGAAGACGAGTTTCGACGGCTCAATGTCGAGACCGAATTGGAGGACCCTGGGTCCTTGCTCAACCTATATCGCAGACTCATCGCCCTGCGCCGCCAGTCCACCGCCCTGCGCCGGGGGTCCTACCTCACCCATCCCGCCTCTACCGAGCACGTGCTCGTCTTTCGAAGGGAGTCCGACGACGAGACCATGACCGTCGCCCTCAACTTTGGGGACGACGAGGCGAAGATCTCGCTGGGCGCCTGCTCGGTGGTGTTCTCGACTGTCGACCCGGAACGATCTGACCGCGCCCACGGTGAGCTCGGCCTGGCCGCTCACGAGGGCGTCGTCGTCAGCCACGCCTGAGCCCTACCCACGCCGGTGTAAATCCGCTAGGTTCACGACTTCGGCCACGAAAGGGAGATGTTCAGATGGCTCGGATCACCATGGAGGATCTCGGCAAGATCTACGAAGACGGGACCAGGGCCGTGGGCGACCTCGATCTCGCGATCGAAGACGGAGAGTTCCTCGTCCTGGTCGGCCCCTCCGGGTGCGGCAAGTCGACGGTGCTGCGAATGATCGCCGGGTTGGAAGACATCACCGAGGGGACGATGGCCATCGGTGACAAGGTGGTCAACGACGTAGCTCCCAAGGACCGCGACATCGCGATGGTGTTTCAGAACTACGCCCTCTACCCCCACATGTCCGTGTTCGACAACATGGCCTTCGGGCTCAAGCTGAGGAAGTTCTCCAAGGACGAGATCCAACGTCGGGTGAACGAGGCCGCCGACATTCTCGAGATCCGCGACTACCTGCAGCGCAAGCCCAAAGCCCTCTCCGGTGGGCAGCGCCAGCGTGTCGCCATGGGACGCGCCATCGTTCGCGAGCCGGCTGCCTTCCTCATGGACGAGCCCCTCTCCAACCTGGACGCCAAGTTGAGAGTGCAAATGCGGGCCGAGTTGGAGCGTCTCCACAGCCGCCTCGAGACGACGACGGTCTACGTCACCCACGACCAGGTCGAGGCGATGACTCTTGGCGACCGGGTGGCCGTGCTGCGCCCGGTATCCGCAGCCCGGCCGTGGAACCTCCAGCAGGTGGGTGCACCGACCGAGTTGTTCGATCGTCCGCAGAATCTGTTCGTCGCCGGCTTCATCGGGAGCCCTGCAATGAACCTGGCCATGGGCTCGCTGGAGAACCGGGGCGACGAGGTTTGGGTCAAGCTGCCCAATGCCGAGTTGAGGGTGGAGCGTCCCACCCTCGAAGGACATCCGGGGATCGAGAATCGGATGGGCGAGGAGCTGGTGGTCGGCATCCGGCCCAATTCTCTCGAAGCGGCCTCGGTCAGGGGCCCCGACCCAGATCGGACACTGCGGGCCAAAGTCGAGGTGACCGAAATGCTGGGCGCCGAGACCTATGTCCACTTCACAGTGGACCGGCCCCCGGTGGTGACCCCCGACATCGAGGAGCTCCTGGCGGATACCGGCCAGGATGTCGCCTCACTCGGCGACACGACCAACTTCATCGCCAGGGTGAGCCCCGACGCCCGGGTGTCCCGTGGCGACCAGATCGATCTGATCGTCGATTGCGCCAAGCTTCATTTCTTCGATCCGAAGAGCGGGATGAGGATCGGGTCTGATGAGAAGGTGGCTGCCAGCGTCTGACCCACGGCCGGGGTTCAATCAATCGACCGGTGCCGGCAATTTGTCGGTGGCTTCCTTCCCCGACGATTTCGCGTGGGGCGTCGGCACGTCCGCTTACCAGATCGAAGGTGGGCGGCACGAGGACGGCAAGGGCGACTCGATCTGGGACCGTTTCTCCGACCTGGGCCGCTTGCGGCATCCCGGCGACGTCGCCTGTGATCACTTCCATCGGTGGGAAGAGGACCTCGACCTTCTCGCAGGTCTCGGCGTGTCGTCGTACAGGTTCTCGGTGTCCTGGCCCCGGGTCATCCCCGACGGCGACGGCAGGGTGAATCAAGCCGGGCTCGACTTCTACCGTCGTCTGGTCGCAGGGCTCCGAGCCAGGGACATCGCGCCTTTCGTCACGTTGTATCACTGGGACCTACCACAAAGCCTTCAGGACAAGGGGGGGTGGGTCTCCCGGCACACCATCGATGCATTCGGTCGCTACGCCACCGTGGTCGCCGGCGCTCTAGGCGAGGAATGTGATCGCTGGGTCACGCAGAACGAGCCTTGGGTGACGGCCATGGTCGGCCATCGCGACGGGTACTTCGCCCCGGGGATCGCCAACTGGGAAACGGCGCTGACCGTGAGCCATCACCTGCTGGTGTCGCATGGCGTTGCAGCGGACGAGATCCGGACCGTGGTGGACGGTGCCAGGGTGGGGATCGGGATCGATTGCCGCCCGGTCGAACCGGCATCGGACACAGAGGAGGACCGGGCCGCGGCCCGCCATTTCGACGGCACCAGAAATCGATGGTTCTTCGACCCCGTGTTCGGTCGCGGCTACCCGGACGACATCATGAGGTTCTATCGAGATCGGGGTCGCATCGCCCCCGACCTGATCGCGGCAGGCGACCTCGACCTGATCGCTCGCCCGATCGACTTCCTGGGTCTCAACTACTACACGACTCTGACCATCGCCGCCGGTGCCGAGGAAGGCCCGGATCCCGGCCCCGAGCCCGGCATCGATCCCGGGCCCGGCCATACCGACATGGGTTGGAGAGTGGACCCGGACGGTCTCTCCCGTTACCTCCGGCACCTGTCTGACACCTATCAGCCCGGCTCGATCCTGATCACCGAGAACGGCGCCAGTTATTCGGACGAGCCTGACGAGAACGGGGTGATCGACGACCGGAGACGGATCGACTATCTGAGGTCTCACATCCTCGCCGTCGCCGAGGCACGCGCCTCGGGAGTGCCGGTCGACGGCTATTTCGTCTGGAGCCTCATGGACAACCTGGAGTGGGTCGAGGGCTTTTCGCAACGGTTCGGGTTGGTCTGGGTGGATCAGAGGACATTGGCCCGGGTGCCGAAGCGAAGTTACGACTGGTACGCCGATGTGGCGAGAACGGGTACCTTGACCGTCCCATGACGAGGTCGATGACATGCCATTGCGAGGCAGTGATCATGGCCGCGGACACCGAGTCGCTGATCGAGCCGACCAAGGACCATTTCGACGCCGAGCACCCCGAATTCGGGCTCACCGTGTCCCACGTCCGGAACTACCTCGAATCGGAGGACCGGTCCACCGGCCCGACCGAGCGGCTCGGGTTCATCGGCGAGGTCGACCTCCGGCCGATCACGCCCGAGTCGGGCTCAGATGTGGTTCGTTTCTTCGACACCGACGCCTTCCCTGACAACCCGGCCTGGGGCGCCTGTTATTGCATGTTCTATCCCCGCGGCGGCCGTGAGAACGAGACCTGGGGCGAGGAGCCCTGGCAGGAGAACCGCAGCGGCCAGATGGCCAGGATCAGGGATGGCACGACGACGGGAATGCTCGCCTATGCCGAGGACCGCATGGTGGGGTGGTGCAACGCCACCGCCCGGGACCAGTTTCCCGGCCTCTCCGACGGGCAAGACGCAGGTGTCGCATCAGTGGTCTGTTTCGCCATCGCCCCGCCGTACCGGGGCCATGGGGTGGCCACCCAGCTCCTCGAGCGAGTGGTCTCCGATTTCGCCCAGCTGGGCTTCACGAGGTTGGAGGCCTATCCCGTCCGGGATCCTCGAGACCACAAGGCGGCGTTTCACGGTTCGCTCGACCTCTATCAGAGATTCGGTTTCGAGATCACCTCCGACGAGCCTTTGGTCGTGGGGCTGGATCTGTCGTGAGTGGGCGTCTCGACGATTGGATGGACGGCTACATCGAGGCCTGGACGTCGAACGACCGCTTCGACATCGCCGCCTTGTTCACCCCCGATGCCGTCTACGACCCGCAGACCGCCGACGGGGAGAGACACGGGCACGAGGAGATCATCACCTTTTGGCAGGAGATCGGCGACGAGCCAGACAACTGGGATTTCGAATGGCAACCCCTCGTGGAGACCGATGACCTCGCCGTGGTCACGGGCACCACCCGCTATCAGGATCCTCCGGCCAGCTACCGCAACCTGTTTGTGGTCAAGTTCGACCCCGATGGTCGGTGCCGCGACTTCACGGAGTGGTACATCGAGGAGGAGGCTTGATGCCGTTCTACGTTCTACGTTTTACGTTCGCTTCTTCCCCCGGAGGGGGGAGTACGGCGAAGCCGGGAGGAGGGAAACCGCTTCCCCGGCCGGTGAAGGGAGCGGATTGACCACCGCGTTCGTCCTCGGGGGTGGCGGGCGATGGGGGGCGGTCGAGGTGGGGATGTTGCGTGCCCTCGACGAAACCGGGATCAAGCCCGATCTGGTGTTGGGGACGTCGATTGGTGCCTTCAACGGATCGGTGATCGCCGACCGCCCGGGCGTGGAAGGGGTCGCCAAGCTCACCGAGCTCTGGATCGAGATCGCGGAAAGCGATGTTCTCCAAGGGAGCAGGCTGGGCAGGATGAAGAACGTGGCCAGGATGAGGCCGGCCATTCACGAGACCTCGGAGCTGCGCGCCCTGCTCGAGAGGGTCCACCCGCCCGACAGGAGAATCGAAGACCTGAATCTCCCATTTCAATGTGTCGCCGCGTCCATCGAGCGGGCCGCCGAGCATTGGTTCGTGACCGGGCCGCTGGTCGAGGCGTTGCTGGCGTCGGCGGCGGTGCCGGCCCTGTTCCCGCCGGTGGAGATCGGTGGCGAGCATTTCTACGACGGAGGGCTGGTCAATTCGGTCCCTCTGGCCCGAGCCATCGAGCTCGGCGCCCGCGAGATCTACGTGCTTCAAGTGGGACGGATCGAGTCGGCGCTCCGCCCGCCGGAACGTTTGCACGAGGCGGCACTCATCTCATTCGAGATCGCCCGGCGACACCGGTTCACCACCGCGGTCGAGAACCTGCCCGAAGGGATCGACCTTCACCTCCTTCCCTCAGGCAACCCGGTGGCCTTCGATGACGCCCGTCAGTTGCGGTGGCGGGACGTGAGCTCCACCAACGGTCTGATCGGCGGCGCCTACGACGCCTCTATGACCTACCTGGACGCTGCCCGGTCGTGAGACTGCCGCCACGGTGGCTGCGACGTGTGCTCATCGACCCTACGATCGTCGTTCTGATCGTCCTGGCGGTCGTCGCCCTTCCATTTTGGATCATCGCGGCTGCCTTCGTCTCCCGGTACGTGCCTGGGAACTGGCGCATCTTGCGTCTCGCCTGGTTCCTCTTCCTCTATCTGGGAGTCGAGACCATTGGCCTCGTGGCGATGTTCCTCATCTGGGTGGCATCCGGGTTCGGCTGGAAGATTCGTACCCCCTTCTTCGTCGAGGTCCACTACTGGCTTCTGGGATGGATGCTGCGCACGATCATGCGGTCGGCGTTGTTCACCTTCAAGCTGGAATTGGATCTGGAGGGTGGGCGTCCATCCACAGCCGAGGGGGACCGGTCACGTGCGATCCTCGTCCTGTCGAGACATGCCGGCCCCGGCGACTCGTTCCTCCTGATGAACGGGCTGGTGAATGGGTTTCGCCGGGACCCGAGGATCGTCCTGAAGGAGTTCTTGCAATGGGACCCGGCGGTCGACGTCATCCTGAACCGATTACCCGCGGCCTTCGTTCCCGTCGGGCGCAAGGGAGGTGATGCGCTGATCGACGCGATCGCCGACCTGGCGAGAACAATGGACCATGACGACGCCTTCGTCATCTTCCCCGAGGGGGCGAACTACACCGAGCGACGTAGGACGCATGCGATCCAAAAGCTCCGCGAGATCGGGCGGCCGGATCTGGCGGAGCGAGCCGAGGATCTCAAACAGACCCTCCCTCCCCGCACCGCCGGGGTGATGACTGCACTGAAGGCCGCGCCCGACCCCTCGGACGTCTTCTTCATCGGGCACGCCGGTCTCGAGGCTTTCGAGACCGCAGCCGACATCTGGCGGGGGATGCCGATGGACACTTCGGTTTCGGTGAAGTTCTGGCATGTCCGGGCGGAGGACATCCCTCCTCCCGAGCATCAGGAGACCTGGCTCTACGACGTCTGGGCCGAGATCGACCAGTGGATAACGGCATCGTTGGAGAAGACGGCGGAGCCGGCCGCCAACGAGTAGCTTTCCCGGGCGATGACGACTCTGGGCAACGTTCTCTGGCTTCTCCTCTGCGGGATATGGATGTCGATCCTCTACTTCATCGCTGGCGTGATCGGGATCATCTTCATCATCACCATCCCCTTCGGCCTCCAGGCGTTCAAGCTGGCCAACTACGTCCTGTGGCCATTCGGCAGGACCGTGGTGAGACGAGAAGACGCATCCGGATTCTGGTCATTGGTCGGCAACGTCATCTGGATCCTGCTCGACGGTTGGTGGCTCGCTCTCATCCACCTCGTGATCGCCCTCATCTTCTTCATCACGATCATCGGGATCCCGTTCGGGGTCGCCAACGTCAAGCTGGCCCGTCTCGCCTTGCTCCCGTTCGGGCTGAGGGTGACCGACGATGCGGTCCCGTCCGGCCAGGCGGTGATGACCGTCGACCAACTCGGGCCGACCAGCACCGAAAGCATCATCGGCCCGGAGTAGGCCGGGTCACCGGATCAGGGCGCGGACTTAGGCTCCAGGAACGGCATCATCTTGCGCAGCTCCCGTCCCACGTCCTCGATCTGATGCGCCTGGTTGGCGGCGCGTTGCTCGTAGAGGAATGGGGCTCCCTCCCGGGCCTGGGCCATCCACTCGTTGGCGAAGGCGCCCGACTGGATCTCGGCCAGTGCATCTTTCATCGCCTGTCGCGTCTCGTCGGTGACGATACGCGATCCCCGGGTGTAGTCCCCGTATTCCGCTGTGTCTGAGACCGAATAGCGCATCCAGGAGAGACCCCCCTCGTAGAGGAGGTCGACGATCAGCTTCAGCTCGTGGAGGGTCTCGAAGTAGGCGGACTCCGGTTGATAGCCGGCCTCGACGAGAGTCTCGAATGACGCCTTGATCAGCTCGGACACCCCGCCACAGAGGATGACCTGCTCGCCGAACAGGTCAGTCTCGGTCTCCTCCTTGAAGGTGGTCTCCAGGATCCCGGCCCGACCTCCACCGATAGCCGAGGCATAGGAGAGCCCCAGGGCTCGGGCATTCCCCGAGGCATCCTGGTGGACGGCGAGGAGACAGGGCACACCCGAGCCCTGCTCATAGGTGCGGCGCACCAGGTGTCCCGGGCCTTTGGGGGCGATCATCGCGACGTCGACGTCTTCGGGGGGCACGATCTCTCCGAAATGGATGTTGAATCCGTGGGCGAAGAGCAGGGTGTCGCCGGAGTCCAGGTTCCGTTCCACCGATTCGGCGTAGATCACACCCATGACCTGGTCGGGGACCAGCATCATGATGGTGTCGGCCCATTGAGCCGCTTCCTCGGGGCTCATCACGGTGAGCCCGGCGGCTTCGGCCTCGGCCCGGCTCGATGAGCTCTCGCGCAATCCGACCACAACCTGTACACCGGATTCCTTCAGGTTGAGGGCGTGGGCGTGGCCCTGGCTCCCGTAACCGATGATGGCGACCTTCTTCGCTCGAATCAGGCCGGGATCACTGTCCGCGTCGTAATAGATCGTTGCCATGACCCGATTGTGGTCGGTTTCGCCCTGGGGAAAAACTCGACGTCATAGGATGCCTGCCCCATGACACACAAGATCCGATCCCAGGAGGTCACCGAGGGCCCGGCCAAAGCCGGGGCAAGGGCCATGTTGCGCGCCGTCGGCCTGACCGAGGAGGACTTCGAGCGGCCTCAGGTCGGCGTGGTCTCGGCAGGCAACGAGGTAACACCCTGCAACTTGACCGGGCCGGAGCTCTCCCGGCAGGCCAAGACCGGGGTGGCCGCAGCCGGGGGAGTGGGCCTTGTCTTCTCCACCATCGCCGTGTCGGACGGGATCTCGATGGGTCACGAGGGGATGCGGGCATCCCTGGTCTCCCGGGAGGTGATCGCCGACTCGGTCGAGCTGGTCATGCATGCCGAGAGGTTCGACGCCCTCGTCGCCATCGCCGGCTGCGACAAGTCCCTTCCCGGCATGCTGATGGCGGCGGCACGTCTCGATCTGCCCGCGGTTTTCCTTTACGGGGGGTCGAGCCTCCCCGGGCACTACGGCGGCCGGGACATCTCGATCGTCGACGTGTTCGAAGGGATCGGAGCCGAGTCGGAAGGCCGGATCACGATCGAGGAGCTGCTGGAGATCGAACGCGCCGCCTGCCCGGGTGCCGGTTCGTGCGCCGGGATGTTCACCGCGAACACGATGGCATCGGTGGGCGAGGCCATCGGCATGTCCCTCCCCGGGTCGGCCTCGGTGCCTGCGGTCGATCCCCGCCTGGCCGACTATGCCGTGCGGTCTGGCGAGGCGGTGATGCGACTTCTCGATGACGGGATCAGCCCCCGCGACATCATGACCCGCCCCGCCTTCGAGAACGCCATCACGACGGTGATGGCCCTGGGAGGTTCGACCAACGCAGTCCTCCATCTGCTCGCCATCGCCCACGAAGCAGGTGTCGGGCTGGAGTTGGAGGATTTCGACTCGATCTCCCGCCGTACCCCTCATCTGGGGGATCTGAAGCCGTTCGGGAGGTACCACATGGTCGACTTGGACCGGGTCGGAGGTGTGCCCATCGTTCTCCGTGCCCTCCTCGACGAAGGGCTGCTTCACGGGGACGTGATCACCGTGACCGGCCGGACGATGGCGGAGAACCTCGCCGGCGTCGTCTTCGACCCGACCCAGGACGTCATCGCCCCACCGGCGCAGCCACTGGCCCCGGAGGGGGGCATTGCAGTCCTCCGGGGCAACCTGGCTCCAGGAGGGGCCGTGGTCAAGGTGGCGGGGATCGACCTCGACGTGTTCGAGGGCCCGGCCCGCGTGTTCGACGGCGAGCAGGGGGCAATCCAGGCTCTGTTCGACCACCGGATCGAGCACGGTGACGTGGTCGTGATCAGGACCGAAGGCCCCAAGGGAGGCCCCGGGATGCGCGAGATGCTGCAGATCACGGCCGCCATCAAGGGGGCGGGCCTGGGCAAGGACGTCCTCCTGGTCACCGACGGAAGGTTCTCGGGTGGCACAACCGGTCTCTGCATCGGCCATGTGGCGCCCGAGTCCGAGGCAGGGGGGCCTATGGGCCTGGTCGAAGAGGGTGACACCGTCAGGGTCGACGTCCCGAAGCGTCGTCTCGACGTCCTGATCGACGAAGGAGTTCTCCTCGACCGCGCCTCACGATGGTCACCTCACCCCGCCCGCTACGAGACCGGCGCACTGGCCAAATACGCCCGTCTCGTCGGCTCGGCGGAGACTGGCGCCGTCACCGGGTGAAACACTGCTTCTGGCGCCGCGCCAAAACGATGGACAGCTAGCTTCTCCGAGGTGAGCGCGTCACCCGAGACCGAGCCTGAGCGGCGGGGGTTCTTCAAACGGGCTGCCCGGGGCGCCAGTGAGCGGGTGCTGGGGGTGGTCGACCCGGACATGGTCTTGGATCACGTCGACGTGAATGCCCTGTTGGAACGGATCGATGTGAACGCTTTGCTCGACCGCATCGACGTGGAGCGGCTCATCGGCCGGATCGATATCGACGAGCTGTTGAAGAGGGCAGATGTCGACGCCCTGATGGAGAGGCTCGACGTCAAGGCCCTGGTCGACCGGGCCGGGATTCCTGAGATAGTCGCTGAGAGCACCAGCCACCTGACCATGTCGGCGCTCGACCTCTTCCGCAAGCCGATCGTGGGCATCGACGAGATTGTCTTTCGGGGACTGAACAAAATCATTCGCCGAGACCCCCGAACGTTCCCAACCGGCCCCGGCGCCCTGGTCAATTGGGTGGAGGAGCACACCGAGGACACCGGGGTTCGCACCGGGCGGTATGCCGGGCCGGTAACACGATTCATCGCCTTCTTGCTCGACAGCCTCATCGTGACGACCGGGTTCACGGTGATCATCGCCGGCGCCACCTATCTGATCGAGCTGGTGACCTCACGCCAGGTCGAAGCCGGCCGGGGCTTGTGGTACGTGATCGGCTTCGTCGTATGGGCGTTTCTATACCTGTGGTTATCGGTTGCGATCTTCGGCAAGACCTTGGGAAAGACGGTCATGGGTGTCCGCGTGGTCAGTGCGGACGGCTCGGTTGCCTTGCACAGTCGGCAGGCGTTCGTTCGGGCCCTCACCTACCCGCTCAGCTTCGTCGTCGTCGGCATCGGCCTCCTCGGGGTCGTGTTCGGAAGGGAGAGAAGGGCCTGGCACGATCACTTCGCCCGGACTGCGGTGGTCTACGACTGGGGAAGTCGCACGGCTCGCCTTTCCACCCCGCTCGCCGCATGGCTGGAGAGGAAGGGTCTGGAGGGTTAGTGCCCCGATCACTAACGTTCGCCGGGTTCAGGACGATCAGATGACGTCGCTGGCTGCGTCCTCGTCCTCTACGAACGGGCCAGTGCGCCTTCGTCCTGCGTCCTTGCCAGGCGACGCCCCTGACTCGCCCTGAACATCGCCAACGTCAGTGGCCAGAGCACTAGCGGAATCGGGCCGGGGAGGTTGTCCCCGGGTCGACCGCAGCCCCGGCGAGGTCGGGGGACAAGCCAGTCTCCAACACGAGGCTCGCCAGCAGCGCCCCGTAGGCGGGCGAGGTCATGATCCCGGTCCCGCCCTGGCCGACGAGCCAGAAGAACCCCGCGGCCGTCGGGTCCTCGCCTATGACCAAGTCCCGGTCGGGGGCGAAGGTGCGCAGACCGGTCCACTGCGAGTTGACCGATCGGATGTCGAGGGTGGTGGCCTGGTTGATTCGCTCGATGGCGAGCGCGACGTCTTCCATTTCCGGCCGGGGATCGAGCGGTTCGGAGGGCTTCTCCTCGGCGAGGGAACAGAGAAGCTGTGCCCGGTCGGGGCGGAAATAGAAACGGTGGTCCACGTCGACGACCATCGGCCATCCGGAGTATGACTCGTGGCCGGGGACCATGAAGGCGGTGCGGCGCATCGGTTGCAGACCAATCGGCGCGATACCGGCCAGGCCGGCCACCGCATCGCCCCAGGCACCGGAGGCGTTGATCACTGCCGAGCAGTCGAGGACGCCGTCCGGGGTGGTCACCCGCCAGCCGGTTCCCATTCTGGCGAGCCCCCGGACCGGTGAAGAAAGGCGGATCTCGGCCGCATGGGAGCGGGCGATGCGCACAAAGGCCTGGTGAAGGGCTGCGACGTCGATATCCGAGGCGCTCGGCTCGAAGAGGCCGGCCGCAACACGCTCCGGCCTCAGCTTTGGGACCAGTCGGAGCACCTCATCTGTCCCAACGAGCCGGGAACCTGCGCCGGATGCCTGTCCTTCTCGCTCGATGTCGAGGAGATGCTCGAGTTGGGACTCGTCAGCCAACCAGAGGGCGCCCCGCTCGGTCAGAAGCGGCGCATCGGCCGACCCCTCCGGCGGGCTCTCCAGGAATGCCTGGCTGGCCCGGGCCAGGGGGCGTGATGCTTGGCCCCCGTAATTGACGACGAAGAGGGCGGCGGATCGGCCCGTAGTGTGAAAGGCCAGGGATTTCTCCATCTCGAGCAGGGTGACCGAGCCGTGTGGGGCGAGGGCGGCGGCGGCGGCCACACCGGCAATCCCGCCTCCGACCACCACGAAATCGGTCACAGGGTGACGACCACCCGCCCGATGGCATTCCGATCGGCGACCCAGCGCAGTGCCTCGACAGCCTCATCGAGACGGTATGACTTCTGTACCTGAGGGCGCAGCTTGCCCTCTGCCACCCACTCCATGATGACCTGGTTGTTGGCTGCGCTCTTCGCCGGCTCCTCGAGGTTGAAGCGTCCCCAGAACACGCCGACCACCGAGTTCCCCTTCATCAGATTCAAGTTGAGTGGGATCGAAGGGATTTGGCCCGAGGCGAACCCCACCACAAGGAGACGCCCGTTCCACTTGGTCGAACGCAGGGCCAGCTCGGTCGCCTCGCCTCCGATCGGGTCGTAGACGACGTCGACGCCATCACCCGATGTGGCTGCTGCGATGCCATCTCGCAAGGGTGTCTGGTCGTAGCGCACGACCTCGTCTGCTCCCGCACCGCGGGCGGCATCTGCCTTCTCGTCCGAGGAGACGGCCGCCACCACCTTGGATCCGAGGGCTTTCCCGATCTGAACGGCGGCGAGGCCGACGCCACCGGCCGCGCCGAGCACGAGGAGGGTCTCATCGGCTCGGAGCCCGGCCCGATCGACCAGTGCGTGATAGGAAGTGCCATACGCGACCGGGACCGATGCACCTTCCTCGAAGGAGATGTCAGCAGGGAGCCGCGAGATCGAACCTGGATAGGCGATCGTCTTCTCGGCCATGGCCCCGAAACCGACGAACCCACACACCCGGTCGCCCGGAGAAAGGCCGTCGAGCCGATCGGCCGATACGACGACACCGCCGAACTCGAGGCCGGGCACGAAGGGAAGTTCGGGCTTGGTCTGATACTGACCGGCGACCAGGAGGATATCCGCGAAGTTGACCCCCGCCGCCTTCACCTCGACCAGGGCGGTCCCTGGTGGTGGATGAGGGTCGGGGAACTCACCCACCCGCAGGGCCTCGATTCCCTCGTATCGATCGCAGATCACGGCGCGCATCTCGTCAGCCTACGAACATCGGCTCCCCGGCTCTGACACAATCGGGTGGTGCCCATAGAGCCGATGCCCTCCAGGTTCGACCTGCCCGATCCGAAGGCGGGGGACGGGGACGTGATCGCGGTCGGCGCCGATCTCGAGCCTGGCACGCTCCTGCAGGCCTATCGAAGAGGCCTCTTCCCCATGGGATTGCCCGACGGCCACCTGGGTTGGTGGTCACCGGTCGACCGGGCCGTCCTCCCGCTTCGCGGACTGCGCATCAGCAGGTCGTTGCGCCAGTCGACCCGGCGCTTCCAGGTTTCGGTCGATGCGGATTTCGAAGGGGTGATCCAGGGGTGTGCCGACGCCAGACGCCGGGAGCCATGGATAACCGAGGAGTTCGTCGAAGCCTATGTCCAGCTTCACCGCTTGGGATGGGCGCACTCGGTGGAGGTCTGGGACAACGATGGCAACCTCGTGGGCGGTCTCTACGGCGTCGCCATCGGCGGCCTCTTCGCGGGCGAGTCGATGTTCCACGAGGCAAGGGACGCGTCCAAGGTGGCATTGGTCCATCTGGTCGTGGTTATGAACCAGGGGGGCGGTCGGCTGCTCGACGTGCAATGGCAGACCCCCCACCTGGAGTCGCTGGGTGCCGTCGTGATCGGCCGTGAGGCATACTTGGGCCGGCTCACCGAGGCGCTCCAGGGACCGGATGTCTTCGACTCCGCTCATGAAAGCGACAGCCTCTAGTGGTCTGTCGGTGAAATACTGCCGCGGTGTCGCCGAGGCATCGGGGTCGCTGGCAAGGACGCAGGACGAGGGCGCACCTGATCGTTCGTCGAGGACGAGGACGCCGCCAGCGGCATTGAGGACCGGCGAGACTGCGTAGCTATTTCAGCGACGGGCCACTTGTGGTCTGGCCACAGACGTCATCTGGCCGTTCTGGACGCGGCGAACGTTGGTGGCCGGAGCACTACCATCGGATGCCAGCACTGGAGGAGCGTTGCGGCCCGTTGTTGCCGGAGTCGATCTGACCGCCATGGGGAGGCGTGTCGCCGAGAGGGCCGGGATGATGGCCGAGTCCTCCGGTGAGCCGCTTCATCTGATCCACGTGCTCGAGCCTGTCGGCGAGGCGATGATCGACCCCTCTCTGGCCCAGCTCATGCGGGAGCATCAGAAGGTCGAAGCCGAGAAGCTCGCCGGGTGGACCAGAGAGAGGACAGGCGCCCAAGTCGATCTCGATGTGGTCAAAGGCTCACCGTCTTGGGAACTGACCGCGAGGGCCAAGACCGCCGGCATGGTGGTGATGGGCTCGTCATCGATAGACGCCTTCTCGCTGGGCCCGGTGGCCCGACGGGTGGCTCGCAAGGCCACCTCCGACACGCTGGTGGTGCGTCGGCAACCCAGGGTCCACTATCGGAAGGTGATCGCGGCGGTGGACTTCTCCGAGCACTCGCGGGCCGCGGTCGACCGTGCCCTCGCCTTGTTCCCCGGCGCCGACATCACTGCCCTCTACTCGATGCCATCCCGATTCGACTCGATGTTGGGCGCGGCCGGCCTGTTCAACGAAGAACTGGAGGCGTCCCGTGGCGTTCGTCTCGGGATAGCCCGCGAGCGCATGAGCGAGTTCACCGCCCCATGGGACGGTGACATCCGATCTCTGGTGGTCGACGGGCCACCCACCGAGACCATCGACGAGGTGGTGCGGCGCAGGGGGGCGGATCTGGTCATCGCCGCAAGCCGCGGAGCCACGGCCACCCGAATGGTGCTGCTCGGCACGGTGGCCGAGGGACTCGTCACCGAGGCCCCATGTGACGTGTTGATCGCCCGCTCCAAGGCACCGTTCCGACGTCCCTGATTTCGGGTCAGGGGGCCCCGGCCGCGGGGAAGCTCAGGGCGAAGGTGGTGCCCGATGGCCCGGAATCGACCGAGATCTCGCCACCACTCCGGGTGACGATGGTATGGACCGTGTGCAGGCCCAAGCCGGTCCCTTGACCCGGGGCTTTGGTGGTGAAGAACGGATCGAATACCCGTCGCTGGACGTCGGGGTCGATGCCCGGCCCAGTGTCGGATATCTGGACGACGACTGACCCGTTTTCGCGGGCGGCACGGATGGTCAGAGTGCCCGAACCATCCATCGCATCGGCGGCGTTGTCGATGAGGTTGGTCCACACCTGGTTGAGGTCCCGGCCCGAGGCCTCGATGGTGGGGAGATCCGGCTCGATGTCGAGCACGGTCTCGATCCCGCGCAGTTTGTGTTTGAGCAGGATCAGGGTGTCGGTGATCCCCTCGGTCGGGTCGATCTGCTGCACCGGTCCCTGGTCCAGGTAGGAGTAGTTCTTGACCACCCGGACCAATTCCGAGATCCGACCTGCGGCGATGCGCACCTCTCCGATCAATTGCGAGGCGAGCACCCGGAGCCCCAGCCAGTGTGTGAACTTCTGCGCAGTCTCTCGCTCCAGGCCATCGGTTGTCCCCTGCAGCAGATCCACTGTCCAGCCATCGCTCACCAATGCCGGAGCGATCTCCCAGGCGTCCTCGATCTCGAGGTCGGTCAGCCACGAGGCCACCTCGTCCTCCATTCCGGATCTGGTCAGTGGGTCGATCCCTTGTGGTCTCTCTGGTACCGGTATCGGACGCTCCAACAAATCATCGATCCCGGACAGCTGAACCGTTGCTTCGCCGAGGGCCACATACACGTCCTCGGCACGGGCCATGCTCCTCCCGACGGCAGCGGCCGGGTTGTTCAACTCGTGCATGAGCTGGGCCGCCATCCGACCGAGTGCCGCCATCCGTTCCTCATGACGCAGTGTGTCCTCGATCCCTCGGAGACGGGAGGTCACGGTGCGGAACATGCGCCGGGTCACCCGTGAATCCTCGAGCAATGCCTCGAATGCGACCGCCGGGATTCTGATCAGCGTCGACGGCATGTTCGCGGTCACGCTGGCGGTGCGGGGAGCCTTGTCGAGCAGGGCGATCTCGCCGACCACCTCGCCGGGACCGAGAGTGGCGAGGACCACCTCACGATCGGTGCCCTGCTTGGTCACACGCAATTCGCCGTCGACGACCACGAACATGTCCTCGGAGTGTGAGTCCTCCTCGATGATCGTGGTCTCGCCGGGAACCGAGATCTGTTCCGATTGACCGCAGACCTGGTCGAGCAGGCTCCGGGGGAGATCTGCGAAATAGGGGAGCCCACGCAAGACCTCGCCGATATCGCTCAAAGTGCGGCCAGGTGGTTGTGGACGAACCGGATCGCAGTAGCTCCTTCACCGACGGCGCCGGCGACGCGCTTGATCGAACCGGCTCGCACATCCCCGGCAGCGAAGATCCCGGGCACACTGGTCTCGAGGGGGAGCGGGTTGCGCTCGACGTTCCATCCCTTCAACGGGCCGAGGTCTTCCCCGGTCAGAATGAAGCCGCGCTCGTCGAGCTGGACGACGTCAGCCAGCCAGTCGGTATGGGCGGTCTGGCCGATGAAGATGAAGATGGCCCCGGCTTCGACCTGTTCCTCCTCGTTGGTCTTCCGATCGCGGACGACGAGACCGGTCAGGTGTTTTTCCCCGACTGCCGACACCACCTGCGAGTGGGGGAGCACTTCGACGGCCGGATTGGCCTCGATGTTGTTGATCAGATACTGAGACATGGTGGCCGGCAGGTCGTCGTCGCGGATCAGGATCGTCACCGAGTCGGTGAAACGGGTCAGGAACAGGGCAGCCTGTCCGGCCGAGTTGCCACCTCCGATCACATACATCGGCTGGTCGCGATGGTTGGCGGCCTCGATGTTGGAGGTGCCGTAGTAGACGCCGGCGCCGATGAGAGGGTCGAGCCCCTCGGCCGTCAGCTTCCGGTAAGACACCCCGCAGGAGATCACCATTGCCTTGCAGGTCACGGTGGTGTCGTCGGCGAGATGGACTGTTATGAACGGGTCGTTCCTGGTGAGGTGGGTCACCGTGCCGGGGACCAGGATCTCTGCTCCGAGCCGCTGCGCCTGGGCCGTGGCCCGTCGGGCGAGGTCGGCGCCGCTCAGTCCTTTCGGGAACCCGAGGTAGTTCTCGATGAGCGAGCTCTGGCCGGCCTGGCCGCCGGGGGCTTCGCCCTCGATGAGGAGTGTGCTCAAACCCTCTGACGCACCGTAAACGGCGGCGGCAAGGCCGGCGGGCCCTCCACCGATGATGACCACGTCGTAGACCTCCGAGGTGGCATGGGTCTTGAGCCCGACCCGTTCCCCGATTTCGGCGAAGCTTGGCTTGAACATCGGCGGGCCATCGCCGAACAGCACGACTGGCAAGTCGGTCATGGTCGCCCCTGCCTCCTCGGTCAGCACCCACGCCTGAGGATCGTTCTCGACGTCCAGTGACCGGTATGGGATCTGGTTTCGAGCGAGAAAGGCCTTCAGATCGTGGGTAGACCGCGACCATTGCTCACCGATGATCCTGAGCCCGTCGAACCTGGGCCGGTAGCCGGCCTGCCAGTCCTCGAGGAGATCGTCGAGTATCGGATAGAGCTTCTCATCCGGTGGGTCCCATGGCTTCATGATGTAGTGATCGAGGCCCACATCGTTGATGGCCTGGATCGCAGCCTCGGTGTCGGCGTAGGCGGTCAGCAGGGCTCGTTTGGCGCTGGGATGGGACTCCAGGGTCTCCCTCAGCACGTCGATGCCGGTCACTCCCGGCATGCGCTGGTCGACAAGCATCAGCGCCACCGGCGTGTCGTGGAGAGCCAGAGTGCGCAGTGTGTCGATGGCCTCCTGCCCGCCACCGGCCCACACGATCCGATACTCGTTCGCATACCGTGCCCGCAGGTCGCGCTGGACGGCCTGGACCACCTCCGGCTCGTCATCGACGGCGATGATGACCGGTTTGGTGTCGTTCATCTGGTGACGACTCCATCTGCAAAGCAGTACTTCCAGCTCTCGCCAGGTTCGAGCGACATGATCACCGGGTGCGTCTCACGCTCCCAGTGCTTGCGGGCGTGCCGGTTCTTCGAGGCATCGCAACAGCCAACGACCCCACAGGCCAGGCAGAAGCGAAGGTGGACCCAGCGGTCACCCAGTTCCACACATTGCTCGCAGACCTCGCCTTGCGCCTCGGCAGGGACCAGGTCCACGAAGTGCTCGCACGGCGCATTCTGTTCCGTAAGGTCACCTCCCGCCCCGGAAATTAGCGCACCGAGCGGGCTCCCGAACCGTTCTGGCGCGGCGATCCGACCCCATAGGGT
>JBOGEV010000043.1:0-2105 GCA_050742015.1 Acidimicrobiia bacterium
CGAGGGGAAGACCTATTACTTCTGCTCCCAGGTGTGCCGCGACACCTTCGTCGCCGATCCGGCGTCTTTCGCAGACTGATCGGGAGGTCGGGATGACCGACCAGCTGACCGAAGCCGAGCTCGCCGATCGCTCCGGCATCAGCGCCGAGGGCATCCGGAGACTTGTCGGTCTCGGCATCCTCCAGACACAAGATGGCACCTTCGGGCCTCCCGACGTCCTGCGCGCCCGTGTGGTCAGCCAACTCGAGTCGATCGGGATCGAGGCGGATGCCCTCGCCGAGGCCCTCGCCTCCGGGCATCTGAGACTCGGTTATTTGGAGAGTGGGGGTCGGCGTCACCCCCGCTCCGACCGTACCTTCGCTCAGGTCGCCGACGACATCGGTGTGGGGTTTCCCACCCTGGAGAGCATCTATATGGCGTTCGGGCTGCCCCGACCCGTACCCGACGAATCGGTCCGCGAAGAAGACCTCGAGGCGTTGAAGGGCATCGGCATCCTGTTCGCCGCAGGCTTGGACCAACGAGACGTGATCCGGATGGCGCGGGTCTGGGGTGAGAGCACCCGACGCGTCGCCCAATACATGCCGCATTACTTCCACACCACCATCGAGGAGCGGTTCCGGCTTCGTGGTCTCGATGACAACGAGGCGTACGAGACGGCACTGCGCGAAGTCGGGCTCCGTATGGGACGCTCCGGTGAAGACCTGCTGGGTTGGCTCTTCCGTCGTCACGCGGAGGTCTTCCTCAACGAGCATCAGTTCGAGCACGTTGAGGCCGCCCTCGAGCTGGCCGGGGTTCGCGAACGTTCTCCTCGCCAGGTGGAGACGGTGGTGTTCGCCGACCTGACCGGCTTCACGCAGCTGACTGAAGAGAAAGGCGACGATGTGGCCGCGGAGGTTGCGGTCACCTTCGCCCAGCTCGCCAGCGAGGTGGCCGCCAGACACCGAGGCAACGTGGTCAAGCTGCTCGGCGATGGGGTCTTCCTCCAATTCGGGGATCCCGAGGATGCGGTGATGGCATCCCTCGAGATGGTGGAGAGCACACCCACCCGCGGGCTGCCCGCGGCCCATATCGGCGTCAACGCCGGGCCGATGCTCTACGACGAGGGTGATTATTTCGGGAGGACCATCAACATGGCGGCGAGGATCGCCTCACAGGCAGGGTCGGGGCAGGTCTATGTAGGCGAGACCGTTGTGGAGCTCGTCACTGGAAACGGGTTTCGCCTCACCGACGTCGGCGAGTTCGAGCTCAAGGGCATCGCCAGACCGGTCAGGATCTTCCAGGCGGACCGAAGCGAGGCATACCACTAGGTTTCCTCGCGGACTCGACCGGAAGGTGACGCCAAATGACGAGCCAGGGCAGCGACTTCCAGGGACAGATCCAAGCCGGTGGCCAGGAGTCGGGTGGGCCCTGGGCCGAGGCGACCCTCACCAGGTTCGGCGGCGAGGTAGTGGTGGTGGTCAACGAGATCGAAGTGGCACGGCTCACCGACCCCGCCATCACCGACACCGGCCAGAACGACGTCTTCTTGATCGAGGGCGCCGACCAGCCGCTTTTCTTCCGGCCCCGGGACCCGGCAGCCTTCCGGGCTTCGGTGCCGCCCCCTATGACCACCGCCGAGAGGATCGCCTCCGCCTCGGCTCAACCCCAGGATGCCACCCTGGTGATGGACAGCGTCCCCGGCGAGGAGCCGCTTCCTGAGCCGGGAGTCGGAGGCGAAGAGGAGGAGCCCTCCTCCCGACCCTGGTGGCTGATCGTCGTCGGTCTCGTTGTGCTGGTCGCGCTCCTCATCGCCTTCTGCGGCGACGGCGAAGAGGCGGGGACCAGCTCCACGACCACCCTCCTCGGCACCGCGACTTCCGCACCTGCAACCACCACCGCCACCACCCTATCCCCCACCACCACCGCCGCACAGGGGGCGACGACGACCGCCCCGGCGAACACCACGACCACCACTGCCGCGGCAACCACGACCACAGCTGCACCCACCACCACCGCCACCACCCTGCCGGAACCGGCGTTTGGGGCGGGGACCCATGTCGTGGGCGAAGACGTCCAGCCCGGCGTCTACGAGACCGGGATCGTGGAGGGACTCCGAAGCTGTTCCT
>JBOGEV010000044.1:0-16821 GCA_050742015.1 Acidimicrobiia bacterium
GAAATAGCTACGCAGTCTCGCCGGCCCTCGACGCCGCTGGCGGCGTCCTCGTCCTCGACGAACGATCAGGTGCGCCTTCGTCCTGCGTCCTTGCCAGCGACCCCGATGCCTCGGCGACACCGCGGCATTACTTCACCGACAGACCACTAGGGCATCGGGGGAAACACCACCTCCGGCCCCGCTTCTCCTCCCGCGAGGAAGGAGGGGGGAATCCGGGGCCACCTGCGGAAGAGAACGCCCCCTCCGGCCCTCCGGGCCACCTCCCCTCCGGGGGTGGAAACGCTATTTGAGCTCGACCACGCCATTGCTGAGGACAGTGGTGCCTCTCTCTTTCGCCTCGGCGGTCACCACCAGCCGACCACCTTCCTCCCAGATCCGGGTCACCAGAGTCTCCCCTGGGTAGAGGGCGCCGGAGAATCGAGCCCGGAACGCAGCCACTCCCGAAGGCCCATCCTCGACCGCGTGGTCCACGACTGCCTTGGCAACGATGCCGTAGGTGCAGAGCCCGTGCAGAATCGGTCGGTCGAAGCCGGCGAAAGCTGCGAACCCGGGATCGGCGTGAAGTGGATTCTTGTCGCCCGATGCCCGGCGGTAGAGAAGAGCCTGCTGCGGCAGCGTGGGCGACTCCACGACATGGTCTGGATCCCGCTGCGGCGTCTGGTCGGTGGCGGCCGGGCCTGACTGACCGCCGAAGCCCCCTTCGCCGCGGAGGAAAATCGCGGCGCGGTTGGTGAACAGAGGCCTTCCCGTCTTCTCCAGGACCGAGACGATATCCATCAGTACCAGTGCGCCGCTGCCCTTGTCGAACACATCGGTGACCTGCCCGGTCTGGGTCACGACTCCACTGGTCGGGATCGGCTCGTGGAGCACGATCTCATGCTCACCGTGCAGGGTGAGGGCGGGGTTGAAGTCGAAGCCGGGAAGGATCCCCAAGCTCATCATCATCGAGAATTGCGGGATCGTGGCGTAGGTGGGGAGGACGTGGAGATCACCTTCGTAGACGTAGCGCAACTCGTCGCCATCGGTTGGCGGATTCCCGGCTCCGACCCCCAGGTGGTAGAGGATTACATCGTCGTCGTCCCAGCTGAATGTGGTGCCGGCCAGCTCGGCGCCGACAGCCCTGTCGAGATCGATCGGCATCTCAGCCGGCCGCGAGCTGGGCGAGGATCATCAACTCGTCGTTGTTGTTCTCCGGGACGATGTACTCGGAGATGTCCCTCACCTCGTCGAGGTGGTCGGCCATCTCCTCGACGCTGGGGACCATGCCCTGCCCGGCGAACCAGCCGGTATTGGTACCGATGAAGACCCGGGCATACCTGCCACCGCCCACGCTGAATACCTCGTGGGTCAGCTCGTTCTGCTCCGAGCACAGGTAAACCACCATCGGCATCACCTGTTTGGGGTCGAACATCTCGGCGAAGGGGCCCAGGATGTCTTCGGTCATCCGGGTGCGGGCGGTGGGAGCCACCGCATTCGACTTGATGTTGTACTTGGCCCCTTCGATGGCGAGCACATTCGACAACCCGACCAGCCCGGCTTTGGCCGCCCCGTAGTTGACCTGGCCGAAGTTGCCGAAGAGCCCCGAGGCCGAACTGGTGTGGACGAACCGGCCGTAGCCCCGGTCCTTCATCACCTTGAAGGCCGGATGGGACACGAAGAAGGCGCCCCGCAGATGGACGTCGAGGACCGCCTCGACCTCGTCGAGTGTCATGTTGGCGAACGACTTGTCGCGGAGGATTCCGGCGTTGTTGACGACGATGTCGACCGTGCCGTATCCATCGACGGCGGTCTGAATGATGGCGGCACCGCCTTCCCGGGTGGACACCGAGTCGTAGCTCGCCATGGCTTCGCCTCCGGCGTCCTTGATCTCGTCGACGACCACGTCCGCCGCCCCCCGAGACGATCCACTCCCGTCGACAGCGCCGCCCAGGTCGTTGACCACGACCCTGGCTCCGCGGCGCGCCAGTTCCAGGGCGTACTCCTTGCCGAGGCCTCCCCCGGCGCCGGTGACCACGGCGACGCGGCCATCGAACGTTATTGGCTCACTCATTCAGATCGACTCCCTCCAGTCGTGTTCCCTGACTACAGACCAAGTGATCGGCCAATGATCTCCTTCATGATCTCGGTCGTCCCCCCGTAGATGGTCTGGACACGTGTGTCGCGGTATGCCCTGGCGATGGGGTACTCCTCCATGTACCCCCAGCCTCCGAAGAGTTGAAGACACCGGTCCACGACCTTCTTCTCCAACTCGGTCACCCACCATTTGGCCTTGGCCGCCTCGTCCGCGCTCAACTCCCCACGGTTGAGCGTCAAGATCTGGCGGTCGATGTAAGTCTGAGCGATATCGAGCTCTGTCCTCAGCTCGGCCATCAGGTGCTTGACTGTTTGGAAGCTGCCGATCGGCTGCCCGAACGCCTGCCTCTCCTTGACGTACTCCAGGGTCCATCCGAAGACGGCCTCGGCGTGGGCGATCGATCCCGTGGCGAGGCCGAGGCGCTCCTGGGGTAGGTTCTCCACGAGGTAGGCGAAGCCCATGCCCTCCTCCCCGAGAAGATTTGCCACCGGCACCTTGACGTCGTCGAAGAACAACTCGGCGGTGTCCTGGGCATGAAGCCCGATCTTCTCAAGGTTCCGCCCCCTCGAGAACCCCTCCATGCCGTCCTCGACGATGACGAGGCTCATCCCGGCGTGACGCTCATCGGGGTCGGTTTTGACAGCGGTGATGACGACATCGGAGTTGATGCCGTTGGTGATGAAAGTCTTGGACCCGTTCACCACGTAGACGTCGCCGTCGCGGATGGCGGTGGTCTTGATCCCCGCCAGGTCCGAGCCGGCTCCCGGCTCGGTCATGGCGATGGCCGACATCAGGTCCCCCGAGGCCAGACCCGGCATCCAACGACGGCTCTGCTCGTCGTTGGCGAGGTTGATGAAGTAGGGAAGGCAAACATCGTTGTGAAGGGTCATGCACATGCCCGACGCCAACGCATCGCCTCTCACCAGCTCCTCGACGACGACCGCGTTGAACCGGTAATCGGTCACCCCTCCCCCGCCATGCTCTTCGGGAATCGCCATGCCCAGGAGGCCTGCCCTGCCCGCCTTGCGGAACATCTCCTTGTCGACGAGCCCCTCCGCCTCCCACTTGGGGACATTGGGGGAAACCTCACGCTCGACGAACTCCCGGACTGTGGAGCGGAAGAGATCGTGATCCGCTTCGAACAGGTCTCTCTTCATAAAGGTCGGGTCAGACTCCTGTGTAGAGGCCTTCGATCTCGTTGGCGTACTTGTCGAGCACCACCTTGCGCTTCAGCTTCAGCGAGGGGGTCACCTCTCCCGAGTCGGGCGTCCACTCGTCAGGAACGACGATCCACTTCTTCACCTGCTCCACAGGCGAGACGGTCTCGTTGGCTTCCTTCACCGCAGTCTCGACCTCGGACCTGACCTCGGTGAGCCGGGAGAAGTCGGCCAGATCGGTGTATGGGAGACCGTTGGCCTCAGCCCAGGCGGGGGCTTCCTCGTGGTCGAGGGCGATGACCATCGAGAGGAACTTGCGCCCGTCGCCGACCATGCATGCCTTCGAGATGAGGGGGTGGTTGCCGAGGACCGTCTCCAGCTTGGCCGGAGCGATGTTCTTGCCCCCGGCCGTGATGATGATCTCTTTCTTGCGGCCGATGATCCAGACGAAACCCTCTTCGTCGATCCTGGCCAGGTCGCCGGAATGGAGCCATCCATCCTTGTCGAAGCTCTCGACGGTGTCCGTCGGCAGCTTGTAGTAGCCGTCCGTGATGACCCCGCCTCGCATCAGCAACTCGTCGTCTTCGGCCAACTCCACCTCCACCCCGGGAATGGCCTTGCCCACGGATCCGATCCGAAAGGCACCTGGCAGATTGGTGGTCGCGGGCCCGGTGGTCTCCGACATGCCGTAGAGCTCGAAGAGTGGGATGCCGAGGGTCTGGAAGAACAGGATCAGGTCGGGGTTGATCGGCGCGGCGGCGGTGATGGCGATCTCCACCTGGTCCATCCCCAGCTGCTCACGGACCTTGGAGAGGACGATCGAGTCGAGCACTCCGGCCATCATCGGCCCGGACTTGCCTTCCTGCTCGGCGAGGACCCGCTTTCGGTTGGCGTCGAGAGCCCGATCGAGGAGCCTCTTCTTGATGCCGTGGGTGTCGGCAAAACGTGCGGTGAGCCGGGAGTGGAACTTCTCGTAGACGCGGGGCACCCCGACGAACACCGTCGGCCTCGCCTCCTGGATGTACTCGAGGACGCCGGAGAGGTTGGGGCAGAACCAGACCTGACCCGCCAGATAGGTGGCCAGGTAGTGGGTGGCGAGCCGTTCGGCGATGTGGGCCAGGGGCAGGTAGGAAACCATGCGCGGCCCGAGGTCGATGTCGGCCGCCCTTCGCAGGCACTCCGCCGTCCAGACCACGTTGCGGTGGCTGATCATGACGCCCTTCGGGGTCCCGGTTGTCCCTGAGGTGTAGATGAGCGTTGCCAGGGTGGACGGAGTGATCGCGTCGGCCGCCCTCGTGACCGTGTCGGGGTCTCCGGAGAGCCGCTTCTTGCCCCGCATGATGAGGTCGTCCCAGCTCAGCACCCAGTCGGCGGTGTCGTAGTTCTCGGCGCCGGTCATGAGGACCACGTAGCGAAGGTTGGGGAGCTCGGAGCGGATCTCCTCCCAGCGCTTCATGAACTCGAGGTCTTCGAGGATGGCCACCGTCGCCTTGCAGTTGTCCGCGATGTACTGGATCTGGCTCGCAGCGAGGGTGGAATAGATCGTGACCGCGGTGGCGCCGGCGTGGATGGCCGCATAGTCGGCGATGACGTGCTCGGGGCGATTCCCGGCCATGATGGCGACGAATTCGTCCTCGCCGACACCCAGGTCCTGCAACCCCGCCGCTGCTTCGTGGACCGCCTGCCGGTACTCGCGCCAGCTCAGGCTCTTCCAGTCGCCGTCTTTGTAGTGGATGGCGGCCTGGTCGCCGTGCCGGTCCGCATTCCGGTTGAGGTAGTCGACGATCGTCTTGCCTTCGACCTCTGCATCGATCGCCGCTCGCTCCGCCAGCACGGCTTCTTGAGTCATCGTTCCTCCGGGATCAGGCCACTGCTCCGACGCGGCGGAGCATACTTGCGTCATCCTGGCTATAGCCGAGTGTCTCCAGCAGCCGGTCTGTGTCCCGACCCGGGTACGAGGGGGCGGTTGGGAGCGAGGTCGGAGTGGAGGAGAATCTGGGGCTGGGAGCGGGCTGGGTCACCCCATCGACGTCGACGAAGACGTCACGGCTCCGATTGTGAGGATGGGCCGGAGCTTGGAGCGCACCGAGCACCGGGGCCACACAGGCGTCCAGCCCCTCGAAATGCTCGGCCCACTCGTCACGGGTCTTCTCCAGGAACCTCGAGGCCAGAATCGCTCTCAATTCCGGCCAGGCGTCCCTGTCCTGTTGTCCCGGCGCGATCCCGGGCTCTATCCCCAGTCCCTCCAGCAGGGCGGCGAAGAACTTCGGCTCCAGGGCGCCGACGGCGACATGCCCCCCGTCGGCGGTCTCGTACACGGAGTAGAACGGCGCCCCGCCATCGAGGAGGTTCGCCTCCCGAGAATCGGTCCAGAAACCCTCGGCCAGGTAACCGTGCATCGAGATCGTGAGCAGGGCCGACCCGTCGACCATGGCGGCATCGACCACCTGGCCCTCCCCCGTCTCACGGGCGTTGAGCATGGCGGCGAGGAGCCCAACGACGAGGAGCATCCCGCCGCCCCCGAAGTCACCGACCAGGTTCAGTGGTGGTAGCGGGCGGTCTTCGGGCCCGATGGCATGCAGGGCACCGGAGAGGGCGATGTAGTCGATGTCATGACCGGCCCGTGCGGCCAGGGGCCCATCCTGCCCCCAGCCGGTCATCCTCCCGTAGACCAGCCCGGGGTTGCGGGCGAGACACGTTGCAGGGCCGATCCCCAGCCGCTCAGTGACCCCCGGTCTGAATCCCTCGATCAAACCATCGGCCGCTTCCACCAGCCTGAGCACCACCTCGACCCCGTCCTGGTGCTTCAGGTCGACCCCGATCGACTGTTTGCCCCGGTTGTGCAGTTCGTATCGCGTGGATTCGTCGTGGGCACCGGTCACTGCCTCGGCCCTGTCTATCCGGACCACCTCCGCCCCGAGGTCGGCCAGGACCATCCCGCAGAATGGGGCCGCGCCCAACCCGGCCAACTCCACGACCTTGACTCCCTCGAGTGGTCCCGCCATGGGGGTGGTATACCCGAAATTGTCGCGTTGGGCCGCGCCTGCCGCGGCTCAGCGCGACAATTTCGAGGAGAGGGCTCTCAATATGGAGTCGATGACGACGGGCTCTCGCTCGGTGAGATCCCAGTATGTGAATCGAAGAACCGTGAAGCCGAGCAGCAGCAAACGGTTCTGCCTCTCCCGATCTCGTTGGAACGTCGCTGGGTCCATGTGGAACGCTGCACCATCCAACTCGATCAGAACCGCATGCTCGGGATAGGCGAAGTCCACCCTGCCGACGAACCTCTTCCTGTCATCGCTCACCCTGTATTGCCCGACCGGCCTCGGCAGTCCGCTCCGCTGGATCATCCGCAGGAATCGATCCTCGAGGCTCGACTCAGTGATCGAATCCCAGGTTTTGCGCTCGCCGATGACTCGCCGAGCGGGTCCCACGCCATTTCGACCTCGTCTCGCCATCGAAGCCCGCAACCGGTCGACTTCGACAAGATCTGCACTGCCAATCCGCCTCGCCTCATCGAGAGACCGAGCCGCCAGACCGATCCCGTGCGGGACCCCGACGTCCACGATCGTCCGATCGATCGTCGTGGTGACGATGCCGTCGACGACGGTGACATGCGTGGCATCGAGGTCAGTCGACTGGTGCAAGACGAACGCCCGCGACCTGAACCGTCCTCGTGGCACTACCACTTCGATCGTCGTGGGTCGCCGGCTCGTCAGCTGGTGGAGGAAGGCTGCCGTTGCGTGCGACGCCGCACTCCCCGGAGGACAGGACAAGACAGCGCACGAAACCTCGCTCATCCAGGTCTGCCCGGCACTGGCCACTCTGTAGACACTCGCGGAAACCCTCACCCATTCGCCGGTCTTGAGCCGGCGGAAGATCTGAACAGGCGAGAACCCGATCTCAATGACCTGACTCCGCGAGAAGGCACCGTGCTGCACTGCTGCCAAGGCATCGAGCTGCGTCCTGATCCCACCCACCAACCGAGACATGTAACGCGTGGGTCGACTCGAGTCCAGACCCTTCGAAATTCACCCAATTTCGAGTGGTGGACCCCTAGGCGCTTGCCGAGGCCGAGATCCCGATCTCGAGGGGAGCGGCGAAGTGGCAGGCAACCAAGTGACCGAACTGCTCGACCAGGGGTGGCGTCTCGACGGCACAGATGTCCTGGGCCTTCCAGCACCTGGTCCGGAACACGCAACCCGAAGGTGGGTCGGCCGGGTTGGGCACGTCGCCCTGGAGCACGATCCGCTGCCGGTCCTTCCGCCCCCTGGGCTCGGGGACCGGGACCGCTGAAAGCAGGGCCTGGGTGTAGGGGTGGGTCGGGTTCTCGAAGATCTCGTCCCTGGTGCCCATCTCGACTATGTGGCCCAGATACATCACACCGAGACGATGCGAGATGTGGCGGACAACTGAGAGATCGTGCGCGATGAAGAGGTAGGACAGCTCCAGCTCCTCCTGAATCTCCATCAAGAGATTGATCACCTGGGCCTGGATCGAGACGTCGAGAGCCGAGACCGGCTCGTCGAGGAGGAGCATGCGCGGGTTGAGGGCAAGCGCCCGGGCCACCCCGATCCGCTGGCGCTGGCCACCCGAGAACTCATGGGGGAAGCGATTCCCGTGCTCGGGCGAGAGTTGCACCAGTCGGAGGAGCTCGGCGACGCGGTCGGAGCCCCCGTTGTCGTACAGACCGTGGATCTTCAGTGGTTCCGCCACGATCTCACGCACGGTCATCCTCGGGTTCAACGATGCATAAGGATCCTGAAATACGATCTGCAGGTCCTTCCGCACCGGTCGAAGCGACTTGCGGTCGAGTTCGGTGATGTCCTGGTCCAGGAAGAGAATCTTGCCGTCGGTGGGGTTGACGAGGCGGATGATGGCGCGGGCCGTCGTCGACTTGCCACATCCAGACTCACCAACCAGACCCAGAGTCTCGGAGTGCCCGACATGGAAGGAGACCCCATCCACGGCGTAGACGTTTCCGACGACCTTGCGCCGGAGGCCCTCTTTGATCGGGAAGTGGACCTTGAGATCGTCGACCCGGAGGACCCCGTTCTTCGACTGGGTCTCATTGACGTCGTAGTCGATCTGCCTCTCAGTCAATCCGCCCTCCGTGTGCTGCGATCCCGGTCGCCGCCGCCTCACGCAGCACCTCGTCGGCCACCTCGTCCCGGAAGTGGCAGGCACTGGGATGGGTTTCCGCGCCGCTGACCAGCTCGGGAACGACGGTACGGCACAACTCGCGTCCCTCTGACATGCGGCACCGGGGATGGAAGGAGCAGCCGGGAGGACGGTTGATCAACGAGGGCGGGTTGCCCGGGATCGGGAGCAGGCGTTTCATCTCTCCCGTGATCCGCGGCAAGCTCATCATGAGGCCGAGTGTGTAGGGATGGCGCGGCGAGTGGTAGATCTCTTCCACTGTCCCGGTCTCGACCACCTTGCCCCCGTACATCACCGCGATCCGGTCGGCCATCTCGGCCACCACCCCTAGATCGTGGGTGATCATGATCGTTGCGGCCCCGGTCTCCTCGGACGCGACTTTCATCACCTCGAGGACCTGGGCCTGGATGGTCACGTCGAGCGCTGTGGTCGGCTCGTCTGCAATCAGGACCGATGGCTTGTTGGCCATGGCCATGGCGATCATCGCCCTTTGACGCATGCCGCCGGAGTACTCGTGGGGGTACTGGCTGAAACGACGGCTGGGGTTGGGCACACCGACCATCTCGAGCAAGGCGATCGTCTTGGACCGCCCTTCGTCGTCGGACAGATCGTCATCGTGGGCATGGAGCGCCTCTGCGATCTGGTCGCCGACGCTGAACACCGGGTTCAGGGATGTCATCGGGTCCTGGAAGATCATGGCGATCTCTTTGTTCCGGATCTGGCGCAACTCGTCAATGGGCAACCCGATGATGTCCCGACCCCGATAGAGGACCTCACCTCGGACGATCCGGCCCGGTGGCATCTGGATCAGCCCCAGTGCCGACATCACGGTCACGCTCTTGCCCGAGCCCGACTCGCCGACGACCCCAAGTGTCTCGCCCTCGTATACCTCGTAGCTGACACCGTCGACCGCATGGACGATGCCGTCAGGCGTGTCGAATTCAACGACTAAGTCGCGGATCGCGAGAACCGGCTCCGTCACTTGATTCGCTGCTTGGGGTCGAGGGCGTCTCTCAGACCGTCGCCGATGAAGTTGATGCAGAGTGCGATCAGGATGATGGTCAAGCCGGGGAAGGTGGCCAGCCACCATTGGGTGGTCAGGGCGTCCTGACCATCGGCGATGAGCTTTCCGAGCGCCGGGAACGGCGGCTGGATTCCAAAGCCGAGGAAACTCAGGGCGGCCTCGATGAGGATTGCGGTGGCCACGATCAGAGTGGCATTGACGATGATCGGGCCGGCGATGTTGGGCAGGATGTGGCGGAAGATGATCCGGTTGTCGGAAGCGCCCAACACCTTTGCCGCCTCGACGAATTCCTTCTCCCGGAGACTGAGAAACTCACCCCTGACGATGCGGGCGAGACTGGTCCACAAGAGGAAAGCCAGGATGAACGCCACCCGGATCGGGTTCCCCGCCCCCAGGAACGAGGAGAGGACCAGCAGGATGGCGAGGAAGGGGAGGGTCAGGAACAGGTCGGTCACCCTCATCAGGATGTTGTCGACCTTGCCCCCGTAATACCCGGCGATGCCGCCGACGATGATCCCCAGCACCGTGGAGACGCCGGCCACGATGAAGGCGACGTACATCGACGTCCTCGTGCCGTAGAGGGTGCGGGAGAAGTAGTCGCGGCCGATCTTGTCCGTGCCGAAGATGTGGAAGCCCTCCAGCGTCGGAGGCAAGGATCGGTCGGGCACGTTGGGGGCGTCGAAGGGGTAAGGAGCCACGAACTCGGCGAAGAGAGCGGCGAGGAAGATGAAGACGAGGATCACCAACGACGTCATGGCCAGCCGGTGCTGGAAGAACTTGCGCCTCGCCAACTGCCACTGGGTGAAGGACTTGACCTCCAGGCCCTCGAGATGAACCGACTCCAGGGCGGTCCTCGTCGCCTCGGTCTCAAGCGTCTCGTCGGCGCGAACCTGCTGGTCGGTCATATCGAATCAGTCATATCGAATTCGGGGGTCGAGCCAGCCGTAGATGATGTCTGCGGCCAGGTTGGCTGCCACCACAGCGACCGCGGTGACCATCAGCCACGCCATGAGGGTGTAGATCTCACCCCTGACCAGGGAGTCGATGAAGAACTTGCCCATGCCGGGCCAGGCGAAGATGGTCTCGGTGATCACCGCCCCACCCAGAACGGCGCCGAAGTTGAGAGCGGCGATGGTGACGATCGGGATCATGGCGTTTCGGAGCGCATGTTTCATGGTCACCGTCCGCTCGTTGAGGCCCTTGGCCCGCGCGGTGCGGATGTAGTCCGAATGGAGCACATCGAGCATCGAGGCACGTTGGTAGCGGCTATAGGTGGCGACGTTGACATAGGCCAGAGTCACGATGGGCAGGATCATGTGCTGGAGGCGGTCGACGAAGACATTGGTCGGGTCGGGGCTCGATTGGCCGAAGGTGTAGACGAGCCTGATCCCCGTTTTCAGGAAGAAGGTGGTCGCCAAGGCCTGGAGGACGAGCGCAAACCAGAAGATGGGAACCGAGAATCCGAAGAAGCTGATGGTGGTCGTGGTGTAGTCGAAGAAGCTGTACTGCTTCTTGGCTGACAGGACACCGAGGATCACCGCGAGGACCACGGCGATCGATTCCGAGATGAGTACGAGCTGCAACGTGTTGCCGATAGCTCGCTGCAGGTCGGGCCAGATCGGCTGGTCGCCGACCGCGGTTGTCCCGAACTGGTTGAAGATCATGTCCTTCACCCAGAACCCGTACTGAACGATGATCGGGTCGTCGAGATGCTTGCGATCGATGATGTTCTGCAGCGTCTCCTGGCTCAGGTTTGGGATCAGCCTGAGCTGGGACAGCGGGTCGGTCACCAATGACATCCCGAAGAACACGAGGAACGACGCGGCGACAATCACCGGGATGCTGTACAGCATCCGACGCGCAATGAATGTTCCCATGCCTTGCCTCCGTCCAGACAAGAAGCTCTATCGAGTCTACACCGGGTCCATGTCGCCGTCCCGGGTGACTTCGTGGAGCGCTTTTGGCCGAAGAGGGGGTCGCCCTCGCGGGCGGCCCCCTCTTCGTCAACTAACGCAGACGATCAACCCTCGGGGATGATCGGCTCTGCACTCTCGATGAGCTGTGGCACGTATTGGAAGTCCGGGGTGATGGTGTATGCACCCTCCAGGACCGCGCCGGCCACTAGGGCGGCGGCAAACAAGTTGCCGTCCGGCTCCCATGTGTTCATCGACTCGGGCTGCTGGTCGGCGGCGAAGGTAACAGTCTCCTTGCCGGTCCAGTCACCGATGTTCCAGAACGGACCGATCTGAGTGGCATTGTCCTGAGGACCCACGATGGCAGAGTTCCACGCAAAGAACGTGGGCTTCTGGTACATCGGGATCATCGGGACCTCTGACAGCCAGAGAGCGTCGGCCTCGTTGTAGGCGGCAGCGCGCTCGGCCGGGTCGACCATGGCGTCGGTCGACTTGATCATCGCATCGACTTCCTCGTTGCAGAAACGGAGGTTGTTGATGGCGCCGAACCCGTTCGGGGCATCGCCTTCGCAGTAGTACAGGGTGTTCCCACCCACCGGATCGGGCGAGCCGACCCATGCGAAGTTGAATACCTGCCACTGATCTGCGCCGCCGTAGATGAACTCATCGGCGAACACCTCGGAGGCAGGACCGAACTTGGCGGTCACCTCGATGCCGATGGCAGAGAGATCGGCCTGAGCCAGCTCGAACTGGAGCTCACGACCCTCGTTGCCGGCGGTCGTGGACCACGTGAACGAGAGACGCTCGCCACCACATTCGTAGATCCCGTCGCCACCCTTGGTGCAACCGTTGTCGACCAACAGTGCCTCGGCAGCTGCCGGGTCGTACGGGAACACCTCGTTGAAGTGGTCCTCGTAGTTGGCGCTGGTGTTCATCCAGACCGAGCTGCCCAGAGGCTGGGCATCAGCGGCGATCGGCCGCACGATTGCCTCTACGATCGCGTCACGGTTGATCCCCTGAGCGATGGCCTGACGGACATACAGGTTCTGGAGACGGGGGTCGTCCTGGTTGAAGTCGAAGTGTTCCCAAATCGGGCCCAATCCGGCTTCCCACTCCACCCCTTCGATGGCGTCGACCTCTTCCACCAGCGACACCTGAGGCTGCGGGTAGAACATGTCGATCTCCTGGCCTCGGAGGGCCTGGACCTGAGTCTGGGAGTCCTCCAGGAACACGACGTTGACAGTCTGCACGTCACCGGCCGCCTCGCCCCAATAGTCGGGGTTGCGCTGCAGTGTGATGCGCTCGTCGGGGATCCACTCCACCATCGTGAAGGGACCTGATCCCATTGTGATCAGATCGTCCCAGATCGCGTTGAACGGCTGGTCCTCCAGGATGTGCTTCGGCATCACCCCCGGCTGCTGGAACAAGGTCTGCCACGGGGCGTAGATCTCGCTGAAGGCAAAGACGATGGTCTTGTCGTCGACGATCTCGTATCCCGTTATCTTGTCGTAGCCATCGCGGCTGGTGATGTCCAGCACCGGGTTGATGATGGTCTCATAGGTGAAGGCGAAGTCATCCGCCGTCACCGGAGTCCCGTCGGCCCAGGTTGCGTCCGGGTGAACGTTGTATCTCACACAGAACGCGTCTGAGCACTCACCAACCACGGTCTCCGGCGGAGCCGTTGTGGTGGGTTCTTCTTCTGGGGCCGCCGTAGTCGTCGGCTCCTCGGCTGCTGTCGTAGTCGTAGCGGTGTCGCCACCACAGGCGGCGGCTACCAGAGCTAGGACAGCGAGGAGAGACGCCCAACGGACGACCCGCTTTGTGCGCAGGGCTCGCACTATTTGTTTCCTCCCTTGTGGCTTACTTCGGGATCGGGGCTTGCCCAACAGGATGCCGGGGGCCCTTCACCCAGGGTCGCTCCCAAACGAACGTTGGGAGCAGCCGTCCCGGAATATATCCCGGTAGTCCGAAAAGGTAAAGCAGTACCCCAGCAATACCAAACGGCGACGTCGGGCTTCTGTCAATTCGGCGCGACTACGTCCGGTTCGCCTTCTGGCCCGTCGAGAATGACCTCGTGATGTTTCCTCGTCTCGGCGATCAACGCCTGGATGATCCCGGTCATGGGAAGGGCGAGGATCACACCGATCGGGCCGAGCAGAGTCGACCCGATGATGATCGCGCCGATCGATACCGCGGGATGGATCTCCATCGTCCTCTGGGTGATCCGGGGAGCGATTAGGTAGTTCTCGACCTGCTGGTAGAGCACGAAATAGAGGATGACCCACAACATGGTGGTGACGCCCCGGGAGGAGAGAGCGACAACCGCGGGGAGGATGGCCGCCAGGTAGGTACCGACCACCGGGATGAACTGACTGAGGATGCCGACCCATATCCCGAGAGAGACGGCGAAGGGGACATCGAGGATGGAGAGGAAGAAAAAGGTCAGAGTCCCACTTAGGACGGCAAGGATCAGCCGCGAGTAGATGTACGCACCCATCTTCTCCACCGCCACATCCCAGATGTGCAACGCATCCATCTGGCGTTCCTCGTTCATCGTCGAGAGCACGGTCCGTTGCAGCTGGGGAAGCTCGGCGATCATGTAGAACGAGAACAGGATCACCGTCGTGGCGAAGATGAGGAAGCTGAGGATCCCGGTGGTGATGTTCACCACCCCGCCGAGAATCGTCCCTCCGGCACCGAGGATGATGTCGGGAAGTCCGGCCGCCTCTTGCTGGAGGGCTTCGGTGGAGATTTCGATGTTGAACCATTCCTGGAGCAGTTGAGAAACAGACTCGATGTAGCCGGGTAGCGCATCGATCAAGTCGTTGACCTGATCCACGAACAAAGGGGCGAGGGCAAGGAGGAATCCAAGGAACAGGATGAAGGCCACCACGAATACCAGGCCGGTGGCCAGCCCACGCTTCCAGCTCCGCTTCTCCAGAAAGTGCACCGGAGGCTCGAACGCAACCGCGATGAACAACGAGACGAAGACCATGAAGATCAGGCTGCGCAGCCGGAAGACGAGGAAGACGGCCACCGCCGTGAGCAGCAGGACCGCGGCCACCACCAGGGTGCGTCTCCGGAACGTCCGATTGTCCTGACGCTCCAGGCTCTCGCTCATCCTGCTGGAGAATAGGGGCGAGGAAACCCCCCGAACGGCAGCGCTCTACCCTCCCGACCCGAGGAGCGTGATGGAAGGATTCGAAGTCGTCTGGCAGCCAACCGCGGAACGCGCCTCGGCGACCAACACCGCCACCTTCATGCGGGCCCATGGGATCGACAGCCTGCCCGACCTGGTCAGGCTGGCGGCCGAGGACCCGGAATGGTTCTGGGAGGCCGTGGTCGACTTCATCGGCCTCCCTTTCGACCGGCCATGGCGAGCAGTGCGGGACACATCACGCGGCCATCCCTGGGCGACCTGGTTCGTAGGCGGCACCTTCAATCTCAGCCGGGCCTGTGTCGATCGTTGGGCGGACGAGGACCCTGATCGCGTGGCCCTGCGTAGCGAGAAGGAGACCGGGGAGATCCGCGAGCTCGACTTCGGTGAGCTGAGGGATGTCGTGAGCCGTCTGGCCGGCGCCCTGACCGGGCTCGGGGTCGGCCGCGGCGATGCGGTGGCGGTCTACCTGCCCATGGGCGTGGAGGCAGTCGTCTCCCTCCTCGCCGTGGCCCGGGTCGGGGCGATCTTCATTCCGGTGTTCTCCGGCTACGGCGCCGAGGCCGTCGCCACGCGTCTCGAGGACCCGAAGCCGAAGGTCTTGATCTGCGCCAACGGATTCCAGAGAAGAGGGAAGCTCGTGGAGATGAAGGAGGTCGCCGACCATGCGGTGGAGTCCGCGGGCGGGCTCCAGCATCTCCTCGTCGTCGAGTACACCGAGCGGACTGAGACTCCGATGACCGCCGAGCGGGACCACTGGTGGCACGACCTCGTTCCGCGGGCCGAGCCGCTGGATCCCGCCCCGACCAGCACCGAGGACCCGGTGCTCATCGCCTACACCTCGGGAACGACGGGTCGTCCCAAAGGCGCCGTCCACGTCCACGCCGGGATCACGGTCAAGCTGGCAGCCGAAGGGGCGTTCCATGCCGAGATCAACCGTGACGACGTCGCGATGTGGGCCACCGATATGGGCTGGATCATGGGGCCGTGGATCGTCCTGGCCGGGCTGGCCAACGGCGCGGCCGTGGCCACCTACGACGGTGCCCCAGATCACCCGGGACCGGATCGGATCTGGCAGGTGGCGGCCAACCTCGGGGTGACCTTCCTCGGCATCTCCCCGACCTTGATCCGGGCCTTACAGCCCCATGGCGCCGAACAAGCCAAAAAGCACGATTTGTCCCGTCTGCGCACCTTCGGATCCACCGGGGAGCCGTGGAACCCCGATCCATGGTGGTGGCTCTTCGATGAGGTCGGAGACAGGACGCGGCCCATCGTCAACATCTCGGGCGGAACCGAGATCGGCGCAGTGATCATCGGGGTCAACCTCCTTCAGGGGCTCAAACCGACGTCATTGGGAGGCCCCTCGCTCGGAGTCGACGCCGACGTCTACGACTCAGACGGGAACCCGGTGCGGGGCGAGGTCGGCGAGTTGGTGATCAGAGGCTCCTGGCCGGGGATGACCCGAGGGTTCTGGAAGGAGCCCGAGCGATACCTCGAGACCTACTGGGAGCGATTCCCCGACACCTGGGTCCACGGAGATTGGGCTTCTGTCGACGACGATGGCTTCTGGTATCTGCACGGGCGCTCCGACGACACGCTCAACATCGCAGGCAAGCGCATCGGCCCGGCCGAGATCGAGTCCGTAGTCGTCGCCCTCCCCGAGGTCATGATGGCCGCCGCGGTCGGGATCCCCGACCGCGTGAAAGGGGAGGCCATCGCCATCTTCGTGGTCCCTGCCCCAGGGGTGGAGCCGGGACACGGGCTCGACGATCGAGTCGGGACGGCGGTCACCGATAAGTTGGGGAAGTCGTTCCGACCGGCAATCGTCCGGGTGGTGGAGGACCTGCCCCGAACCCGATCCGCCAAGATCATGCGCCGCGTGGTGAAGGCCTTGGCGCTCGGCAACGAACCCGGTGATCTGTCGAGTCTGGAGAATCCGGAAAGCCTGGACGGAATCAAGCGGCTTTGATTGCCGATCGACGTCGCCCGAGCCCCATTTCCTCACCCAGGAGCGAAGCGACGTTGGGGGAGGTGGCCCGAAGGGCCGAAGGGGGTCTTCCGGTACTCCCCCCTTCGGGGGGCCCAAGAACTCCCCCCTCCAACCTGCTATCTCGGCGGCATCCGGGCCGCAGCATCGAGACGGATCACCTCACCGTTGAGCATCGGGTTCTCCACGATCGCCTGCACGAGGTGGGCGAAGTCGTCGGGTGTCCCCAGACGCTGGGGGAACACATGCAGCTTCGCAAGGGAGTCCTTCAGGTCCTGGGGAGCTCCGGCCAAGAGCGGCGTGTCCATGATCCCTGGAGCCACTGCCACGACACGGATGCCCAGGCTGC
>JBOGEV010000045.1:0-14083 GCA_050742015.1 Acidimicrobiia bacterium
TCGATGGTCGTCGACATCGGCGGGGGCACCACCGAGGTTGCGGTCATCTCCCTGGGTGGCATCGTGGTCTCCCGCTCCATCCGAGTCGGGGGCGACGAGCTCGACACCGCGATCATCGACTGGGTCAAGAAGGAGTACAACGTCCTCATTGGCGAGCGCACTGCCGAGCAGCTCAAGCTGGCGGTCGGTTCGGCATGGCCGTATGCCGACGAGCCATCGGCGGAGGTACGTGGGCGCGACCTGGTCACCGGGCTGCCCAAGACAATCCTTCTCTCCAGCCCGGAAATCAGGGAGGCGATCGAGGAGCCGACTCAGGCGATCGTCGACGCAGTCAAGTACACCCTCGACAAGACGCCGCCTGAGCTCGCGGCCGACGTCGTCGAGCGGGGAATCGTGCTCACCGGGGGCGGAGCGTTGCTGGTCGGGCTGGACCATCGTCTGGCTCATGAGACGGGGATGCCCATCGTCACGGCGGGAAATCCGCTGCAGTCGGTGGTGCTCGGCTCGGGGAAGTGTCTGGAGGAATTCGACACGCTGCAGGACGTGCTCGTGTCGTCTTCCCGGCCATGACCACCTCGACCCGTCTTGAGACATGTTGACCTCAAAGCGATCCGACCGCGCACTTCCCACCTTCATCAGCCTCCTGGTGATCGGCGTCCTCTTGATGACCTTCGACATCCGACTCGACGGCGGGGGAGTGGTCGGGGTGCTGCGCAACGGGACCCAGGCCATCGTCTCCCCGATGCAGCGGCTGGCCGCCTACGTGGTCAACCCGGTGGCCAGCGCCCTCGACAGCTTGTCCAATGTCGCCTCGCTGCGGGAACAGAACGCAGCGTTGTCCGCCGAACTCGCCGAGACCCAGGCGGCGCTGATCGCCAGCCAGGACGACCGTGCCAAACTCGAGCTCCTCGAGCAGATCTACGACTTGGACACAGATGAGGAGGAGCTGGGCAGGACCATTGCCAATGTGATCGGGTCGGTCGACGCTGCCCTGATCATCGACAAGGGGACCCGGAACGGAGTGCTCGTCGGTCAGCCGGTCGTCGACACCAATGGTTACGTGGTGGGCTCGGTGAAGAGCGTCAGCTCGGGCAGCGCCACCATCCTGCCCATCACCGCTACTCGGGAGGGCCTGACGGTCCTGGTCGGGTCCCAGACCGGGACCCTCGTCTCCCAGGCGTTCTCATCGGAGCTGGGGCTGGAGATGAACCTCGACGTGTTCACCGCCCGCGAGCCGGTCCTCGCTGGAGACCGTGTGCTCACGTCCTCCGCCAGCACCGACTACCCGGCCGGTCTCCCGGTCGGGGAGGTACTCGAGGACGCCTCGCCCGAGTCGACATCGTTGACGTCGAGCGTTCGCCCATTCGTCGACCCCGAGGTCCTCCGCTTCGTGGTTGTCCTCGCCTGGCCTCCCGACCCGGTCACCGCAGCCACGGACGACACAATCCCCGAGGAGACAACCGGGACGACCATTGCCGACGATGCCACCACCACCACTACCACCCCTGAGGGCGATGGTTGATGAGAGGCCGCACCGTTCTGGTCATCGGCCTCACGGTCGTGGTCGCCATCGTCATCCAGACCACTTTGTTCGGCCGGCTGAGGGTCGTCACGCCCGATCTCGTGATGCTGATCGGCATCCTCCTCGCCCTCACCAGAGTTCGGCCCGAGGCGGTGCTTGCCATCGCCTTCATCTCCGGGTTGATAATGGATCTGCTCGGCGCCTCCGTCATCGGGCTCCGTGCCGTCGTATACACGACGATCGCCTATATCGCCGTCCGCACCAAGGAGCGGGCAGAATTGGGCAGGGTGACGATCGCGGTCTGGTCCGGCTTGCTCACCTTGGTGGGAGTCGTGCTTCTGCTGCTGGTCGGAACCCTGTTCGGTCAGGCCGGCGTCGTCGGAGGCGGAGCAGTTAGGGTCATGATCCTCGTTCCCTTGGCAAATCTCGTGGTTGCCGCCCTACTGGCGCCCACATTCGTACGATTGGTCGACCACGACCGGACAGCTCTCAGGTATCCATGAAATTCGCGCTCAGGCTCACGACGCTTGGAGTGGTCTTCATCTCGATGCTCTCCGTGGTCGGGTTGCGTCTTTGGTTCGTCCAAGTGGCCCAGGGCCCGCAGATCGCCGAAGCGGCAGAGGAGGCGACATGGGTCGGAAAGTCCACATTCGCCTCACGAGGGGACATCTACGATCGCAACGGAAAGCTCCTTGCCACCAGTCGCATGGTGCCGGCGGTCATGGTCGACAGGACTTTCGTCCAACCTGATCAGCGGGACACCCTGGTCCAGGAGCTGGCGTCGATCGTGGGGGTCGACCCTGTCGAGCTGGACGCCATGTACGACGAGGCAGGCATCAACGGCCGCTTCCAGGTGACGACGGTCTCCAACGAGACGGCGTACGCCATCAACGAGTCCCTCGACGAACTGCCCGGGGTGGAGGTGGTGAAGGTCCCGGAGCGGGTCTACCTGTCCGGTCCGACCATGGCCCATGTCATCGGGCACCTCGGACTTCCCGAGGAAGCCGACCTGGCGGCGAGGAAGGATCTGGATCGGAATGTGCGGATCGGCAAGCTGGGGGTGGAACGGGTCTACGACGAGATTCTCCAAGGCACCAGCGGGGAGATCGAGTACCGGGTGCGACGGGGCGAGATCATCGAACAGCGGGCCCCGGTGGACCCGGTGCCGGGCAGCTCGATGGTGCTCAACCTCGACCTCGAGCTCCAGGAGTTGATCGAGCTCGCCCTCGAGAATGGGGTCGAGCTCTCCAATTCGGTGAAGGAGGCCGACCGGGCGAGGGGCGAGGAGGTGTTCAACGAGACGCAACGAGCGGCGGCAGTGGTGCTCGACGTGAACACGTTCGACGTTCTGGCGTTGGCGTCATACCCGGATTTCGATCCCCAGCTGTTCGTGGCAGGAATCGACGAGGTCACGTTCCAGGGGCTCAATGAGGCCAAGGCGTTCAATAACCTCGCAGTGAGCGGGCTCTATCCGCCTGCGTCGACTTTCAAAGCGATCACCTACACCGCCAAGCTCGAAGAGAACCTGCCGTTTCCCACCGACATCGAGGGCGTCGACGGCGATCTGATCCACTGCGACGGCACACTCGTCCTCGACGAGCTGGCGGACGGTTCGGCACAAGTCAAGCACGACTGGTACGACCCGCGCGACCTGGGCTGGCTCGACATTCACGGCGCACTGGAGAACTCCTGCAACATCTACTTCTGGAGTGTCGCCCTCGGGACCCATCTCGCCTATCAGGGCAAGCCGGAGGAGAACATCCTCCAGGACTGGGCGACCAGGGTCGGGTACGGCCACGAAACCGGCATCGACCTCACCAGCGAGGCGCCCGGCATCATTCCCACCCGGAGCCTGTTCGAGGAGTTGAAGGAATATCAGCTGGAGAATCCGGACCAGCCACCCCGTCTCGAGCCATCCCGTCTCGAACTCGACTCGCCGTGGCTCGGCGGTGACCTGATGGACTTCGCCATCGGCCAGGGTGCGTTCACCTCCACCCCGCTCCAGGTCGCAGTCTCTTATGCCGCTCTCGTCAACGGGGGACAGATCATGGAGCCCCGTGTGGTCAAGGAGACCGTCGCCGAGGACGGCACCGTTACGCCGGTCGACCGTCCCGCCCCGGAGACGGTGGACATCTCCCCGGCGACCCGGGCCTCGTTGCTGGCCGACCTTGGGGCAGTTGTGAACGGAGGCACCGCAGCCGCGGCCTTCAGCGACTTCGGCGAGGGAGTGGAGAACGTCGGTGGCAAGACCGGGACCGCTCAGGTCTCCGCCACGAGGGACAACCATGCCTGGTTCGTGGGAGTCGCCCCACTCGACAACCCGCAGTACGTGGTCGCCATCCTCATCGACGAGGGTGGGTCAGGGGGCCAGGTGGCCGCCCCGGTGGCGCGTCACATCATGCAGTACCTGATGGGCAACGAGCCGACTCCGATCGTCGCCGGTGACGAGGCCGACTGATGGCGGTCATCTCCCGACTCCGCGAGGTCGCCGTCGACCGGCGTCGCAACAAGTCGGACCGGATCCTGTTCGGCACGATGATCGCCCTCTCGGGGCTCGGCCTGCTCATGATCTACTCGGCGACCGCCAACTCAGGGTCCATAAGCATGGAGCGGCAGATGATCTTCGTCGCCGCAGGATTGACCATCTATGCCATCGTCTCCAACATCGACTACCGCGAGCTGAAGAACCTGATTCCGATGGTTTCGATCGCGATTCTGGTGGCCCTCTTCGCGGTGTTCCTGTTCCAGCCGATCAACGGCGCTCGACGATGGATTCCCCTCGGATTCTTCAATCTCCAGCCCGCCGAGTTCGCCAAGGTGGTCGTGATCCTGCTGCTGGCGGCCGTCCTATCGCCCAACAACCGTGACGAGGTCGGCAAGAGACAACTCACCTGGCCAGTCGTGTTCCGGGCGATCCTCATCGTTGTCTTTCCCGCCGCCCTGATCCTCCTCGAGCCCGACCTGGGCACCACCATGGTCTTCGGGTTCATCCTCTTCGTGATGCTGTTCGTAGCCGGCGCCACCTGGCGACAACTGGTGGCGCTCGCCGCCGCGGCGGCCGCCGGAGTGGCGCTCACCCTGCAACGCGGATGGCTCGAGGGCTATCAGCTCGACCGAATTCGCGTGCTGTTCAACCCGGCGATCGACCCCCAGGGCATCGGGTACAACATCCAGCAATCCAAGTACGCCGTTGGATCTGGTCAGATCTTCGGTCGTGGTCTCTTTGCCGAGGGGACACAAACCTCGTTCGAATACGTGCCGGAGCAGGAGACCGACTTCATCTTCACTGCCGTCGCCGAGCAGCTCGGCTTCGTCGGGGGGATCCTGGTCATCGCCGCCTTCGCCGTGATCATCTGGAGGCTGCTCGTGATCGCGGCCAACGCCCGGGATCGATTCGGGGCACTAATCGCTACTGGCTTGGCCGCGATGATGGTCTTCCACGTCTTCGTCAACGTGGGGATGACCATCGGGATCATGCCGGTGACCGGGATCCCGCTTCCCTTCCTCTCGGCGGGGGGGTCGTTCTACCTGTCGATGACCCTTGCGCTCGGGGTGGCCAACTCGGTATGGCTGATGCGAACTCCGGTGCCTGGTGAGAATCAACTCAGCTGATACTCACCCTTTTTAGGTTCTACGTTCTAGTGGCCCGTCGCTGAGCGGCGGTCACATCCCGGCGAAACCGTTGGATAGGTCGGCGAGATAGTGCCCGATGTCTTCCGGCGAACCGTCCCAGATCACGGCTCGGGTCGCTTTGGCCAGGCGACATGAGGCTTCGAACAGCTCGACGAGTTGGGAACGGGAAACCAGGTCGGTGAAGACCTCGAGATAGGCGTCACGCATGAGCAACGCGTCGGGGTGCTCCGAGTCGAGACCGACCATCTTGCGCACCCGAGCGATCGGCACGTGTGCGCTACCGAGAGGGTGGGCGACGACCGAGTCTCCCCAATCGTAGAAGACAGCTCTGTTCGGTTCGTCTGAAGGCGCGGAGCCCACGCCGAGGATGTTCCAGGGATGGAGGTCGTTGTGGTCGAGGGTCGGCGGGATGGGAGACCCGCTCACGGTGTCCCACCACGCCAAGTAGTCGGCCTCGAGCGCGACCAGCTTGTCGGCGAAAGGCTCGCCTTCGAGCCGGGCACGGGCGTGCCGATACCGGGAGGGAAGTCCTTCGGTGCGCATGTCACCGAGACCGGTCTCGATCAGGGTCTGAGCACTTGCAGTCATCGAGCGCTGGAGCGACGCGTACTGGGGGAGGGCGATCACCATCGCCTCCACCAACTCAGCACCTTTGAACCTTTCGGCCACGGATGGACCGCCGTCGGGCAGGAGCAGCCATCCGCGGTCCCGGTCGGAGGCGATCGGGTGTAGGACATGCTCGGGGTCGATCCGCGTCAGAAGGTCGTAGATCTCGATCTCGAACGCCGTTCCCGGCACCATGGCCTTGAGCCATACCCTGCCTCCGCTCGTGTTCGCCGTCAGCACCGTCGACCAGGGCTCGAGATGCGGTTGGGTCACGCTGCCGATCCGTTCCAGGCCGGCCTCCGCCAGTGTTTGGTCGAGCCACCCCGTCGCCTCTTCACGCCAGACGGGCGTGCTCCATGATGCCGCTATCTCAAAGTCGTCGGTCACGTTCGGTCAGGCTAAGTGGTGGATCGCCACTGATACGGGTGCTGAGTACGAGGGCTTCCGGCGGTCTACTCTCGCTCGTCATGTATCGCCGTGGCGAGGAAGGGTGGGTCGAGGTCATCTGCGGGCCGATGTTCTCGGGGAAGAGCGAGGAGTTGATTCGAAGGGTCACCCGCTATCAGATCGCAAGGGTGCCCATCCAGACGTTCAAGCCCCGACTCGACGTCCGATACGCCGACACCGAGGTCGTTTCCCATTCCAGCCTGAAGGTGGAGGCGATCCCCGTCGAGACAGCCGCAGAGCTGTTGCGTCGAGTGGAGGACAGCACCCAGGTGATCGGAGTCGATGAGGGTCAGTTCTTCGACGAAGGCCTCGTCGACGTCGTCGAGCAGTTGGCAGCAGCAGGCAAGCAGGTGATCGTGGCTGGCCTCGACACCGACTACCTGCGGCGGCCCTTCGAGCCGATTCCGACGTTGTGCGACCGCGCCGAGTATGTGACCAAGATGCTGGCCGTGTGTCATCGATGCGGGGGCCCGGGGATGTACACCCAGCGCATCGTGCACTCCGACGACCTGGTGGTGCTCGGCGCCCAAGGCGCGTACGAGGCCAGATGCCGGATGTGCTACGACCCGACCGAGCCGGAGCAGCCCGAGCTCGACCTGGTGACTGGATAGGTTCTGCGTTCCGTTTCTGGTAGCCTTGGATCGTCCGCCAGGCGCGACATCTTCCCCTCTTCGGAGTGTTTCGTTGATTAGCACCCATGCACGCCGGTCGCCCGGTGTGGCCATCCACGGGGACCGCCTCCATTCGGGGCGGAGAGCCGAACGCGGTCTGGCGCACCTATTTGGACCCGGAAGCCCCTGCCAGGAAACAGGCTTTCGCGTCATCCGCAGCATTCAATCTCAGAGGAGTGAGAACACATGGCTCTATTTCGCAAGAAGAGCCCACAGATCGTTCGGAGATCCTCGACGGAAGGGACCGTCGAGGAGCACAAGACCGTCCGTGTCAAGGGACAAAAGGTAGAGGTCACCAGAGTCGAGGCCCGGCCGGCCCCGGCAGCCAAACCCAAGAAGGAGCGGCGCCACCAGACTTCCAACAAGGGCGGCGCCAACCACGGGAGAAACGGAGTCTCGACTTCCCGCACCCGATCCCGCCGTCCCGTCGACGACGAGGTCATCGTGCCCGTCGAGACCGGGCGCAAGCAGATGTTGGTCCGAGTCAGCCGGGGCCAGACCCAGATGGTGATCCTCGAAGGCCCGGTACTGGTCGAGCACTACGTTGCGCGCGAGGACTCGAGCTCGGTGGCCGGGAACATCTATCTCGCCAAGGTTCGCAATGTGCTGCCCGGCATGGAAGCGGCTTTTCTCGACTTCGGAGCGCCCAAGAACGGCGTCCTCTACGCGTCCGACGTCGCTTCTGACGGCAAGGGGCCCAACGGTCGCTCGACCCGCCGAATCGAGAATGTCTTGAAGGAAGGCGACGAGGTCCTGGTGCAGGTGACCAAGGACGCCATGGGGGCCAAGGGCGCCCGGCTGACCGGAATGCCGTCACTGCCCGGCCGATATCTGGTGTTGGTTCCGGAGTCTGACAGTGTCGGAATAAGTCGCAGGCTGCCCGACGAGGACCGGTCACGGCTCCGCGACGTAATCAACAAGGTCCGTCCCGACGGATATGGCGTGATCGTGCGGACCGCCGCCCTTCATGCCAGCGCCGAAGAGCTTGCCGCGGACATATCCCGGCTGCGCAAGGTCTGGGATCAGATCGGTGAGGAGTCCAGGAACGGCGGCTCGCCCCGTATGGTGCATCAGGAGCCGGACCTGCTGATCAAGGTGATCAGGGAGCACTTCACGGCCGACTTCCGCAAGCTCCTGATCGACGACGCCGATGCGTATGAGACCGTGGTCGATTATCTGCGGGGGACCGCTCCCGACCTCGTCTCCAAGGTCCAGCACTACGTCGACGAGGTTCCGGTGTTCGAGCGCTACCACATCGACGATCAGCTCAGGAAGGCGCTGGATCGCAAGGTGTACCTACCGTCAGGCGGCCATCTCGTGATTGACAGGACAGAGGCTCTGACTGTCATCGATGTCAACACGGGGAAGTTCGTGGGGTCCTCAAACCTCGAGGAAACGGTGCTGCAGAACAATCTCGAGGCCGCAGAGGAGATTGGTCGGCAGCTCCGGCTCAGGGACATCGGTGGGATCATCGTCATCGACTTCATCGACATGGAGACAGTGGACAACCAGCAGTCGGTGTTGCGTCGGCTCAAGGAGACCCTGGCCAAGGACAAGACCCGGACTCAGGTGTTCGACGTCTCGCATCTCGGCCTGGTCGAGATGACCCGAAAGAACGTCTCGGCCGGCCTTCTCGAACAGTTCTCCTCCAAGTGCGAGGAATGTGGTGGCCGGGGGATCATCGTCCACGAGCACGCCGTGGCCGCCCAGAGCCTCGTCGAAGACTTCACCCTGACGGAGTGAGCCTCGTCCAACTCGCTTGGCGATAGACCACGACAGCCGATAACATCGTCCTCGAATCCCCCTCCCAGAGGTTTACCCATGTACGCCATCATCCGCGCCGGCGGCAAGCAGGCCAAGGTGCAATCGGGCGATGTGATCGAGATCGAGCGCGTGAAAGGCGACGCCGACCAGCTGTCGTTCGCCCCGTTGCTCGTCGTCGACGACAAGGGCAATGCCGTGTCCGATCGTGACGTCCTGGCCAAAGCGTCGGTGACCGCCAAGGTCCTCGGCGAGTCCCAGGGCCCGAAAGTCGACATCTTCAAGTACAAGAACAAGACCGGGTATCGCCGCCGCCAGGGTCATCGCCAGAAGTACACCCAAATCGAGATCACCGAGATCAAGCTGCCCGGTGCCAAGGCGAAGTCCACAGAGGCCAAGCCCACTGCGGCCAAATCCACAGAGGCCAAGTCTGGTGAGGACAAGGCCAAGACTGCTGACGACAAGGCCGCCACGGCCAAGTCGAGCGCCAAGTCCACCGCGGCCAAGGCAACCGCTACCAAGGCAACCGCTGCCAAGTCGACAGCCGGCAAGAGCACGGCTGCCAAGACCACCAAGTCCGAGTCTTCCGAGGAGGAGTGAAATGTCAAAGACCAAAGCAGGCGGTTCGTCAAAGAACGGACGTGACTCCGCAGCCAAACGCCTCGGGGCCAAGGTCTTCGACGGCGAGTTCGTGAACGCCGGCGCCATCATCGTGCGTCAGCGTGGCACCCGGATCCACCCCGGTGAGAACGTGGGCAAGGGGAGCGATGACACCCTCTTCGCCACCGCGGCTGGGACGGTCAAATACGGCTCCCGTGCCAACCGCCGCCTCGTCAGCGTCCTTCCCGAATAGGGGATACCACTAGCTTCCGGTCGTGTTCGTCGACCGGGTCCGCGTCAACCTCCACGCCGGCAACGGCGGCGCGGGGGTTGTCTCGTTTGTGAGGGCCAGGGGCAAACCGAAAGGCAAGCCGACTGGCGGCAATGGAGGCCCGGGGGGGTCGGTCTTCCTCCGAGCCGACCCGTCGGTCGCCACTCTCCTCCGCTACCAGCGCAATCCCCACCACTCCGCGGGGCACGGGACCCATGGGCAAGGCGACCTTCGGCACGGGAAAACCGGAGAGTCCCTGGTCCTTTCGGTGCCGCTGGGGACGGTGGTGTACGACGAAGAGGGGACCATGGTCGCCGACCTCGTCGAACAGGGTCAGCAGGTCGAGGTGGTACGCGGCGGGCGCGGTGGGCGCGGAAACGCCGCATTCGTCAACCCATCCAACCGAGCACCGGGAGTAGCCGAACAAGGCGAATACGGACGCAGCGAGTGGTTCACCCTCGAGATGAGGCTCCTCGCTGACGCGGCACTCATCGGATTCCCCAACGCAGGCAAGTCGACTTTCATCTCGAAGGTGTCAGCGGCCAAGCCCAAGATCGCCGACTACCCGTTCACGACCCTGGAGCCGAACCTGGGTGTAGTCAGCTTCGACGGGCGCGAGTTCGTCCTGGCCGACATCCCCGGTCTCATTGAAGGCGCTGCCTCCGGACGGGGTCTCGGTCATGAGTTCCTCCGTCATGTCGAGCGGGCGCGGGTCCTCGTCATGTTGCTCGACCCCGCCGAGACCCAGGAAAAGGACCCAGTCGAGCAACTCGAGATCCTGAGCCAGGAGATTGCCGAGTACTCCGCGGAGATTGCGGCACGACCCCGACTCGTCCTTCTCAACAAGTCGGATCTGGGTGACCTGAGCGGGATGGCGGCTTCCCTCGGAGCAATGCCCGTGTCCGCCGCGACCGGTGATGGGATCAGGGAGGCGTTGCACGCCATCGCCGATCTGGTCGACGAGGCGGAACGGATGGCGCCACCGCGCAAGGGATTCGTGCTCCACCGGCCCCTGGGCCCGACCTTCACGGTGCGGCGCGAGGAAGGGGGGTGGCGGGTCGAAGGACTGGCCGCGGAACGAGCTGTGGCGTTCGCCGATCTCACCGTGGCCGAGGCTGCCGACATGGCTGCATGGCGTTTGTCCCGACTCGGAGTCGACCAGGCACTGAACGAGGCCGGGGCCGTCGAAGGCGACGAGGTCCGCATCGGCGACATCTCCTTCGAATTCACCACGGAGCCGGGGGACGAGGAGGAGTAACCCGAAATTGACGGCTCAGCGTCGTCCGGCGCAGCTCACGCAGAGCCACGACGCGGGCCGCGCTTCGAGACGAGCGTTTTCGATCTCGGCGCCACAATCGTCACACGTCCCATAGGTGTCCGATTCGATCTTCGCCAGGGCTCGGTCGATGTCGGCAATCGATGCGCTGATCGACCTTGCGGTGGCCGTGGTGCTCAACCTCTCCACCGCCTCCGAGGTCCCCTCGGCCACCCTCTTGCCGAAGGAAACGGCTGCGCCTTCAGAAGGGGGTTCGGTGAGACGACCGAGCTCTGTGCTGAGCTGGAGTCTTCGATCGAGCATCATCCGCCGGATTTCGTCCATCAGTCCTCATTCTTAATGCAGGGCGTCACGTATGCGTGACGCCCTGCATTAGGTTGCGGCTCAGCGCCGCCACAGGTCCCTGGTGAACAGGACGAGGACGGGGAAGATCTCGAGGCGGCCGATGATCATCAATGAGGTGAGCAGCCATTTGCCCGGGATGGGCAGCCCCGAGTAATTCGAAGCCGGCCCGAATTCGCCCAGCGCCGGCCCGATGTTGCCCAGCGCCGAGGCGACGGCCGAGGTGGCGGTGACCAGATCGAACTCCTCTGCGATGTTGGCGTCGATGAAGGCGAGGAGAAACACGGAAGTCATGAAGATGAACATGTAGAACAAGAAGAAGGACTGCACTGCCTCGACGATCGGGTCCGGGACCCGGGCGCCCCCAAAACGGGTGACGAACACGGCGCGGGGGTGGGTCAGCCGCCGCAAGTCGGCAAAGGCAGCTCTTGCCAGGACCCCGATACGAAAGGTCTTGATGCCTCCGGCGGTCGACCCGGCCATGCCTCCCGGGAACATGAGGCCCACGACCATGATCAGGAGAGCGGGTCGCCAGAGAGCAAAGTCGGTCGAGGCGAACCCGGTGGTGGTGAGTATCGACACCGTGTTGACGGCTCCATGTCTGATCGCTTCGTTGGGAGTCAGGTCGACCCAGAGCCCACCGGTGACTATGACGATCGCGCCCAGCGTGATGAGGAGGTAGAGCTTGAACTCCGAGTTGCGGAAGTACTCGATCGGGCGTCGGAGAGCGCGGTAGTGGAGGACGAAAGAGGCCCCGGCGATGAACATGAACACGGTGATGACCCACTGGATATAGGGACTGAAACCGGCGATCGAGTCGGCCTCGGTGCCGAACCCGCCGGTCGACATGGTGGTGAACGCGTGGACCACCGACTGCATCAAGTCCATGTCGCCTGCCACGAGAAGGGCCACCAGCACGATGGTTATCACCACATAGAGCAGCCAGAGGCGCTTCGCCGTCTCCTGGAAACGAGGGGTGATCCGGTCCAGCGTGGGTCCCGGAGACTCGGCTTGGGCCAGCTGGGCGCCTCCGGTGCCGAGCAGAGGCAGCACGGCAACACCGAGGACGATGACGCCCATACCGCCGAGCCATTGGGTCAGGCCGCGCCAGAACCCGATCCCGGCCGGAAGCACACCTGGATCGGGCAGGATCGAGGACCCGGTCGTGGTGAAGCCCGAAGCCGTCTCGAAGACTGCGTCGGTGAATGAGGGGATCGCGCCGGTCATGAGATAGGGGAGGGCTCCGAATAGCGAGAAAACGAACCAGGACAACCCGACTGTGACAAAACCCTCCTTCATGCTGATGGTGCCGGGGCGAGGGACGAAGCGCCGCGCCACGGCGCCGGCGCCGGCGGTGGTGACGGCGGCGACGGCGATCCACATTGCGGTCTCGTATTCGGCATTGATGGCCGAGACCAGCGAGGCGACGACCATCGCCAATCCGACGAAGATGAGCATCGACCCGATGACATAGGCCACTGACGTGAGCAGGTGAGCCAGCGGCACCCGGCTTCGGCGATCGAGTTGGGAGGTCATGCCGTGAACAGAGCGGTCGATTCCTCGATGTCCCTGGGGAGTGAGAAGAAGATGATGTGATCGCCGGCTCTGATCGTCGTGGAGCCATCGGGGACGAAGGTGGTTCCGTTGCGCGAGATCCCGCCGATGATGACACCTACCGGGAGAGCCAGCTCGAGGAGGGTCTTGTCGGCGGCCCTCGCCCCCTCGGCGACCTCGATCTCGATCGCCTCGGCATCGGTGTCGGAGAACGTCGCCACCTGCTCGACCTTGCCCTGGCGAACGAAGCGGAGAATGGCGCTGGCCGCCATCAATCGGCTCGATACCGCCGCATCGATCCCCACTCCGGAGAGGAGCTTGACGTACGAGACCCTATTGAAGCGTGCGATCACCAGACCCGCCCCGGATGCCTTCGCCACCAGACAGCTGAGTAGGTTGACCTCGTCCCATCCTGTCAGGCCGATCGCGACATCATTGGGTCCGAGGTCGAGGGTGGCCAGCACATCAGGGTCGGTCGGATCCCCATGTATCACCAGCGCCTTCGGGTACTTGTCGGCCAGCTTGACGGCGCGGGCCGGATCCTCGTCGACGAGCACCACCTCGAGACCGGCTTCGAGCATGTGGCGCGCAGTGAGCACTGCGAGGCGAGTGCCTCCCATGAGCACCGTCCGGTCGATCCGTCGTCTCCTCACCCCGAGCATCTGAGTCGCCTTCTCCACCTTGTCGTCGGTGGTCATCACCAAGGCATGATCTCCCGGACGGACGGTGGTGTCGCCGTGGGCGACGATCGTCAACCCGTCCCGCACCAGGGCGGCGACGACCCAACCCCATTCGGCAGACCGGATCCTCAGCTCATTCAGCGGTCCGGCGGTGATCGGCGCGTTTTGGGTGACGATCCCGCCGACCATCACCAACTTCCCGTCTGCGAACTGGACCATCTCGGTAGTGCCACCGAAACCGACGATGTCGACGAGCTCCTCTGCCGCGGTGGCCGACGGGTCGATCACGACGTCGACACCCAAGCGATTCGACCCTTCGCGGATCTCGGGGTCCTCGATGCGGGCGATCGTGGTCTTGGTGCCCAGCTCCTTGGCGACATGACAGGCGAGGACATTGGCGCCGTCCGAGTTGGAGACGGCGATGAGGACGTCCGCCTTGGCCGCCCCGGCATCCTCGAGCATGTGGGCGCTGGCACCGTTGCCAACCAGGACCAATGCGTCGATGCGATCCTGGATCTCGGCGGCCATCGCCTCGTCGTCCTCGATCACGACGACGTCCTGGCCCTCAGCGGAGAGACGCTCTGCCAGGTAGGACCCGACCGCCCCCGCTCCAATGACGATTATCCGCATCTCCGCACTGTTCCTATGGGCACAAGCAAAGCAGGCTAGACCGCCCTCCAACGGTTCTGGCGCGGAGATCTCGACCTATAGGTCGAGATC
>JBOGEV010000046.1:0-3292 GCA_050742015.1 Acidimicrobiia bacterium
CCAGGGCCAACTCGGTTCGTTCCGCAGTCTCCAGAACCAGCCGGCATGGCGAAACGGAGCCCATACCGAGCAGCTGCGACGTTTCATCAAGGCCCGCTCCGGCGGGGCGAGACAGTACGGCAGGCTGCTGGTCGAAGCCCTCGATCTGACCCGTGTCCCCCGGCCGTTGGACGCGGTCCTCGATTTCACCCGCCTAAAGGAAGGCGGGTCGTGACTAAGGGGGACGCGGCTTGACGACGTGACGCCCGCCACCGCTTGGTGTCAACGACGGGATGTGTGGGTAGGGGACGCCCGGAGTCGGGGCATACTCCCGGTGAAAACGCCACAAGGAGAGACGATTGGACCACTTCGACATGGTCGCCATCGGGTCAGGCCCGGCTGGCGAGAAGGCGGCGGCTCAAGCCGCCTATTTCGGTCACAAGGTTGCCGTCGTCGATCGGGACCCGAGGCCAGGAGGGGCGCCGGTCAACAGCGGAGGGATCCCGACCAAGACGCTTCGGGAGGCCTCGCTGTACCTCACCGGGTTCCGTCGCCGCGACGTCTATGGAGTTGGGATGGGCCTCGGAGCGGAGGTGTTGCTGGATCGCCTGCGAGCGAGAGCAGCCGAGGTCCAACAGTCGATAGGGAATGAAGTCCGCCGCAACCTGGATCGGCATGGCATCGAGCTGATCCATGGGGAGGCGACTCTGGGAGATGGCTCCGTCGAGGTCACTCTCGCCGCCGGGGGCAGACGGACTCTGACCGCGGACGTCATTCTCATCGCGACCGGATCCCGTCCGCTCCGCCCGCCCACCATCCCGTTCGACGATCCGGATGTTCACGACTCGGACACGATCCTCGCCTTCGATCGGATTCCCCGGCGGATGGTGGTGGTCGGCGGCGGACCGGTAGGAGTGGAATACGGATCGATGTTCACCGCGCTCGGGGTCGAGGTCACCCTGATCGACGTGGGGGACAGACTGGTCCCGTTCATGGACCGCGAGATCTCGCAAGTCCTCGAAGAGGCCCTCGAGGAGGAGGGGCTCATTGTGATCCTCGGACAGATGGGCGCCGTGCAGCGAACCGAAGGAAGCCTGACCGTCTCGCTCGACGACGGCGCCGTCCTCGAAACAGATGTGGTTCTCTTTGCCGCGGGACGGGTCGGCAACACCGAAGAGCTCGGCTTGGACCGGGTCGGGATCAAGACCGACGAGAGGGGTCGGATCCTCGTCGACGAGCACTACGAGACGTCGGTGCCCGGGATCTACGCCGCCGGCGACGTGATCGGCCCCCCGGCTCTCGCCTCGGTGTCGACCGAGCAGGGAAGGGTGGCCGCCTGCCACGCCTTCGACATCCCGTTCAAGGAGACGGTCGATCCGCTGGCGCCATACGGCGTGTATTCGATCCCAGAGGTCGGGATGGTCGGGATGACAGAAGATGCCGCTGCAGAGGCGGGGATCGAATACGAGGTGGGGCGAGCGTGGTTCAAGGACAACCCGCGCAGCGCCATTGCCGGAACTTCCCAGGGGCTGATCAAATTGGTCCTCGACCGCAACAACAAGAGTCTGCTCGGGGCCCATGTCGTCGGCGACGAGGCGGCCGAGTTGATCCACATCCCGCAGGCCGTGATCCACGCCGGAGGCACCATCGACCGGTTCATCGACTCGACCTACAACGTCCCTACCCGTTCCGAAGCCTTCAAATACGCCGCCTACGACGCTCTGGGAAGACTGGCTGGCACCTAGACCCCTTCAAGTTTCGACTGGTGCGATGCCGATATCGCGATGTTGGATGGGTGGAGGGCGCGAGAGCCCGCCAACACCTTCAGGGCCCTCTGGCTGCCACCATCAGCCGGGGGGCCCTCAAGTTCGAGGTTTGGGCTCAACGCAGTTCATCGATCGAGGCGGTGGGGACTATCCGTTCGACACTCTTGGCCAGCCCCTGGTCCAAGGTGACCAAGGCGTCGGCCTGCAGTTGGGTGAGCGCCACGTATTCGGCGTCGTAGGTCGAGGGCCACCCCAGCTCGTCCGCCAGCTCCCAGGCCCGACGTCGGAGTACGGCGTCGCCGACCAGCCTGATCTTCATCTTCCCGATGCGGGCCAAGCGGTCGCGGGCTGTGTCGGGCGCGAGATCGCCGCGATGCACGGCCCAGTGCAGCATCGACAGCGCTTGAGACCGCAGCAGCGCCGGTGCGAGAAGCTCGTGGGTGGTCGAGATCTCAATTCCCTCACCGACGATGTGAAGAACTGCACTGGTGTCGACGACGAACCGGTCATGTGTGCCCCTGATCGCAAAACCCGACGAACCCAGTGATGTCACACCGATTCGGGCAGTCGGCGATGACACGCATACGACGAGACCGGGTCGCCCGAGGGCAGTGGGTATCGACCACCCGGAGGTTGGGAGTGGAGCTGAGGGGATTTGAACCCCTGACCCCTTGACTGTCAGTCAAGATCAGGGGGTTTCGGTCACCTGGGAGAACCTAGAAATCTATGGTGTGACCAGGGTTTTAGTCGCTCGTCATCTCTTGGCGTTTTCCGGCGTTTTTCATTCTCCCGCGGACTTTTCGCGGACTGCCGCCTGCCGCCTCTTTGCCCCTCAAACCCGGAATGATCTCCCGCCCGCTCTGGATCAAGCCCATCAAGACCCTCACACCTCGCGCTGCCGGCTGCCTTTCCTCCGATGGGCATCCACGTTCCACGCCACTCAGAGGTTGACACCTAATCACCCAAGGTGAAATCGGAAGGAGATCGCCCACCGTCTCTGACTCCGGGTCTTCAGATCTGAGAAGCCAAGGAGTGGACCTCGCCGATTCGCACTATTCCGCGGCCGTATGTGCCAGAGATTCGATCCGCCGGGCAGGCCCGAGGACAATCCCGGAACACCGGTGACGGATCCACGTCTGAGACATCAGCTGCCCGGAGACTCTGTGCTGCTCGGTCCCTGAACTCCCGAGGCAACCACGGCGGCGAACCCAGCGAAGTCTGCGAGTGCAGCTTCAGCGTCGGTTCCCAAGTATCTGCCGTACATCTCCGAGATCACTTGTTCGCGAGCGGCCACGGGTCTCCGGCGCACCCACGATTCGAGTTCCGCTGGATTCACCACGTCTCGCACATCGAGAACCACCTCGATAGCGAGCGACACAGTGCCGGCGAGAAGTGCAACGGCTCCGATGCGAAGAGCGCCCAGCAATCGCTCTTCCTCTCGATCGTCGCAACCCTTCACGGCTTGCCAATACCACCCCAAAGCTTCGTGGGCCTGGAAGTAGTCCTTCCACACAGCGGCTGCGACGAGTCTGGACGCTGCCTCAAGC
>JBOGEV010000047.1:0-1230 GCA_050742015.1 Acidimicrobiia bacterium
CGGGCGTCTCGTTCGTCGATACGACCGACACGTCAGACGTCCTGGCCTTGCATTTCGACATTTTCGATGGCATAACGGCCATGGGCGTTCCGTTGGTACCGAAACGCCTCCTGGAGGCCGAATCGTCGGTGAAGGACGGTGTGCGGAACCTTTCGTCGAGGGCCCGCGTCCTGGTCACGACGCTTCACCATCTCGCCTGGAGTGGGGGCTGGAAGAAGGAAAAGTACTTCCAGGAGCTGGGAGACGTGGCAGGCAACGAAGAGGACCGGGCATGGCTTCTGGAACATATCGAAAGCGTACTAGGTCGGAGCTTTGCAGAGAGAGTGATCGATCGTGGCTCGCGAGGAGAGATGGCTCCTTCCTTCTCTCGCAGGATGACGGTGATGCGCGCCGCCCTCGAAGCTCGATCCGGGGCCGAGCTCGGGGGGGCGGCCTCCTTGATGCTTCGATATGGCCTTGGGCATATCCCAAGCCTGCTTCGACCTGCGGGCTGGGTCGGGCGCCCGGGGGACCGGGTGCCGAGCCTTCCTACGGTCCGCCATGATCTTGCGGTTGCCTGCGGGGTGTCCCAGCATGGATACTTCGTCCCGAGCATGCGGTCCTCCAAGCAGAAGCTCCGGACGCTCAACGGGGAGCGCTATCTAGCGAATCACCGACACAGGTGGAGCCGGCTCGTCCTCTTCCGATGGATCTGTCCTACCGCCTTTCTCTGGCTCGAGGCCAAGAGGTCTCGTGTCGTCGTGGTCGGCAGGCTGCCTCTCGTGCTGCGGCTCCTTCGAGCCGGCGCATTGCGTCCGCGATGGGTGGCGATTCCGCCATGACCGACCGCCAAAGGGGGCTGCTCGTGGCGGTTCTGGGGCCCGATGGTTCCGGGAAGTCCACCCTGATCACCGGTCTCGAGGAGAGACTGGTGAGCAGAGGCCTCCGTGTGCACCGCTTTCACCTCCGTCCTCACTTCGGGAGACCGCCCGACTTCAACGGACTGGTGACCGATCCGCATAGAAAGCAGGCTCGAGGACCGATCTCGTCGATCGCCAAGCTCGTCCTGTGGTGGGCCGATTACGTGATCGGGCACTACATCGGCGTGCGGCCGAAGCTGAATAACTCGGGAATCGTGGTATTCGACCGGTACTATCATGATCTTCTCGTCGACCCCGTCAGGTACCGTTACGGTTCTTCGCTGGGATTGGCCCGCCTGGTCGGTCGTCTTGTCCCGCAGCCCGACCTCGT
>JBOGEV010000048.1:0-2873 GCA_050742015.1 Acidimicrobiia bacterium
TAGGGAACCCGCTCGCGGCGGTCGTCGGATTCTCCGAGTTGCTCCGCGACCGGACCCGGGACTTCAACGCCGGGGTGCGCAACGAGATCATCGAGCTGCTCGCCATTCAGGCACTCGAGACCTCACATGTCGTCGACGACCTCCTCATCGCCGCTCGGTTCGACATCGGCGAAATGATCCTCGAGTCGGCCGCGGTGGATCTGAGAGCGGTGGTGGAGTCCGCCACCCATGACTGGGCGAGCAATCAGAGGTCCCGCCTGACTGTTTCGGGCAATGCGGTGGCCCGAGCCGACGGGCACTGGGTGGTCCACATCGTCCGCAATCTGCTCAGAAACGCGGCAGCGTTCGGCAAGGGAAATATCTGGGTTCGAATCTCAGAAGGCTTCAACAAGGTGGTCATCGAGGTTGTGGACGATGGCCCGGGCGTGGCAGCCGAAGACGTCGAGATGATCTTCGAGCCCTACCACTCGAGCCGGCAGGCGGACCGTTTGACTCCGTCACTTGGACTGGGTCTGTCAGTAGCCCGTCGTCTTGCTCGGTCCATGGGCGGCGACCTCAAGTATGTCCGGGAAGAGCACGAGACAGAGTTCGAGCTCTCCCTTCCCAGACTGAACGTCGACTACGGCAGCTTCGGTGAGATGCCCGACGTGGTCATCGATCCGCTCGCAGGCAGGCCGACGAAAGAGGCCATTGCCGAAATCCTGGCCGAGGGCGGCCCCGACATGGTCTATCAGCAGATCGTCGACATGCGAGCCCACCGTGCCGGCGAGGCGCGGGTGGTGGGTTACGAAAGCTTGGCCCGATTCCCGTTCGCCACTCCTCCGGAGTGGTTCGAAGTAGCCGGTTCCAGCGGGCTGCGGCTCGATCTCGAGCTGGCCGCCATGCGTACCGCTATCGCCGGGTTCGCTCCGTCCAACCATGACGGGTTCCTGGCGCTCAACCTGTCGGACTCGACCCTCACCTCCTCCACATTGGTCGACTCACTCGTCGATCTCGAGCCAGGACGGATAGTTCTCGAACTCTCCGAGGTGGCGGTGATAAAGAGCTATGAGGTGACCAGACGCTTCGTCGACTCGTTACGGGATCGGGGCATCCGCCTTGCGGTCGACGATGTCGGAGCAGGCGAGATCGACCTTTGGCACATCCTGCGCCTCGAACCTGCGCTGATCAAAGTCGACATGTCTCTGATACGCGACATCGAGACCACGCCCCGGAACCGAGCCCTGATCCGGGGGATCTCCGCCATGGCCCAGGACCTGGGAATCATGGTGGTCGCAGAAGGGATCGAGGCCCCGGAGGAGGAAGAGACGTTGCTCGACCTCGGTGTCCAATACGGTCAGGGCTATCTCTTCGGCAAGCCACGCCCCCTCGAATGGAAGTCCAAGGTCCTCTCCGACTGAACCTAAAGAGTCCAAGGCGTTCTTGGGGGCCTGATTCTCTGACACCTTCTCAGCTGGTCGCCTGGGGAAGGCGAAGGGTGAAGATGCTCTGTCCGTCGTAGCGGCGGTAGGTGAGGCTTCCTTCCATGAGCTCGGCGAGGCCCCGGGCGACAGTGAGCCCGAGACCGACCGAACCGGGCTGGCTGCTCTCGGAGTGATAGCGATAGTACGGCTCGAAGATCCTCTCCCATTCCTCTGCAGGGAGCCCCGCACCATCATCTCGGACCTCCAAGAAGACTGCATCCCTATCGGTGCCGAGTTCGACTTCGATGTCCTCGCCTCCGTAACGAAGGGCGTTGCTGATCAGATTGCGGAGGATCTGGCGGACTCTTGCCGGATCCGCGCTAGCTCTCGGACCGTCGCCCTTGATCTCGATCCGGGCAATCGTTCCCGAATCCCAACCCTCGACGACCTGGGCGAGCTGTGCCCTCAGGGCCGTCGGCACGTCGGTGACTTCGAGTTTGCCGATCTCGATCCGGGCAGCAACCAGGAGGTCATCGATGATCCCGGAAAGGTCGAACGCCTCCCGGGCAATGAACTCAACCATCTCGTCCCGGTCTTCCGAGGTCATCTCGGTTTCATTTCCGATTCTCAGCATCTCGGCAAACCCCAGCACTGCGGTCAGTGGTGTGCGCAGCTCATGGCCCACCGATGCAATGAGCTCATCCTTGGCTTCGAGTTGTTCCCTGAGCTGACGTTGAGCGTCGAGTAACTCCAGTTCGACCCGCCGGCGATGCCCCAATTCCTCTTCGATCTCAGTGCGCAGGTCGCGCAATCGACCAACCACCAGTCCGATCAGCACGAACATGAGAAGAGGGATGCCTTGATACGTTTCGAACACGACGCCGAACCCCGGCCCGATCACCTCGATGGCCAGAACGGTGACGACGATGAGCCCACCTGCGAAGACCATCGCGACACGTAGCCCAAAGAGTCCACCTGCGATGACCAGAGGTACCAAAGCCAGTAACGCCACCGCCGGGTTATCCGGCGGTGCCACCGAGAACAAGACCAACAAATAGCCGGCCGTTGCCAGAAAAAGGAGAAGACGAGCCCACGACAGTCGCATCAGCTCACACCCGCAAACGACGCGAACAATGTATCCAACAGCCTCTCCATTTCACCGCCGGCACGACGAGTTGACGGCTAGTACCGACCCATCATGCCTGATGCTGTGTGATCAAAGTGTCACCGCGCCCATTTTGGGTGGGACGTGAGTACGCCCGCCCAGGGCTGAGGACGCCTCGTATCCCTAATGAGTCCGGACACAGGAGCCGGAGCCAATGCCGCTGTCAGCCGAGGCCGAGTCACAAAGTGAGGCACCCAACCGGAGCCAAGGAGAGGCAGACCGACCGACTTTCACGTCCAGGATTCGGCGATTCTGTGGTACCGATGTGGTAGGCGTCCGGCATGAGCTCCTCCCGGCCGGTCGTT
>JBOGEV010000049.1:0-5480 GCA_050742015.1 Acidimicrobiia bacterium
GGTCAGCGACCCGGTGCGGTCGGCGAGGCCGGCCACCTCGGCCCCACCGATCGTGGCCCAGGCCAGGGCATCACGAACCGTGATCAGGCCGGGCGAGGCCTCCAGGCCATCGAGGTCGTCGTCCCACGCTTGCTCATGCGTCCGGCCCCGCTCGGATCCGAAGATGGCATGCATCTGGGTGAACTGGTCGGCCGAGGCGGTGGTGGCGACGTCCGAGGACAGCCCGATCGGGATGTTGTGTGACGCTGCGGTGACCGCCGGTGCCCATCCGTGCCCCATCTGGATCTCGATCTGCGGGGCAAAGCTGACATTGCCCCCCGAATCGGCGACCAGCTGCCACTCCTCGTCGGTGAAATGTGAGGCATGGACATACGTCGTGCCGGGGTAGAGCAGGTCCATGTCACGCAGCGCGGTGATCTGGCCCTTGGTGTAGCCAAAGCGGTCCATGGCGACATGGACCGTGATGTTGATCCCGAGCTCCTTGGCCAGCTCCCAGTCGTGCTGCACCACCTCGGGCTTGCAGAAGCCGGGGCCCCGGGTGGCGAGGCCCATCGTTACCCGCCCCTCGTCGGAGCTGAAGTACTGCGACTTGATGCGGCGGGCGTCGTCGCCGTCGGAGGTGAGGACGCTGCCTGTGTAGTCCGGGCCGAACCACCAGTCCACCAGCGAGGTGTTGGGGAAGCCATAGGCGAATACCGACCTGATGCCCGTGTCTTGGAGCGCGGCGACCGAGGCGTCGGCATGATCGGGCGTGTTCATGATGTGAGCCCAGTCGACCAGGGTGGTGATCCCGGCGTTGATGCACTCGAGCGCGCCCCACTGTGTCGCCGATTGAACATCCTCCGGCCGGTAGTGGGGGGCGAACTTGTCCAGGATCGCGCTGAAGTAGGTGATCAGCGCGTAGTCGGGGGCACAGGTCCGGATGCAGGTCTCCCAGGTGTGGCGATGGGTGTCGACGAATCCGGGGATGACGATGTCGCCGCTGGCATCGATCACCCGGGCCCCGTCGGCCGGCAGATCAGTGCCGACAGCGGCGATCTTGTCGTCCTCGATCAACACATCCGCGTTCGCCATCTCGCCGAGCGCGGGGTCCTGGGTCAGGACGATCCCGCCTTTGATGAGGGTTCGGTCGGTCACAGGTTCGGCCCCTTTCTCCCTGCAAACCGGTCGGGCAGGGCGAACCCGGATCGTAATCGTGAGGATGACACCCGGTTCCGAGCATCCGGTCGGCTTGAGATCGAACCCGCGGCGGGCGGCCGGTTCGGCTGGACAACAGCTGACCCCCACTACTCTCGCCCGCCCCTGACAGGAGTGGGTTTGTTCGCGCAACTCGGGCGTTGGTGTTTCCGCAACCGGGGCAAGGTCGCCCTCGGCTGGCTCGGTGTGCTCGTCCTGGTCGGGGTACTCGCCAACGCAGTCGTCGGCACCGCCTACAGCACCGAGTTCGCGCTCCCCGACGTCGAGAGCCGGCGCGGCTTCGACATCCTCGACGAGCACTTCTCCGGGTCGTCCGCGGGTGGCGAAGGCGGGACCATCGTGTTCCGGGCCGAGCAAGGCGTCACCGACCCCGAGGTCCAGGCGGCGATGACGGAGTTCTTCGATGAGGCAAGCCAGATCGAGGGCATCACCCTGGTCAGCCCGTATTCGCCTGAAGGGGCGCAACAGATCGCATCGCAAGGCCCCGAGGCGGGCTTGATCGCCTACGCCCAGATTGGCGTGTCGCGTGACATCACACTCGAGGAGGCCTCCGAGATAAGTGCCGAGCTCCGGGAGATGATGCCTGACATCGAAGGCCTCCAGGTCGAGATCGGCGGGCAGATCTTCGCAACGTTCGAGGTGCCCAGCTCGGAGCTACTCGGGATTGCCTTCGCCATCATTGTCCTGATTCTCGCCTTCGGGTCCGTTCTGGCCATGGGCCTGCCGATTGGGATCGCTCTGGCCGGCATCGGGCTGGGCACGGCCCTGGTCGGCATCCTCAGCAACGTCCTCTCCATCCCAGACTTTGCCACCACTGTCGCCGTCATGCTCGGCCTCGGGGTCGGGATCGACTACGCCCTCTTCATCGTCACCCGCTTCCGGGAGAACATGCACGCCGGGGCCTCGATCGAGGAGTCGACGGCGGTGGCCATCGACACGGCAGGTCGCGCCGTGACATTTGCGGCGACGACAGTCGTCATCTCCTTGCTCGGCATGGTGCTGATGAATCTGGGGTTCGTGACCGGTATCGCCGTCGCCTGTGCGGTAGTTGTGGCCGTCACCGCCGTCGCCTCACTCACGTTGCTCCCCGCCATGATCGGCTTCGCCGGAGATCGCATCGAAGTCACCCGGTGGCGTGGGCTGATCGCAGCTCTTTTCCTCGCCGCGGGGCTGGTCGGCGTGGCGATTGCGTTCCAGCCGCTCGCCATCGTCGGTCTGGCACTTGCCGCCGTGGTCATCGTGGCCAGCTTCGCCGTCTCCCCGTTGCGGCGCGAGGTGCCACGACGGGCCCGGCGCCCGATCCGGGAGACGGTGCCCTATCGATGGAGCCGCTACATCCAGCGTCGGCCCTGGCTGAATGCGATCGTCGGCGTCGTGATCCTGTTGATACTCGCCTTCCCCTACCTCGACCAGCGTCTTGCTTTCGCCGATGAGGGCAACTACCCCGAAGACAGCACGACTCGCCGGGCCTACGACCTGCTGGCTGCCGGCTTCGGCCCCGGGTTCAACGGCCCGCTGCTCCTTGCCGCCGAGATCCCGGAGGGCACCGACCCGGCCGCGGTCGAGGCCGTCAGTCAGGCCCTCGCCGCCGACACCGGGGTGGCTTTTGTCACACCAGGCATCCCCAACGACGCGGAGGCACCCACGGCCGTGTTGTGGAGGTTGTTCCCGACGACGGCTCCCCAGGACGAGGAGACCACCGACCTCGTGATCCGGCTCCGAGAGGACTTGCTCCCTCAGACCACCGCAGGCACCGGGCTCGACATCGCCGTCTCCGGTGGGGTGGCGGCCTCAGTCGACTTCTCCGAGTATCTCTCGTCACGGACCCCGGTCTTCATCGGGGTCGTCCTCACCCTGTCGTTCCTGTTGCTGATGCTCGTGTTCCGCTCGCTGCTGGTGCCGCTCAAGGCGGTGATCATGAACCTGCTCTCTCTTGCTGCGGCATTCGGGATCGTCACCGCCATCTTCCAATGGGGATGGGGTGGGGGACTGCTCGGCATCGAGCCGGCGCCGATCGAGCCATTCGTCCCGATGATGATGTTCGCCATCGTTTTCGGACTGTCCATGGACTATGAGGTCTTTCTCCTCTCGAGGATCCGCGAGGAGTATGTCCGGACCGGCGACAGCAGAGGCTCGGTGGCGGACGGGCTGGCTTTGACTGCGAGGGTCATCACCGCGGCAGCAGCGATCATGGTTGTCGTGTTCGGCAGCTTCATCGGTGAGACCGACCGGATCATCAAGCTGTTCGGGGTGGGACTCGCCAGCGCGGTGCTGGTGGACGCCACGATCGTCCGCTTGCTCCTGGTACCGGCGACGATGGAACTACTCGGCGATGCGAACTGGTGGTTGCCGAAGTGGCTCGATCGCCTGTTGCCGAAGATCTCAGTCGAAGGTCACGCCCTTGAGCCAGTTGAGGTCGAGACGGTCTAGGGGCTCGCCCGGGTCCGGTGTCGGCGACCCCATCGTCGTCGCTGCCGTCTCCTCACAGACAGGCAGGTAGCTCTTCTGCCGGTCAGACGATCTCGACCTCGGCCCGATCGGGCAGGGGCTTGAGCCACACGACGATGCCGACCACAACGGGGGCGAGGAGGAGCAAGCCAAGGGCACCGAGGGTTTCCTTGGCTCCCCAGTCAGTGACTCCGACCCCTAGAGCGAGGGCCGCGCTGATCAAGATGGCGATATCTGCGTTGCGGTAGAGCTCGGGCTGGTCTCTCCGCACCACCAGCGTGGTGGTGAGCAGCGCCACCGAGGCCATCGCCACTGCCAGGGCACCGACCAGAAGCCAGCGCACTTCGTCCGGAAGGGGATCGGAGGCGTGCTCCACCGTGTTCAACACTCCGGCTCCCCCCGCAGCGATGGCAACGACCAGCGGGAAATGGAGATAGGACCAGAGTTGGGTCTTTCGCGAGACCGGCTCTCGGTGGGAGACCAGGTCGAAGTAGATCCACCACATACCGATGGCGATGAGGACCCCGAACAGGCCGATCACCAATTCGCCGGCGTCGAGCGGAGTCAGATCGGCCATCCCGGTGACCGCACCGACGATCACCTCGCCGAGGACGATGATCACGAACAACCCGAACCGTTCGATCAGAGACGGCGTGGTGGCAATGACCGCATCTCCCTCCTGGCTCTCCGGCGGTGTCCAGCGACTGAAGGCAATCGCCTGGCCCGCCACCGCGATGAGCAGAGCCCCGCCCCAGAGCCAGTAGCGAGTTGGAGCCTCGACGAGGACACTGGTCGCGAAGACCAGGGCCGAGATCAGATACGCAGCCGAATAGGGATTCGAGGCAGGTCGGTGGTGCGGGTCGTGCAGGCCGGTGCGAAACCAGATGACCGCAAGGATCAGCAGGTTGGCCGCGTAGGCGATGGCGAATCCGACCGAACCCTCCCCGGGCACATCGCCGACGTAAACCCCCATGACCCCCACCGCCAGCATCTGGGCGAAGGTGAACACCCGAACGCTGACATCGTCGGTCCCGTGCAGGTCGTAGTACAGGGTCCCGTTGACCCATGAGGACCACACCGCGTAGAAGATGAAGACGAACCATCCGACACCGGCCCAGTCCGGGTGCTCGGCGAGCCGATGTGCCAGTTGCGCCACGATCACGACGAAGACGAGGTCGAAGAACAGCTCGAGGAAGCTGACGTGACGCTCCCGGGCCCGGTCTTCGTATCGGGCCGGAGGCTGCCACAGGCGGCGAAATACGGATGTGGTCACAGGTCTGAAGTCAAGTCGGAATCCTCCGCCTTCCGCGCTGCCCGGCGAACAGTCACGACCTGGGCGTCCACTCCCCGCATTCGGTCGAGTTGAAGGCGACGTCGTCGTCGGCGATCTCCACCACCGCCTGACCCGAGGGCAATTCGTTGGCGATGATGTCATCGGAAGTGCCAGAGAGTCCCGACAGTCGCTCCCAGTAACAAGTGTCGCCTCCGGCGGCCTCATAGGTGCCCGGCAAGATGTGGCTGCCCAGGACCCATTTGCCCTCGGGGATCTCGGTCAGCAGAGGGTCCCGCTCGGTCAACGGGTACCAGGCGTCGCAATCGGTACCGAAGCCGGCGTCCCCATCCATGATCTCGACCACGTCGTGGTTGGCGACGTCCCCGTTGGCGATGATGTCCTCGTCCTCTCCGGAGAGACCGGAGAGACGCTCCCAGGAACAGCTTCGGAGTCCCTCCACGATCCCGGTCTCGTAGACGCCGGGCTGGACGTCTTCGCCCACGACATGGGTCCCCGCCCCAAACGCCGGTTCCGGCAGGGTGGTGGCGGTGGTGGTGGGTGC
>JBOGEV010000050.1:0-2858 GCA_050742015.1 Acidimicrobiia bacterium
CTATGGGGTCGGATCGTCGCGCCAAAAGCGATTGGACGACTGAGATAACCGGCTACTTCTTCTCGTAGCGATCTACGCGGTAGGGCCGTCCGGGCCCGAATGTCGGGCGCTCTTCGAGGACGTGCGACAGAGTGGTCTGCCGATTGATCAAGTCGTGCAGTTCATTTCCGTCGAGCAAGGTCCCGACTCGTGGGATGTAGTGAACGGCGACCAGGGCTCCACCGGGGCTGAGCGCGGACTCGATCTGATCGAGGCAGACCCCCAGGTCCTCGACTGTCAGGTAGTAGAGGACATCCGAGGCGATCACGAGGTCGAATTGGCCATCGGGGAAGTCCGCCGGGAGGGTCCTCGTCTCGAGTCGCACGTTGGGGTCTTCCTGCAGCCGCTGCCTCGCTTGCTCGATGGCAGCCTCGGAGACATCGATCGCCAGAATGTCGGTCGCACGTGGGGCGAGGAGCGCCGTGAACGACCCCACGGCGCATCCGATCTCGAGAACGCGCCCCAAGGCGCCGTCCCCAGAGATCTCGAGCGTCCTTTGGAACTTGATCTGTTCGTCGGGGTTCTGGTCGAATCCGAACGGGTCCCCACCCGCATCGAAGAAAGCGTCGATCTGGTCGGGTTTGGTCAGCGGTGGCGCCACTCGCGCCGGCAGAACCGCCGCGATCCGGCCCCGCCATTTGGGGGGCACCGAGTAGAAGATCGCATTGCGGGCGCGCGCCAATTGAAGACGTAGACCTCGACTGGACGTCATGACAGCTTCTCTTCCCACCTAGCTCCCCCTTGGCGAAACATGGGGCACGATAACCGACCCCAGGGTCTTCTCAGCCGCCGTCTCGCCCTGACCTGGATGGTGCAAGTAGGGCTCCGAGAGCGGCTTTCGGACGTCGATTTGTCGTCGCCGATTTCGGCTACGCTATGTGGTGGGGATCAAGGGTGGGAGGACACGTGGGGTGTCGCTGCCTGACCTTCAGATTGACCCGCCGTTGGGAATTGTGAGGTCACGTAAATGCAGATATCGCCGCAGTCCACGGCCGACGAGATGGATCCAAAACCACTCGCAGTGGTGGACGAAGTCCTCGAGGAGCCACTCACCGTGGTTGACGTCACACGTGCCGCGGTCACTATCGCGCCGGCGCGTCGGCTCGATGATCGGCGACGCACCCGATACGAGCGATACGTCAAACCCGTCATGGATCGAATCCTTGGGGTACTGCTCCTGGTCGTGACCTTCCCACTCGCGTTGGCCGCTGGGGTCGCGATCCGCCTCGAGATGGGCAGCCCGGTGATCCTGCGCCAAGCACGAGTTGGAAGATCCGGTTTGGTATTCACGATGTACAAGTTCCGCACGATGGAGCCCGACCGGCGCGCCGACGACGTCTCATTCATCGGGGAGGATCGCCGGCGGACGCACAAGCATCCCAATGATCCCCGCCTCACACCGCTGGGGCGATTCCTGAGAAAGTGGAGCCTCGACGAGCTACCGCAGTTCTTGAACGTGGTCCGCGGGGAGATGAGCCTCGTCGGCCCCCGACCCGAGATGGTCCAGCTCGTGGCTCGCTACGAGCCGTGGCAACACGATCGGCACCTGGTCAAGCCGGGGATCACCGGCCTCTGGCAGATATCGGAGCGAGGGGATAGCCCGATGCACGAGTGCACCGAAACCGATCTCGACTATGTCGAATCCATCTCGCTGCTGACCGATCTCAGGATCATGGTCCTCACACCACTCGCGGCCCTCGGGCTGCGGCGTGGTTATTGAAGCTCACAGCTTCGAAGCACAGGGTCAGCCCGGGGAGGAGAGGCGACGTGCATGGCGATACCCGCCGAGCGCTGCATCTCGGAGCAGCTTCACCCAACGCTGTCGATACCACCGCGGACCGAAGAGGTAGCGGGGGAGAAGCCTTCGGCAGGCCCGGCGCTCGCGGACCGAGAGCGGGGTCTTGTTTATCAACTCGTGGTAGACCCGTATCGACCGCCACTCCGGGAACGTGATCGTGTCGGTTCGGCTGGTGTCCCACCACGCCATGCGTTGCCCGCGAGCAACCGAATGTGAGTAAGCGCCGCTGTGGTAGCGCCGCTTGAACAGGTACTCGGGGATCTCCAGCCAGGCGCCTCGCAGCGCCAGCTCTGCCAGCAGATGGCGGTCGGACTCCTCCCGCGCCGAGATGAGATCTGTTGTCTCGAGCTCGCGACGACGGGTCAGACCGAAGATGGCAACGCAGTCGTTCTGTTTGCAGACGAAGTCGCAGAATCGCTCACTGGCACGTGAGGACATGAGCCGCCCGCCGTACTCGTCATGTTTTCCGAGGACCTCGCCCGACTCGTCGATGAGCACCGTCAACGGAAAAGCCAGTTGGACCTCGGGATGATCGTCCAGCGCCTCGACGCACCTCTCGAGCCAGGTGGGTTCCATGACGTCGTCGTGTGCCGACCATTTGAAGTATTCCCCCCTGGCGTGGTGGAACGTGAACTGGTGGTTCGGGGCGGCGCCCAGGTTGCGCTCCTGGCGGAAATATCGGATGCGGCGATCGCGAGCGGCGAACCCCTCGCAGATCTCGGCCGTCCGGTCGTTCGAGTCGTTGTCGGAGATGATCAACTCGAAGTCGGTGAAGGTCTGGTCGAGGATCGATTGGATCGCTTCGCCCAGGAAGTTCTCTCCGTTGTAGACCGGCAGTCCGATGCTGACCCTGGGCATGGGTTCGCCCGCGGCCTCGCGCGCAACATCAGCCCCGGTTGTCCAAATCCCACCCGTCACGTGCCCACTATACGTGGCCGATGACCACTATCCATTCCGGCCTCCTTCCCCCGAAAGGGGGGAGTACCGCAGAAGCGGGGAGGGGGGATTCTCACCGCTCCCC
>JBOGEV010000051.1:0-4911 GCA_050742015.1 Acidimicrobiia bacterium
TGCACAAGATGGCCCAGCCATTCCGACCAGAAGAGGAGATCGACGACAACACCCTTCTCCAGAAGGTCAGAAGCGAGGCACTGGGCCGGTGGCCGGGACCCAAGCAGGGCGTCGAGATCGACGTCGACAGTGGAACGGTCACTCTGCGCGGCCCGGTGACCCGAGAACGCGCCCAGGAGTTGGTTCATCTCGTGGAGGCGGTGGACGGAGTGGAAGCCGTCAGCGACGAGATGTCCGTCTCTCAGCGAAGCTGACAGTTTCTCGCGTCGACAGCTGGGTCACACCAGCGTTGTCGGCGACGGGTCATCTTCGTCATGTGGATGAAGAGCCTCGGCGATGTCAAAGATGTCCGTGAGCCCGCTTATCTCGAGCAATCTGGTCAGTTGTTGGTCTTTCTTGACCAGGATTCGAAGATGCCCGCCTTTCTGATCCAAACGCTCATGGTGGGCGAGAAGCAATCTGATGCCGGTCGAGTCCATGAAATCCACCTTGCGGAGATCGACGACCACGCGGCCGGATCGTTTGTCGAGCTCTTTGCTGACAACAGGCGAGGAAGCGAGATCGACCTCTCCGATGACAGTGACCATCATCTCACCGGTGTCGACCTTTCGCGACGTGACGCTTATCGGGACGCCGGGGATGGCCGGGCCTCGCTCGGATGACTTGAATCCACGATCTTCAACATACACGCCGCGCTGACTACTGGTCGTTCAGCTTGGGACGGATCTCGTCCCGCCAGAACTCGATGAAGCCGGCCATCGGGTCCCCGATCTGGTGGAGATAGATATGGTCCACTCCGATCGCCGCCGCCTCCTCGATGGACTCGATGATCGGCTCCGGATCCGGGCCACAGGGCAAGGCCCTCTCGATGTCCTCTCGATCGACCATCTTCACTGCCTCTTCCATGTGCTTGACGGTCCGCAGGTCCTGGGCGAGCTGCCCGGTCAGGGCGGTATTGGGCCATACTTGGTGGGCCCGGTCCACGGCGGTCTCGCGGTCGGGATCCCAGCAGAGGGAAAGCTGGCTCCAGACCGGGCCTTTTCCTCCCTGATCGCGGTACTTGTCGATTTTCTCCCCTTCGAGCCCGGTCATCCAGAGGCCGTCGCCGAGCCGGGCGGCCATCTCCACGGCCTCGTCTCCGAATGCCGAGATGACGAGTGATGGAGGCTCCTCGGGTAAGTCGAACAAACGGGCGTCCTCAACCGTGTAGTGGCGGCCACGATGGGTGACGCTTTCACCCTCCCAGAGGCTCCGGATGATGGCAATGGCCTCCTCCAGCATCTCGAGTCGCACGTCGCCAGGCGGCCATCGATCACCGAGCACGTGCTCGTTCAATGACTCTCCGGTGCCCAGCCCCCAGGTGAACCTGCCCTCGAGCAGGCACGCTGCGGTCGCCGCGGCATGGGCACTGATCGCCGGGTGCATGCGTACCGTGGGGCAGGTAACTCCGACCCCCACCTTCAGATCGGTTGTTGCCTGGGAGAGAGCTCCCAGCACCGACCAGACGAAAGGGCTGTGGCCTTGCGCTTCGATCCAGGGGTGGAAATGGTCCGAGACCGAAACGAAGTCGAAACCCGCTTCTTCTGCCGCGACCGCGATCTCGACCAGCTTGGAAGGCGAGTGTTCTTCGCTGGATAGGGTCAGCCCGTGTTCCACCACCGACGTCATTTACCCGGCGTGCATTCCCGAGAAACTGACTTTCCGGGCTACGGGGCGCGTAGTTTTGGGCGATCACAGCATCGGGTAACTGGTCAGTCATGTACTCACCCGCCGACACCAACACCCCCTTCATGGACACTGCCCAACCCGTGGCCCGAGCGGCGCCAACCGGAAGGGTGGGGATCGTGTCCACCTTTCCCCCAACCCGGTGCGGGATAGCCCGATTCTCCTCCTCGTTCGTCTCCAGCCTGAGGGCGGTCGCTCCTGATCTCAGCTTGGACATCGTGCGTCTGATCAACGGGCGTCCCCCGTCGTCGGCGTTGGGCCAGGTCGGGATGGAGATCGACCCCAACAGCCCGGTGAGCACTCGGGTTGCGGCTCGACATCTCAACAAGAGTGACGTCGTGGTCCTTCAGCACGAATTCGGGATCTTCGGGGCCAACGACGGGGAATCGGTCCTCGACATGACGGAGCTGATCGACCGCCCATTGATCACGGTCCTTCACACGGTCTCACCGACCCCCACCGACCGGCAGCGGATGATCATGGAAAAGCTCCATCAGAGCTCTCGCCTCGTGGTGCTCTCCGAGTCGGCACGTTCTGCTCTGACCACCTACTCGATCCCTCGCAGCGAAGTCGTGGTGATACCCCACGGTTCGCCTTGGTCGGCGACACCACCGCCGGTAGGGCCTCCCCGGAGCCTGATCACCTGGGGTTTGCTCGGTCCCGGGAAAGGCCTGGAGCGCTCGATAGAGGCCATCTCCCTGCTGCGCGATCTCGAGCCGAAGCCCCACTACCGCATCGTGGGCCGTACCCATCCAGTGGTGGCCAAGAGCCAGGGGCTCGGCTACCGGAGGATGCTGGAAACGCTGGTGCGGGATCTGGAGGTGGAAGACATGGTCGAGTTCGTCGACCGCTATCTCGGGGACGACGAGCTGCTCGATCTCGTGAAACGATCACATGCAGTCGTGGTGCCGTATGACAATCACGACCAGGTGACATCCGGTGTCCTCACCGATGCTGTGGCCGCGGGCCGCCCCATCGTCGCCACACGTTTTCCCCATGCGGAGGAACTCGTCGGACCCGGCCTCGGCGTGGTCGTCGATCACGACAGCGCCGCCGTTGCCCGAGGGCTGAAGGCCTTGATGGAGATACCTGATGCGTATGAGAAGGCCGTGGCCGCCGCAGCAGCCAGTTCACCGGAATTTTCCTGGGAGGCTGGAGCCGTCCGCTACGCAGAGTTTCTCCGGAGTCTCGTTCCGGGCCACATCACCGTCTCCAACTGATACCTGGAAAAGCCACCGGGGTCGACCAGAATGATGTCGGGACATGGTCGAGCTGACGAGAACCGTGCATTCGCTGCAACCCGATGCCAGCCGGCTCGTCCCGAGGCCGCTCCTTCCCGGGACGGCGAGCTTCGGAGGACCTAGCGACAGACTCGATCTCATCGTGGGTCGGATACTCGATTTGCCTCCGGAGATGCAGGGGCGGCTCCTGGGAGATGCCCGGGCGAGGGCCGTCGGCCGCTACGTCGACATCGAGTCAGCTTGGCTGCTGCACTTCGAGATGGCTGCACAACACTCTGTGCGACTGGGATCGGTCACGGACCCGGACCTGCGCTTGCTGGTCGGCGCCTATTTGACGATGGGCTATGCCTATGAGGGCGCGGCGCTCACCAATCCCTCGATGGTGCCGTTCGGCGAGGACCACGAGGGAGCCCAGCCCTTCGTGATGAGCGCCCGCGCGATCGGCGAGGGCCACATCTCGTCGGTGGCCTTCTTCACAGGGACAGTGGGGCGCAACGGCAAGGTGGATTTCGATGCCCGCTCCGCGTACGCCGGTAACGGCGTGCGCACCGCGCCGCTCTACGACCGTCTCTCCTTTTCACACAAGATCGCTGAGCTCGACTTCGTCAACGACGCCTCGTCGCGCATCCTGTCCGCGTTGCCCGCGCAGTTCACGGCAGATCAGTTGGATGGTGCCTTGAGAAGTATCGGCGAGAGCGATCTCGACCCGGTCCTGGTCGCCGACACGGTACGGATGGTTCACTGGCTTGCGGCCTCGAACTACGAGCTGGACTTCAACCCTGCTCTGCCCATCTCGCAGCATCTCGTATCACCGGCCGCGCCCTCCGAGAGCCATGGCATGGAGGATGCTCGTTTCGTTCGCTTTGTCGACGATGACGGTGCAGTGACCTACTACGCCACCTACACCGCATACGACGGGATGCGGATCTTGCCTCAGCTGATCAAGACCACGGACTTCCACCATTTCCGGATGGCGACGATGAGCGGGCCGACGGTCTATCACAAGGGAATGGCGCTCTTCCCCAGGAAGGTGCAAGGCGAGTTCGCCGCGTTGTCCCGACACGACCACGAGACGACTTTCGTGATGCGAAGCGACAACATCCGTCGTTGGGACAACGCCGAGGCCGTGCTCATCCCGGAACAGGGATGGGAGGCGGTCCAGACCGGCAACTGCGGCTCGCCACTGGAGACGGACGCGGGGTGGCTCGTGATCACTCATGGTGTGGGGCCGATGCGGCGCTATGTGCTGGGTGCGGTCCTGCTCGACCTCGACGAGCCGACCAAGGTCGTGGGACGTCTCACCTCGCCGCTCCTCGAGCCGGCCGAAGACGAGTCGATCGGCTACACGCCGGACGTCGTCTACTCATGCGGCAGCATGGTTCACGACGGGCTGCTGATTCTCCCCTATGGGTACGCCGACTACGGGATCAAGGTCGTGACGGTGTCAGTCGAGGACGTGCTGGCCGACATGTCCTGACCCCTCTCATCGGAGGCCTGTCCCTATCGAGCAGTGGCCAGAGATAGGTACGTGTTCGAGTAGGAACTGGCCATCCTCTGATCCGAGAAGCGCTCCTGTGCGACGGAACGGCACCTGGCACGTGACAAACCGTCGACTCTTTCGATCACTTCGACGGCGCCGGCGACGTCATCTACGAGGAACCCCGTGACCGACTCGTCCACGATCTCGGGCATGGCGCCCATTCGCCAGGCGACGACCGGCGTCCCTGCGGCAAGGCTCTCGACCACTACGAGGCCGAAAGGCTCGTGCCAGCGGAGGGGCATGACGAGCGCAAGTGCATCTCCCAAGAGACGCCACAAGTCTCCGCGATCGAGGGGGCCGAGGTATTCGATTTCCTCCGACGATGCCCTTCGCATGGTCGTCTCGAAGTATTCCCGGTGCTGGTTCTCGATCACGCCGGCCAGACGCAGCGGGATCCCGACCTCC
>JBOGEV010000052.1:0-4527 GCA_050742015.1 Acidimicrobiia bacterium
CGGCGGCCTGGCTGCGCAGCTCGATCAGATGGAACGCCTGACGGGGATTCATCTCCATCACGAAGCGGACGTTGTAGGCGAAAGGCACCGCGTACTGGGCGACATCCGCCCCGAGGTCGTCGCGCAGATCCTCGTAGAGCTCCCCTGACTCGGTCATCAGGGAGTGCCATTCCGTGGTCAGACCCTGGTTCTCGACGTCCGGTGGCACGTCGTAGCCGAGACGTGCCGAGAACCGTTGCCACTCGAGGGTCATCAGACGATGACGCTGAAGGTCGCGAAAAGCGCCTATGTCACAGGTGACGTCGAACCGGTAGGTGGTCCGCTCCATGGCACGCCCTGGCTTGTGCCGCCGATTGGCACGATCCCCGACCAGGGTGGCGATGATCTCGCCTCGCTCTTCTTCTGTCATCTCCCGGGCCAGTCGGAGCAGCTCCCGATCGGGAAGCTCGGAGACCGCATAGAGGGCTGCGGCGGCGATCTTCAGCTCGGCCTCAGGATCCCAATCCACCAGGGTCACCGACGGCCCGACATCGGATGGCCCATCGAGGCGGGCGGCGTGACCTTCGAGTCGGGTGCGTACGTCCTCGAGGTATTCGGACCAGCGCACACCGCGATCGTCGAGGTCGACCCTGGTCAGGAAGGAAGGGATGACCTTTCTCAGCTCGCCGAGCATCATCTGCCCGTAGTCCCTGACCTCGCGCAGCGCGTGGGCCCGCATCCGGACCAGGGACATCTCGTAAGCCTGGCCGGTGCCGTAGATGCCGACATTGGACAAGGTGGACACCGGGAGCATCCCCCGCACCGTGTCGCAGGCCTTGGCCCGGATCGTGGCGTTCCAGATCATCTTGGAGTCGTCTTCACCACGGGGGTGCATGACCTCGTAGTGGGAGACCATCCGGGCCACCATGTCCGAGTAGGTGTCGAACACCCGCTCCATGTGGGCCAGATAGCGCTCGGCGTGCCTCGATTCGGAGACCTCGGGGGGGACGAAATAGCGGTACCTGTCGCCGAGCCGGGCGTCGTAGCGGATATACCTGGTGGACTGCTCGAGGTAGGCGGCGAGACGACCCCACTCCAACACCTTGGTCAACAGGTTCGAAGCCTGCTCGCAGGCGAGGTGGGCCCCACCGAGTTGGGCAACCGAGTCGTCGCCATAGTCGAAGAACACCCGCTGATAGAGCTGCTCTGCTTTGCGGGTGGCCAGCAAGGGGTCGTCGTCGACGGCGCGGGCGATGGTGTCGATCCCAGACTCGGGGTCGGCGACGAACTCGTCGAGCAGGAGACGTCGCAGGGACTTAGCCGATCGGGAGTAGCGGGCGAAGAGGGCCCCTTTGACCACTTCGGGGAGATTGATCAGACCGAACACCGGGAGGTCGACGTTGGTGAAGAACCGCCGCAGGACGGTCTCCTCCTCGGGGGTGAACTCTTCCTGGTGGTAGGACGACACGGGTCGGCGATTGTATGCCTGGAACTGGCCGGGATCCGGTTACCGTTTTAGATGCATGTCAGTGTTCTTGGTGCGCCTCGGTGTATTCATCCTCTCGGCGACTGCCATCGGCATCGCCCTGGTCCCGATCCTGGTTCTCATCGACCTGCTCGACGGCGGGACGGGATGGGGTCTGTGCCCGGATGGGATCGAGGCGTGCAACAACCCCTACACCACCGCGGCCGAGATCGGGGTCCTGCTCACCCTCGGTTTGTTCCTCTCGGTGCTTGGAATCCGGCTCCTGATGAGACTCGCCCGCCGGCTTCGCTCTGACGACTACCAGGTGAGTCAATGAGCGGGGGTGACCGCCTCGGCCTCGACTGAAGCCTGGTCGGTCTGCTTGGTCACCACGATGTAGATCGCGACGAGGATCAGCGCCGCCCCGGTCCACCCGGCAAGGGTCAGCCTCTCCTCGAGCACCACCCATGCGGTGGCCACGGCGAAAGCCGGCTCGGCGGCGAGTACCACCGCCGCGGTGGTGGCGCCCACCACGGTTTGTGCCCAGATCTGGAGGACGAAGCAACCGGCGCTCGCCCCCAGTCCAGTGAGGAGCAGGGCCCCCCAGACCGAAGGGGGAGGTAGGACGGGGCCTTCGATGAGAAGTGCCGCGGGGAAAGCCAGCGCGGAGGTCACCGCGAGCTGAACCGCGGTGAAGGGCACAACAGGGTGGTGGCGGGCGAGCCGGGATAGGGCGACGATGTGGAAGGCGAAGGAGAAGGCACAGGCCAGCGTGAGCAGATCTCCGCGCTGGAAGCTGAGACCGTCCGTCCCGGTGAGCAGGATCAGCCCGCCAAAGGAGAGGGCGGCACCGCCGACACTCCACCAGCTCGGCGCCCTCCGCGCGAAGAGGGAAGCCAGGAACGGTGTGATGACGACATAGAGCCCGGTGATCAGGGCCGAGTTGCTCGCGCTGGTCTCGGTGAGCCCCACAGTCTGGAATGCATACCCGCTGAACAGGGCAGCCCCGGCGATCGTCCCATGCCACCAGATCCCCTTGCCCCGGGGTATGGCGAACACGGCCAGGGCCAACGCTCCGATGAGAAAACGCCACGCAACGAAGGTGAGCGGCGGTACCTGCTCCACAGCCGCCTTGATGACGACAAACGTGGCCCCGAAGACGAACGAGGCGACGAGCAGGGCCAGAACGGCCCGCCTGCGATCAGACGTGAACATGGGCCGGGGAGGGTAGGCCCCGACCCATGTCCCTCAGTGGTCAGTCCAGTCCGAAGGCTCCGGAGACCGGAAGCCAACTGGGCTCGCCCCAGATGAACTGGCTGTCCGCGGTGCCCTGGGTATTCGAGTGCCGGAAGAAGAACGTCGTGTTCCCCGGCCGGAACAAACCCGGTGTGTCCACACCGTCGACGATGCCCCAGTCACCTGAGACGAATCTGTCCCCAGGGTCGCCGAAGAAGAACTCGTTGGTTGCGATTCCGGTGGTCAGCGTGTCCCGGTAGTAGACGAACCCGGTGGACTCGCGGTGGAGCCCGACTTCGTCGATGCCGTCACCGTCGAAGTCGCCGACGAACGGCTTATCTCCCGGGTTCCCGAACAGGAAGGAGAACTCGGCAAAGCCGAGCCCGCCATCATTGGAGCCGAGCTCGTTGATGATGTAGAACACCTGCTCGGAGGGCCGATACAGGGCCAGGCTGTCGCACCCGTCCCCGTCGAAGTCCCCGGCGAGCGGGATGTCGGAGGGGTTCCCGAAGAAGAAGCGGATGTTGGCCACTCCTTGTGTGTTTGAGTTCCTCACATATGCGAAGGCATCGGAGAGACGGAACAGGCCGGGGGTGTCCACCCCGTCACAATCCCAATCGCCCATGAAGGGCACGTCGTTCGGGTCTCCGTAGAAGAAGGTGGTGATGGCGCCTGCCTGGTTGCGCAGTCTCCACTCACCGGTCGCCGGGTCCACCAATCCAACGGTGTCGACCCGCGGCGCCCAGTCGGGCTGGATGTCGAAGGAGGCGTGCTGGGAGACATTGGCTGGTCCCGACCCATCGGCTCCCATCACGAAGATCTCCTGGGCTCCGGCGCGGCTGGTCCTGAACAGGATCATCGAGCCGTCTGGGGAATAGGCCGGGTCGGCATCGGCGCCGGCGTCGTCGGTGAGCCGGGTCTGACCCGAGCCGTTGGCGTTCATCACATAGATCTCTTCATTGCCGTCGCGGTCGGTGACGAATGCGATCGTCGCTGCGTCGGGCGACCAGTCCGGGTCACTGTCCGCTCCGGCCGTGTTGGAGAGGTTTGTCTGGGCGCTGCCGTCGACACCCATCGAATAGACCTCGTTGTTGCCGTCGCGATCAGTGACGAAGAGAATCTCATCGCCGCTGGGCGACCACGCCGCCTGGAAGTCTTCAGCCGGGTTATCGGTCAGGGCGGTCTGACCGCTGCCGTTGGCGTTCATCACGTAGACCTCCCGATGAACGTCCCGGTCCGAGGTGAACAGGATCTGTGATCCGTCAGGTGACCATGCCGGCTGCCGGTCGTCAGCGGCATTGTTGGTCAGCCGGGTCTGCCCGCTGCCGTCGCTGTTCATGACGTAGACCTCGGGGTTGCCGTCGCGGAACGAGGTGAACGCGATGCGGGACCCGTCCGGCGACCATGCGGGCTCGAAGTCCTCACCCGTTGCGGTGGTGAGCTGGACCGGGTCGGCGCCGTCGGCGCCCATCACCCAGATCTCGTTGTCGCCGTCTCGGTCCGAGGAGAACACGATTCTCCCCGGGTCCGGCTCGGCGGCGGAAAGCGGTGGTGCCAGGGCCAGAACCATGGCCAAGGCGAGTAGGGAGAGCAGTGCGGTGCGTCGAGGGTGGCGGGCTGGTACGGCGTCGGATCTCATTGAAACCTCCTGAGTCGACTCCAGGGCTGAAGGTCAACTTAGGCACCATCTCGAAATACAGGACACGAACCGGTCAATACGATGCCGTCTCATGCCACTGAGCCGCGCCGACGGGACCGTGCCCACCCGGGCCGAGAAGGGGAAGGCCCGCGCCATCCTCAACCGCCTGGGCCGTCGCTATCCCACTATCGGCACCGCCCTCGACTAC
>JBOGEV010000053.1:0-1206 GCA_050742015.1 Acidimicrobiia bacterium
TTCGCCGGTGACTGGGACTGCGACGGCATCGCTACCCCCGGGCTCTATCGGCGTTCCACCGGTCAGGCCTTTCTGCGCAACACCAACACGACCGGGGTGGCTGACGTGACATTCTTCTTCGGAGACCCCGGCGATGTGCCTCTGGCCGGCGACTTCGACGGCGACGGGTGTGACAGCCTGTCCATATACCGACCGGCCGAGGCCCGCTTCCACATCATCAACAACCTTGGAGCCGACGGTGGCGGGTTGGGCCGGGCCGAGCTCGATTATGTCTTCGGTGATCCGGGAGACACACCGTTCGTCGGCGACTGGGACGGGGATGGAGCCGACACGGTTGCCTTGCGAAGGCCCTCCAATGGCTTCGTGTACATGACCAACAGTCGCCGGGCCGGTCATGCCGAGATCTCCTACTTCTACGGAGATCCGGGCGATCTCCCGTTCGCAGGGGACTGGGACGGGGACGGGATCGACACAGTCGGCCTGTACCGGCCGGGTACCACCACTTCGTATCTGCGGAACTCCAACTCGACCGGCCAAGCCGACCTCGAGGTGAGGAGGGGGAGCGGCGACCCGATCTCGGGCGACTTCGGTGCCCTACCCGACCCGCCTCCCGGTCCCGCCGTGACCCTGAGCATGGTTCCCCGCGAGGGCTGGGGGGCGCGACCGGCCGAGACGTGGCGGATGGAAGCGCACAGCGTCACCCGCCTGACCGTGCACCATGCCGGCTCTCAGCAGGGGACGACCGGTCCCGCACAATTTCGGGGGTGGCAGAACTGGCACATGGACGGTCAGGACTGGCCTGACCTCGCGTACCACGTGATCATCGGCGTCGACGGGACGATCTACGAGGGACGTGACCCCGCGTTTCGAGGGGATACCGGCACCACATACGACACCACCGGCCATTTCCTGGTCGTGGTCGAGGGCAACTTCGAGGTGGATCGTCCGACGGGGGCCCAGATCGAATCCCTGACCGGGATCCTGGCCTGGGCCGCCGAGCACTACGGGGTTTCGCCGACCACGATCAGCGGGCATGGCGACCACGCCGCCACGGTCTGCCCCGGTCTTCACCTCGAGTCGCTAATCACTTCGGGCGAGCTGCGCTCCGCCGTCGAAGCCCTTATCGCCGAGGGCGGGGTGGGCCTGGACTGGCCTTGACCCAGACACTGCTTTTGGCGCGGAGATCTCGACCTATAGGTCGAGATC
>JBOGEV010000054.1:0-20886 GCA_050742015.1 Acidimicrobiia bacterium
GGCCATGGAGACGGGTCGGCGGGCTCGCCAGGCGCTCGACGCCCACGAAGAGGAAGCCGCCGGCGAGCGCGCCCGGCTGGAGCTGATGGCAAGCCGCGGTAAGCACGCCCGGCAGCGCTTCATCCAGGCCAACCTCCGGTTGGTGGTGTCGATTGCCAAGCGGTACCCCCACTTCGGGCTACCCCTCCTCGATCTGATCCAGGAGGGCAACTTGGGCCTGATCCGAGCGGTGGAGAAGTTCGAATACCGGAAGGGCTTCAAGTTCTCCACCTATGCCACCTGGTGGATCCGCCAGGCCATCACCCGGGCGATCGCCGACAAGAGCCGCACCATCAGGGTGCCGGTCCACATGATGGACACCATCACCCAGATGCAGACTTCGGAGGCCAACCTGACCAAGCGTCTAGGGCGTAAGCCCACCGACGACGAGCTGTCCGAGGAATCGGGCCTCACGGTGGCCAAGATCCACGAGGCGAGAAAAGTGGCCCCCGAGCCGGTCTCGATCTTCGAGCCGGTCGGCGATGACAACGCCATGCTCGGCGACTTCATCGAGGACCTCGAAGCCGCCGCCCCCTTCGAGTTGATTGCCTCCAAGCTGAACATCGAGAACCTCCAGTTCGTCCTGGAGCGGCTCACCGACCGGGAGCGCACCATCATCGAGATGCGCTACGGACTGGGCAACCAGGAGCCGGCCACCCTCGACGAGGTGGGGCGCCATTTCAATGTGACCCGGGAGCGCATCCGCCAGATCGAGGCCAAGGCCCTGGCCAAGATGCGGCATCCCTCCACTCCCGGAGGTCTCCGGGAGCTGGCTGTCAGCTGATTCTCAGGCCGACTTCACCTGCTCCCAGAGATCACGGGTGTCCGCCTCCAAGGGCAGACCGGCTTCGGATTGGCGGGGACGGCCGCGGCTCCGACGCCTGTGATAGGGCTGGCCATCCCAGAAGATGACACCACCCCATACCCCCCACTCGTGACGATCACGTAGGGCGATTTCCAGGCACTGCACCCGGACGGGGCAGACACCACAAATGCGCTGGGCTTCGGCCAGCTCGGCGGGCTTCTCCGAGAAGAACAGCTCGTGGCTTCCTTCGTGACTACATCGCCCGAGTTCTTGGAGTTGTAATAGATGTGCGTTCATGTCTGTCGAGTCCTTTGACTTCGTTCTGTTGGAGGCGGGAAAACAAAAACCGCCGGGGTCTCCGGCGGCCTCACAACAGACAGTTGCTGGATGTCACATCATGTGACGAGAGGTCGCCGGATGGTGTTCGGCACGGTGCCTTCGGCAGCGAGAACGGGCGCGCCGAATAGGGCTGCCTTTCCGGTGGGATTCATGATCCGCTGCTTCACCATTGGTACCTCGTTTCCTCGACGCAGCCAGATTGCCGGGTCGGAGGGCAAACGTCAAGGCAATTAACCCGGTTGGTCGACCTCGTGTCGGGCAACGGCCGAGGCCATCTGTCCAATGAGTGTCTGAGCGCTCTCTAACTGTGACAAGCCGATGGTGTCACCCACGGCGTCGGCCGACCGCTTCGCCACTTCGCAGCTCTGGAAACACCGGACCTGCTCGAGGACGACATCCGCACCTCCTTCCGCCCGCTGCGATGACTGTCTGAGCTGCCTAGTTTGCGGGCGATGAGCGATGCCCTCGATCTCTGGGACTATCGCCGCCGGGTCGAAGACATCTACCGGCGGGCACGGGAAGGCGGCGAGGGCGTGGGGCCATGGTCACAATGGGTTGCCGACCGGGACCACCTGTTCGCCACCCACCCCCAGTCCCCGATCGAAGATCGGAGCGCGTTCACCGGGCTCCCCTACTTCAGTCACGACCCGCGGTGGCGGGTGGCTGGCCGGTTTGCCCCGGTCGAAGACGAGGCCACCGTGCTTGCCCACTCCGGAGAAGGGGCCACCTCGTTCGTCAAGATCGGCACGGTCGAGTTCGACGTCGTCGGGAATGTGGGCTCACTCGAGGTGCTCTGGCTCGACGCCTACGGCGGAGGGATCTTCCTTCCCTTCCGGGACGCCGGAAATGGTGATTCCACCTACGGGGGCGGGCGTTACCTGCTGGATACGGTGAAAGGCGCCGACCTCGGTCATGATGGCGAGCAAATCATCCTCGACTTCAACTACGCCTTCCACCCGTCGTGCGTCCACTCCTACCGATGGTCATGCCCCCTGGCCCCGCCGGCGAATCGGCTGGGATTCACCGTCGAAGCCGGTGAGCGGCTGGCCACGTAAGGTAGAAACGTGCTCGGGTTCATCTTCAGGTTGATCCGCCTCGTCATCGTCGCGCTTCTCGGAGCAGCCGTCGTGGCCAAGCTCCTCCTCCGCTCCCACGCCTCGGAGGAGACCGAGGAAATCGACATGGTCACGATCTTCGGAGGCGACGACCTCATCTCGGCGGCCGATCCGTTCTTCGGGGGGAAAATCACCACCGTCTTCGGTGGGACCCAGATCGATCTGAGGCGGGCCACCCCGGCCCCCACCGGGATCTACCTCGACGTCCTGGTCGGTCTTGGCGGGCTCAGCCTCATGGTGCCGCCCGGGTGGAGGGTGACCTTCGACGGCTCCCTCGTTGCCGGAGGATTCGAAGATCTGACCCATCCGGTCACCGATCCCGACGCTCCCCTCGTTCGCCTCGGCGGCCTCGTCGTCCTAGGAGGACTCCGCGCCGTGTCCCGTCCCCTGGTCGAGCCGGTCCCCTGATGGCGAGAACCCGAATCGAGGCACGACGTATGATCCCGGGCCGGGGAGATGTGATCGAGGACGCTGCCGTCGTCATCGAAGACGGCGCGATCGCCTATGCCGGCTCGAGGGAGGGCGCCCCGGCGGCGAGCGACGGGGAGACCACGGTCACCACTGACACCGTCATGCCCGGCCTCTGGGAGTGTCACGGCCACTTCATCGGGATCTACACCGCAGCGCTCTCCGAGGAGCTGACCACGACCCGGCCTCAGATGGCCGCGATGAGAGTGACCGCCGACGCCAATCGGGCCTTGCTGGCCGGTTTCACCTCGGTGCGGGAGATGGGCGGTCTCGGGGCGCTCCTGGGGCGAGTGATCGACGAGGGTCAGGTCGTCGGCCCCAACGTCTATGGGAGTGGTGGGATGCTCTCGATGGCGGCCGGACACGGTGATACCCACGGGATGGAACTCGACGACGCCGCCAAACTCACCATCCGCCACTGGGGGGAGAGTGCACTCTGCGACGGCCCGGACCAATGCCGGGCCGCGGTGCGTCGCATGCTGCGAGTTGGTGCCAAGGTGATCAAGGTGCATGCCTCCGGCGGCGTGATGAGCGAGTTGGACGATCCCGAACTGCCCCAGTTCTCCCGGCCGGAGCTGGAAGCCATCGTCGACGAGGCGACCCGCATGGAGCGTCTGGTCGGTGCCCATTGCCACGGGAAACGGGGGATCATGGCCGCCCTCGAGGCCGGGGTGCAGACCATCGAGCACGGCACCTATCTCGACGACGAGGCTGCCGATGCCATGGCCGAGACCGGGGCGATCCTGGTCCCCACCAGGTTCATCCTCGAATACCTGATGACCGAGGGCCAGAAGAAGGGCATGCCCGAGTACGCCCGGAAGAAGGGCGAGGTCGCATCCAAACGCCATGCCGAGGCGATCGCCCTGGCGGTGGAAAAGGGAGTCAAAATCGCCCTCGGAACCGACATCTGGATGACCGGGATGTGGGGACGAAACGGCGAGGAACTGGGGCTGATGGTCGACGTCGGCATGAAACCCCTCCAGGCGATCGAGACGGCCACGGCCAACGGGCCTGACACCCTCGGCCCCCAGGCGCCTATGTCCGGGCAGCTGCTGGAGGGTTACGACGCCGACGTCATCTGTGTTGAAGGCGATCCCGGCACCGACATCTCGGTCCTGGCCGACCCCGCCAATGTGACCCATGTCTGGAAGTCCGGGACCCTCCACAAGAGCCCCGAACTTCCTTCTGCGTTCTGAGTTCCCCTTCTCCGCCTCCTGCGGTCCTCCCCATTCGGGGGGAGAACGAAGCTCACACGATCCTTCTCTTACTCGCCCACCGAGCCAACTCGTGGCGGTTGGAGAGTTGGAGCTTGCGCAACACGGATGAGACGTGGGTCTCGACGGTCTTGATCGAAATGTTCAGCTTGCGGGCGACTTGCTTGTAAGCGAAGCCGCGGGCGATGAGACGCAAGACGTCCTTCTCCCGGGAGGTGAGTTGGTCTAGCTCAGGGTCATCGTCCGAGGGCATCGCCCCGGCGAAGGCGTCCAGGACGAAACCGGCGAGCCGGGGCGAGAAGACGGCATCACCGGCATTGATCCTGCGCACCGCGTCGGCCAACTCGGCAGGTTCGATGGTCTTGGTCACGTAACCACGCGCCCCGCCCCGGATCATGGCAATGACATCTTCGGCCTGGTCGGAAACGGAAAGGGCGAGGAACTTCACGTCGGGATTGGTGTCGGCCACACCTTCGACGACGGCGACCCCGCCCCCGTCGGGCATGTGGACGTCGATCAGCACCACGTCGGGGTTGAGACCCCGGACCTCCTCGATGGCGGTGTCCACGTCGTAGGCCGAGCCCACGATGGTGAACTCCTCGGACAACTCGGCCTTGACCCCGGCCAGGAACAGCCGATGGTCGTCGACGAGGTAGACCTTCACTGTCACGTCGTCACCTGCATCCTGAGCACGACCTCGGTGCCCTCACCGGGCTCGCTGTCGATGGCGGCCTCTCCCCCGGCCCGCTCCACGCGGGCTTTGATCGACTGTGCGATCCCCCGCCTGTCGCCGGCGACGTCCCCGGTCATGAAGCCCTTTCCCTGATCTGTGACGTAAACCACCAGCTCGTCGTCGTCTGCCTCGAAGTAGAGAGAGACTCGGTCTGCACCGGAGTGCTTGGCTGCATTGACCATGGCCTCACTCGCCGCGCCGAGCAGCGGCCTGGTGGTCTCGTTCAGAGGGTGGTCTCCCACCACGACGACGTCGATCGGGACCTGATGGTCGCCCTCGATCCTTCGCGCCGAGTCGCGAAGGGCCGTCGAGAGCAGGTCGGAGCCATCGAGTGGGGCATTCCCGTAGAGCCAGTCACGCAACTCCGACTCCTGATGGCGGGCCAGGATCGACATCCGGGCAGGATCGTCGCTGCGTTGGATCAATGCCAGTGTCTGGAGGACCGAGTCGTGGAGATGTGCTGCCATCTCCGCTCGCTCCTCCTGACGAATCCGCTCCCGTCGCTCGGTGCTCAGATCACGGGCGAGACGGGCCACCCAGGGCCCGAAGGCAACCAGGATCCCGATCCCGGTGAGGGTGACCGCCAGCAGGACCGGCCCCACCTCGAAGATCGGGGACCCGACCACATTGGCCGAGAGCATGGCGAGACCACCGATGAGCAGACCGACCCCGACCAGCATCCGAATCCGTCCCGGGCGCTCGACGGTCGGGTCGATCAAGGCAGCCAGCGGGCCCGGCATGTTGCGATCGGTCAGAGAGGCCGTCCCGAAGGCGAGGGCACCTACGGTGATCACCAAAGCATTCGAGGGCCACCAACCGGCGACACTCAGTAGGAGCATGAGGCCGGCAAAGGCGAGGGCGAGACCCACGGCTTGATGGGCCGTCACCGGCTCCGGCTGGGTGTCCTCCACACGGTCCAGCTCCACCAGCCACAACGCCAGGTAGACGAGCACACCGAGCCCCCACACCATGCTCAGAGTGACGAAGGCAGCCCGGACGAAAGTGTCGCCGACACCGAGGGTGTCGGCGAGGCCCCCGGCCACACCGGCCACCATGCGGTCGCGGCCGCGACGCCGAAAACGTAGGTTCGAGAGCTGACTCACGTTGAAATCATCGCGGCGCCGGGTCCCAACCTCAATCGGGGATATCCCCGAGAAGATCGGGGTCGGGTAAGGGTCGTCCCCGATTGAAGATTCATGCGTTTCGTTGTCGAATCGGGAACATGGAACAAGAAAACACGACTACCGAGGCCATGCCTCCGGTGACGAGGGAGTTGGTCCGCCCCAGGCAGGGACGGATGATCGCCGGTGTCGCTCAGGGTTTGGCCAATCGGTACGACATCCCCGTAGTGCTGATCCGGGTGCTGTTCGTCCTTCTCACGTTCGGTGGTGGGCTCGGATTGGCCCTGTACGCCGCAGGCTGGTTTTTGATCAGGTCGGAGGACGAAGCAAAGGCGCCCGCCGAGAACTTCTTCTCGGGCGCATCGACCTCGCGGTCGTGGATCGGGATCGGCCTGGTCTTCCTCGCCATCCTGATCCTGCTCGACAACTTCACCTTCCTCTCCGGAGGGATCGTGTGGGCGGTCGGGCTGCTGGTGGTTGGGGTGCTCCTCTACACGGGCGATCTCCCGCGCCTGGTCAAAGAGCCCGAGACTGACCCCACCCCTGACGACAAGGAGGGAGTTCAACAAATGACAACAAGCGACACCATGGTCCCGGCCATCACCGAGACCGACGCCCCGTCGGGCAGCGTCCCGGCGGGTGGCGGGACTCCGCCGACCCCGACCCCTACTCCGCCCATACTCCCTCCCGCGGCGTCGAAACCGCGTGACCACTCCTTCCTGGGGCGGATCACGATCGGGGTGATGCTGGTCAGTCTCGGCGTGCTCGCCATCCTGGACAACGTCCCGGGCATCGCCCTCGAGCCGGAGCCCCGTCACTACATGGCGCTGGCAGTGACCATCCTCGGTCTCGGACTCGTAGTCGGCGGATTCCTGGGACGTGCCCGTTGGCTCATCTTGCTCGGTGTCTTCATGGTGCCCACGATGATCTTCTCCCCGGTCTTCGAGTACGACTGGAACACGGAGAACTTCGATCGCACTGTCGCACCTGATACCTTCGATGAGCTGGAAAGCGGCTACACCCTGGACGTGGGCAACCTGGTGATCGATCTCAGCGAGCTTCCCTGGGAAGGCGAGGAGATCGATCTCAGTGCCGAGGTCGACGCGGGGAACATCGAGATCCAGCTTCCGCGAGGTGTCGGCGTCGAGGGCGAGGCCACGGTCGATGTCGGCCGGGTGGGCGCCTTCGGTCGGGAGTCGTCCGGTCTGGGCAACCCGACCCTCTCCTTCGACGAGCCCGGCCAACTCGGGACCGTGAACCTCGACGCGATGGTCGACGTGGGAAACATCGACATCTATCGGGTCGAAAGCCCCCCGCCGCCGCCTCCTCCCCCTCCTGTCGAGAGCTGAGACCGAAAGGAAACGAAATCATGAAACCTCACAGATTCGACCCCATCTCTTTCTTCTCCGGTCTGGTGATCACCCTGCTCGGGCTCGCCTTCCTGATACCGCAGACCCCGGTCGACGTCATCGACGCAATCACTTCGCTCGGCGGCTGGTTCTGGCCCGCCGTGTTGTTGATCATCGGTGTTGCGGTCCTGGTCCCGGTCTTCCTCCCCAAGCAGGAGGTGGACGAACCGCAGGAGGCGGAAACCCTGCAGGAGACCGGTTAGACCGTCTCGGCGATCAAGCGGGCTTTCAACTCTGCCAGGCGCCTGGTCACCGACACGTGGTACACATGGGGGTTGACCAGGCGCTTGACGCCGGGATCGAGCCGCTCCAGGTCGGCCACCCTCCTCTTACGGCCCTCGGCGACGACGGCCGGATCATCGGTGGGAGCCTCAAGAGTCATCGGATCCAAGAGCCCCTCGTGAGAGGTCACCTTCGCCTGATCGAGGACCCGGACCACTCCGTACTCGTGGTGATGACGCACTTCCAGTGGGAACTCGAGTGTCTCGTCGGCCAGCGACATCAGATCGACTGTGGCCAGGCCTCGTTGGTCGTAGAGACGGTGGATGCGCTTGCGGCCGGGATTCACGATCTTGGCCGCTGTGTCGGAGACCTTGATCGCCGGCTGCCAGCCGTCGCCGTCGGCGATGGCGACCAGTTTGTACACCCCGTCCAAATAAGGCTTGCCGTCGGAGGTGGCCATCTTTGTCCCCACCCCGTAGAGAAGACGCCCGATCACCCGATCGGCATCAGCCCCGTATCGAGGAGCTTCGTCGGCGATCTGGGTCAGGATCGAGAAGATGGTCAGTTCGTCGAGACTGCTGGAGAGGACGATCTGCACGTCGTCGAAGCCCGCCTTGTCCAGCATCTGTGACGCCTGCACCGCGAGGTGGGCCAGGTCCCCGGAGTCGAGACGGACACCAACCGGATTGTGGCCCTTCTTCCTCAGCTCTTCGAAGACTGTGATTGCATTCGGCATCCCGGACTCCAAGGTGTCGATCGTGTCCACGAGCAGGATGCAGTCATCGGGGTACATCTCGGCATAGGCCCGAAACGCCCCGAGCTCCCCTTCCCCCAGCGCCATGAAGACCTGGACCATCGAGTGGGCATGTGTCCCCTGGGGGAGCACCCCCATCTCATGTGATATCCCGACGTTGGACGATGCATTGGCCCCCCCGATCAGGGCGGCTCGGGAGGCGGCGATGCCGCCTTCGTCCCCCGCCCGGCGCAGACCGAACTCGAGCACGGCGCCACCCCGCGTCGCCTCCACTACGCGGGAGGCCTTGGTCGCGATCAGGGTGTGGAAATTGAGATGGTTCAGTAGTGGCGTCTCCAGGATCTGCGCCACGGCCAGAGGGCCTTCGACGACGGTCAGAGGAATGTTGGCGTGGGCCACCCTTCCCTCAGGGATTGCCTCGTAACGGAGGGCGTCCCAGCTCACCGTGCCCAACCAATCGATGAAGTCGTCGGAGAAGAGGCGGTGCCCTTCGACCCGGTGCGTCCGCAAGGCGGACTTCTCATCTTCACCGAACCGGGAGCGATCAGCCCAACGCCCCAGCCAACCCCAACCGGCGTTGATGGCATAGCCCGCCTCGTGCTCTCCATAGTCGGGATAGCGGCGGAAGAAGTGCTCGAACCGGGCATCCCGCTCATGGAGCCCGTGCCGGAAGTAGAGCTGCGCCATCGTCAGCTGGTACTGGTCGGTGAGGAGGGCGCCGCGCGAGATTCCCATCGTTCAAGCCTATTGCCCTCTTGTAGCCTCCCAGCCGTGATCACCTACGACATCAACACCGGCCTCATCGTCGTTGACGTCCAGAACGACTTCGCCGACCCTCGGGGGAGCCTCTTCGTCGAGGGTGGCGACTCCGTTGTCCCCCGGATAAACATCGAGGTGATGCGCGCTCTCTCTGCCGGCTCCTTCGTCGTCTACACCCAGGACTGGCACCCGGAGTCGACCCCGCATTTCGACAAGGACGGCGGCATCTGGCCGGTCCACTGCGTGCAGGACACGTGGGGAGCCGAACTACACCCCGGGCTCGAAGTCTCGGGTCCGGTTGTGCGCAAGGGCGCCAACGGCGAGGACGGCTATTCCGGGTTCACCATGCGGGACCCTGAGACGGGCCAGGAGACGCCCACCCCCCTGCGCGGAATGCTGCAGGAGCGGGACGTGGAGCGCGTGGTTGTGGTCGGGCTGGCCCTCGACGTCTGTGTCAAGGCCACCGCCCTCGACGCGATCGGGGAGTTCCAAACCTCGGTGATCGTCCACGCCAGCGCTCCGGTCGAGCTCGAGCCAGGGGACGGCCAACGCGCAATCGATGAGCTCCGCACCGGCGGGGTGACGATCGATTAGTGGTCCGTCGCGTAGCTAGTCTGCGCGTATCTCCGAGTCATCGGCGTCATCTGGCAAGGAGAAGGGCGCTCACTAAGCGGTTTCAGCTTCGGTCGCTTCTCTTTCGGAGGTGAACGCCCGGTACAAGGTGCGCAGGGCAATCAGGACCGCGAGACCGCCGAACAACGCCGACAGGACCTGCCCATCGACCCCGAGGGCGACTTGTGAGGCGAGCACCGAGCCGCCCACCCCACCGATCCCGACCATGACTGCGTCCCTGAGGTTCACCCGCCGATTCTTGCGGTTGATGATGGTGGCAGCGATCGAGGTGAGGATGATGGCCAGGAGTGACGTCCCTTGAGCCTCGTGCTGAGAGAAGCCGAGGAGGAGCACGGTCGCCGGCACGATCACGATGCCGCCACCGATGCCGGCCACGCCGGCGAAGAAACCCGACACGAGACCGATGCCGAACGCGATCGCGACCAAGGTCAGGTCATCGAATCCGGCCGCACCAGGCAGCGGATCGGTGCTGAAGATCATCCGGATCCCGGCAACGAGGATCACCAGGCCGAAGAAGATGCTCAGCGACCTGGTGCTGAGCCGGTTCATGAGCGAGGCGCCCACGATCGAGCCAACGACGCCCCCGATGCCGACGGCGACCCCGAGACCCAGGTTCACCTCACCCGAGATGGCGAATGCAATCGCCCCCGCGGCGGCGATGGGAAGGATGCTGGCCAGTGAGGTGGCATGGGCCCGATGCCTGGCGAGACCAACTGCCAACAGGAGTGGGACGAGGACGATGCCGCCTCCAACCCCGAATCCCCCGGAGAGGAGGCCGGCGGCGACGCCGATGAGGACGAGCTTCCACGTCTTGACCGCCGTTTCCTGAATCACACCCCCAGGTTAGATGTGATCAAATCCGGCTTCGCGCGACCCTGACCTTCAACTGACGACCGGCGACGTTCGCCCCGTTGAGGCCGGTGATGGCGGCATCGGCGGTGGCGTGGGGCATCTCGACGAACCCGAAGCCACGTGATCGCTGGGAATCGCGATGGGTGACGACGGTCGCCGAGTGCACCTTTCCGTACCTTCCGAACATGCGTTCCAGATCCTGCTCCGTGACGCTGAATGGGAGATTCCCCACATAGATCGAGCCTCCGGGCCGGGCTGGCCCGGCTGGCTCCGAGCGACGCTCGATCGGGCGGGGAGCGGCGGCCGGCTCATGGCCGGGCTTGCGCGGCGCGGGACGATCGACCACCGGTGAGTCGATGCCGAGGGCACGCTGGAGTCGTCGGGCTGTCTTGACCTGTCCCTCCTCGACCAACGAGACAACGATCCCGCTGGCACCGGCGCGTGCGGTGCGGCCCGAGCGGTGCACATAGGCCTTCTCGTCCTCAGGTGGGTCGAAGTGGACGACGCTGGCCACGCCCTCGACATGGATCCCGCGGGCGGCGACATCGGTCGCTACCAGAGCTTGGACCCGCCCCGACGAGAAGTCCTTCAGGGCTCGATTCCTCTGCGGTTGGGAACGCCCCCCATGCAGGGCGACCGCGCTGACGCCGGATCGGGCCAGCTGCTTGGCCAATCGGTCGGCGCCGTGTCGGGTCCGGGTGAAGATGATCGAGGGGCTGGCCTCGGCGACCACGCCGGCGACGTGGGCCGCACGGTCGGCCCGGTGCACCTTCCAGAAGTGATGCTCGGCGTCGCTGGCGGCGTCCTCCTGGACTTCGGAGTGATGCATGATCGGATCACGTTGGTAACGCTGGGTGAGGACCTTCACGTCCCCGTCGAGGGTCGCCGAGAACAAGATGGTCTGCCGCTCCCGCGCCGTCATGTCGAGGATTCGCTTGACGGCGGGGAGAAACCCCATGTCCGCCATGCGATCGGCCTCGTCGACTACGACGATGTCCACGTCGCGCAGATCCACCACACCCTGTGCCATCAGGTCTTCGAGACGCCCGGGACAGGCGACCACCAGATCGACTCCCTGTTGGATGCGGGATCGCTGAGGGCCATAGGAGACGCCTCCGTAAACAGCCGCGATCGAACGCCCCACAGCCTTGGCGAGCGGTTGCAGCTCGGCCAGGATCTGGTCGGCTAGCTCACGGGTCGGGGACAAGATCAGTCCCCGCGGCCTCCGGCTCTTGCCCCGGTTGAGGCGGGTCAGTACGGGCAAACCGAAAGCAAGGGTCTTGCCCGAGCCAGTCGGAGCACGACCGGCCACGTCACGCCCGGCGAGGGCGTCGGGGATGGTCATCTCCTGGATCGGAAACGGTCGGGTGATGTCACGACGATCGAGCGTCGCGATGAGGGGCTCGGACAGGCCGAGCTGAGCAAAGGTGGTCACTTGAATCTCTCTGCCCCGTGTCCCGGGGCTCTGGTTAGTGGGCGATCTCCTCGATGTCGACGGGAACGTCGACGCGAGATCGGCAGAAGAGGCGGTCTAACCGGATGAGAAAGTGCCGTGGATCACCGTGGAGCGTCGAAAACGCTGGCCTCCCGGTCGGTGCGGCAAGAGACAGAGTACCAGCTTGCGGTGGCTAACCGGGTTGGTTGCCGCGGCCCGGCTGGTATGTCCTCAGCCCAGGTTGCCGAAGTACCGGGTCTTGGGCTCGACGTACTCGTGGAGACCCTCCACACCCGACTCCCGACCCAGACCGGACTGCTTGACCCCACCGAAGGGAGCTTCAGGCGTGCTCGGATGCCAGTCGTTGATCCCGATCATCCCGAACTCGAGCTCCTCGCTGACCTTGAAAGCGGTGGCCAGGTCGCGGGTATAGACATACGCCGCCAGCCCGTAGTCGGTGGCATTGGCTGTCGCGATGGCGTCGTCGATGTCGTCGAAGGAGATCACCGGCATGACGGGCCCGAAGATCTCCTCCTCGTGCACCGGAACTCCCGGCTTGACATCGGTCAGAACCGTCGGCTGATAGAAATACCCGGGCTGTTCCGGCCGATCTCCTCCGGTGAGGACCCGCGCCCCCTGGTCGACGCTCGATGACACCAGATCCACGACCCGGTCCCGTTGACGGGCGTTGATCAGCGGTCCGACTGTCGTCTCCGGGTCGAGTCCATTGCCCACCACCTGCTGCTCGGCGGTGGCTACCGCACTCTCGCTGAATTCGTCGACCACCGACTCGTGGACATAGAACCGCTGAGGGGCGATGCAGACCTGGCCGTTGTTGCGGACCTTGGTTCTCATCGCGCTCCGCGCCACGGCCGCGATGTCGCCGGCGTCGGGGAACACCAGGACCGGGGCGTTGCCCCCCAACTCCAGGGAGAGACGGGTGACCGTCCTGGAGGCCCCGTCCATCAACAGCCTCCCCACCCGGGTCGACCCCGTGAACTGGATCTTCTTGAGACGCTTGTCGTCGAGCATGGCCTGTCCCATCGGCTCGGGATCGCCGTTTATCACGTTGAGGACACCAGGGGGAAGGCCTGCCTCGGCCAGGGCGTGGGCGACCAGCATGGCCGATCGGGGGGTGTACTCGGAGGGTCTGCTGACAACGGTGCAACCCGCGGCGAGGGCCGAGGAGATCGCCCTGGTCTGGTTGTACACCGGAAAGTTCCAGGCGGTTATGACTCCGACCACTCCCAGTGGCTGATAGGTGACATCGATCCGGCGATTGGCCATCCGGGAGGGGATCCAGCGCCCGTACAGCCGCTGCGCCTCCCCGGACGCCCAGCGGAACTGGTTGGGCGCGGTCTGCCACTCGGCTTTCGCCTGGGCCAGCGGCTTGCCTGACTCCTCGGTGGTGATCCGGGCGAACTCGTCGAGGTTGGCCTCGATGACTTGCGCCGCTTGCTCCAGGATCGCGCCCCGCTGGTATGCGGTCAGATGCGACCACTCCGGGAACGCCTCGGCAGCGGCGTCGATGGCAGCGTAGGCATCGTCTCCGTCACCGAACGGGAGCTGCTCGAGCACCTCCTCGGTGGCCGGGTTGACCAGGTCCCAAACTCCCCCACTGCGAGCCTCCACCCATTCTCCGCCAACGTGCTGCCTGAAATCGATCATGCACCCGAGGTTATCAACGTGATACCTAATGCAGGGCGTCACGCATCCATGACGCCCTGCATCACGTTCGGGCCCGACTTCACTCAGTCAGACGAATCCACACCGCGCAATCCGCGGGAAGCCTCCGAGCGACTAATTCGCTACTGGCGAGCAAGACTTCTCCTGCGGGGATCGGGATGGGTTCGGGCCCGAAGTTGACCACGACCAGCACCTCTTTCCCCCGGCGAAACGCCAGCGCACCGGGGTCGACTGCAACCCTCTCGAATGACTCGTCCCCGGCAAGCAGGGCCGCTCGGAGACGAAGAGCCTCCCGGTAGTGCTCGAGCGTGGAGCCGGGCCGATCCGTCTCGGCTTCCACCGAGAGCCCGCCCCAATCCGGCGGCTGGGGAAGCCAGCTCCCGTCCTCTCCGAAACCGAGCGAGACACCCTCGACCGTCCACGGAATGGGAACCCGACAGCCGTCCCGTCCCTTCTCGGTGTGTCCTGAACGGTCCCAGATCGGGTCGTCGAGCACCCCGAGCGGGAGGTCATGCACCTCGGGCAATCCCAGCTCTTCACCCTGGTAGAGGTAGGCCGATCCGGGCAACGCCAGCATCAGCAGGATCGCCGCCCGTGCTCGGAGAAGGCCGAGCTCGGGATCCAGGAGATCGCGATCCCCGTCGAGCAGCCAGATCCTGGCATCGAAATCTTGCGGCAGGGCGAATCGGGTGGTGTGACGCACCACGTCGTGGTTGGAGAGCACCCAGGTGGGGACGGATCCCACCGCACCGGCCCCGTCCAGGGCGGTGTCGATCGCCCTACTCACCGATCCCAGCTCCCAGGGCGACAACATGAACAGGAAGTCGAATGCCTGGTGGTACTCATCGGGTCGCAGATAGAGCGCAAGCCGATCCCAACTCGACACCCAGGCCTCGGCCACCAGCACCGCCCCCGGATAGTCATCGACCACACTGCGCCATTCCCGGACCACCTCATGCAGCAGATCCCGATCCCAGTACGGGTGATCGGTCCCCTCATGGGCGACGATCAGGCTCTCCCCGTCCCCACCGAGCACGTCCGGGTACTCAGGGTCTTTGGTCAATCCGTTGGCAACATCGACACGAAAACCGGCGGCTCCACGGTCCAACCAGAACCTGATGATGTCCACGAACTCGGCGCGAACTTCGGGGTTGGCCCAGTTGAGATCCGGCTGGGTCGAGTCGAAGAGGTGGAGGTACCACTCGCCGTCGTTGACCCGGGTCCAGGCCGGCCCACCGAACACGCTGCGCCAGTTGTTGGGCGGAAGGTCACCGCCGGCGCCCGCCCCTGGTCGAAAGTGATAGCGATCTCGGGCCGGACTGCCCGGAGCGGAGGCGAGCGCGTCCCGGAACCACTCGTGCTCGGATGACGTGTGGTTGGGGACCAGGTCGAGCAACACCCGGAGGCCAATCCGACTCGCCTCTTCGATCAGCGCGGTCGCGTCGTGGAGCGAACCGAATCTGGGGTCGATCCGCCGGTAGTCGGCGACGTCGTAGCCGCCGTCGTTGAGCGGGGACTCGTACCACGGGTTGATCCAGATGGCGTCGACCCCCAGGGAGTGAAGGTAGGTGAGACGGGAGCGAAGACCGGCGATGTCGCCGGTGCCGTCACCGTCGCCATCGGCGAATGAGCGGAGATAGACCTGGTAGACGACCGCATGACGCCACCACTGAGTGGACGAGGACACCGGTCAATTATGGACTGCGATCGGCGAACTCACGGGCCTCTGGTACGGAGCTGGCGGCGCCGATGGAGGGTGGTCACCTCCGGACGACGAAAACGCAACCCGGGCACAACCTTGACTGCCTCCAGGATGATGGGCACTCCCATCTTGGAAACTCCCCGCTCTCGGTCCCGAAAGCGGATGGGGATCTCCTCGATCCCGGCACCCGCCCGGTGCGCCCGATATGTGGTCTCGATCTGGAAGGCATATCCATTGGAGCGGGTCGTTTCGGGTCGTATCGCCTGCAGTGTCTCCCGCCGCCATCCCTTGAAGCCACCGGTCAGGTCACGATGGGGAAGGGCCAGGATGGCGCCCGCGTAGACCGACCCTCCCCGGCTCAGGACCTTGCGCCACCAGGGCCATCCGACCACGCCTCCTCCTTCGGCGTAGCGAGAGCCGATCACCAGGTCGGAGCCTTCTAGCATCGCCCGTCTCATCTTTGGAAGCCGCCTCGGGTCGTGGGAGAAGTCGGCATCCATCTGATAGACGCGATCGGCGCCGGTCGCCAGCGCATGCCCGAACGCAGCCCGGTAGGCAGCGCCCAGACCCGACTTGACCTTGCGATGGACCACACCTACGGACCCGGCATGACGCCGGGAGAGACGGTCTGCGATCTGACCGGTGCCGTCGGGTGACCCGTCATCGACGATCAACACCGAATACGGGCCCTGGGCCAAGACCGACTCGACCAGTCGCTCGATGTTGGCAGCCTCGTTGTAGGTGGGCACCACGACCAGATCAGTCGCCACGATCTCTCCCTTCATGTCTTCGTGGGCTTCGACCCCGAGGCGATGCATCTGCTCGATGTCGCGCTCCCTCGAGCGCCAGGTCCATCGGGCATTGGCCGAGAAGTTCCAGGCGAGGGCTGCCCCGATCCCGGCGAGATTGGCCAGGAGATAGTGGAGCCCCGTGGTGGCCACGAGGGCGTTCAGCACCAGGGTGTTGACCACGAGCCCTCCAATGGAGACCAGGTTGAAGGTGAGGAACCGAAGGGGACGTTTGCTCCGATCGGCGAACGTCCACCGATCGTTTCCCAGGAAGTTGCTGACGATGGCGGTCTCCACGGCGAGTGGGGAGGCAACGATCAGTGGCCAGCCGGCGACGCCGTGGAGCAGATATAGGGCGAGGTTGTTGACCAGCACCCCGGACGCACCGACAACTGCGAAGCGGACCAATTCACGTCGCCCGGCCCGGGCCAGAGCGCTTTTCAATCCGCCGAGGACACTCATGGCGCCCTCAGGGCCTTGATCTCGACCTGTCCGGGTCCCTCGCCGAAGACCGCAACGACCTCCGAGTTCTCGATCACGGCTTCGACATTGGGCAACTCGTAGGTGGTGGTCCGGATCACCTCGGTGGTGACGACGTAGTCGACCGCACGCCAGTCTCCTGGGAGCTCAACGGCGGGATCGGTGTCCAGCTTGTAGTACCAAACCGTGTTCTCGGGCGGGTGACCCTGCCGAACCACATCCAGCCACAGGGCGCTGTCGAGGAGCACGATGTCGTCCGGCTCGAGATTCTCCTCCAGCCAGGCTTGAGCCCCACGAAACTGGGCATCGGCGTCCGCACTCATGGCATTGGCGACCCCGGGCCGATAGGCGATCCACATACCGCCTATCAGCGCGACGACTGCTCCCGCCATCACCACTCTGCGCACCCAGACCATCAGGCCCGTCGTGGCGACACGATCGGTTGCGGAGGCGTGCTTCCAACCTTCGTCGAGCACACCACCCACTGCGAGGGCGAGGAAGGGAATGGCGCTCACCACGTACATGACGGGGAGGTACCCGGGCCGGGTCAGCATGAGCGCAAGCAGGACGCCCGTGATTCCGATCCAGCGAAAACGCGGGATCACCAACGTGACCACGACCGCGATGAGGCCGAGGACCAAGATCCAGGGATCGAGCTGAACCCAACCGGCCACTACATGGGCAGCCGGGCTCGACCTGTCGAACACACTGCCCGAGCCCTCCCTCCCGAAGAGCTGCCAGCCGATGGACTCGAACAGGCTGACCCGGTCCTCGCTGGGGACGAGCTCGCCGCGGAGCAGGGCGAACAGCGGGTACAGGGAGAGCATCCCGAGAAATGTGGTGACGGTCAGGGCGAGCGAATACCTCCGGGTCCGTGGATCGGTGCGTTTCCGGTAGAGATAGATGGCGGCAGGCAGGAACAGCAGAAAGGTCTCTCTGACCAGCACGGCGAGGGCGAAGCACAGAGCCGCCGCAACGTGGGCACTCAGCCTCTTCCGGGGCGAGAGGAGCAGGACAAAACTGGCCAGGAGCAACGGCAATGCGACGTTGTCGAGCAGGACCATCCGGTGATAGAAGATCCCGAGGGGTGACAGCCCGAAGATGAGGACGACCAGGACCGCGAAGAGGATCTTCATCCCCAGTCGCCGTGCGAGAACAAAGAGAAGCGCCGTGCTGGCCAGATGGAACAGCAGCATCGCTTCCCGGCCGGCGGCCACCCCGAACGAGGCCCGCTCCAGGGCGCCGGTGAACAACGAGTAGATCGCGATCAGGATCCAGCCCAGAGGGGGGTGGTCGTACCAGTAGGTGTAATGAGCCAGGTCGAAACGGGTGAGCACCGCCCAGGCCTGGGACATATATGCCCCTTCGTCGTCGAATCGGGCCGGATATGCGCTCATCCCGGTGGCATGGACGTATCCGAGGAAGAGGACCACGGCGAAAACGATCGCCAACTCGACGGCGTTTCGCCCCACCCAGTCCCGGAAGGTCTTTCTCTCGACAGATGTCTCTTGGGCCAGCTCATTGCCTGACAGCGGGCGAATCCTTGTGTCAGCCGACACGAGCAGGCTTTGGATCGACTTCCTCTACTGGTCGACGATGACTGCCGACATGATCGGTCTTCTCCCACGACTTCTCACCCACCATCTCCCGCCACACGGCCCGCCCGGCGGCCACGGCTAGTGCCACCTGATAGGCGAAGGAGCCAAGGATCAGCCGGAAATAGTCACGTGATCGTGCGGGCCGTCCCATGCTGCGGGCCAGGTCGCCGAGAGCCACCGTCTCGACGACCATCGTGGCCACAGTGGGGATCGCCGGGAGCAGCGTGAACATCGCCAGCCATATCGGGAATGATCCGACCAGCATGGTGATGACCGCGATCGGGATCAACAGTCCCACCGCCGCCTGAACGAACGGCATGGCCAGGGTGTACCAGGCGAAGATCCTCCGCCGACTGTCCGGGAGATCCTTCCAGTCGCCCTTCCGCAACACTTGGAGAAATCCCTGGTTCCAACGGGTGCGCTGCCTCAGCCAGCCGCGAAAGGTGGGTGGAGTCTCCTCCCTGGTCAGGAACTCGGGGTCGTAGGCCACGGAGAATCGGGCGCCGGCGATGCTGAGCCGGACACCGAGGTCGCAGTCCTCGGTCAGTGACTCGGGGTCCCAGCCCCCTACCTTCCACATCCAGTCGGTCTTGATGAACACCGTGTTGCCACCTAACGGGATGAACCTCTCCCGGGCATGGAGATGGAGCCGACTCTTGAACCAGAAGAAGTACTCGAGCACGTTGCGGACCGAGTACCAGGAGGACCAGAAGTCCACGAGTTGGACCCCGGCCTGGACCACTTCGGCCTTGCTGACCCGAAACTGATGATCGACTGCCCGCAACAGCCAGGGATGAACTTCATCCTCGGCGTCGAAGACACCGACCACGTCGCCTCGGGCCTCGAATAGTGCGGTGTTGAGGGCTTTCGGTTTGTTCTTGGGCCAGGAGTCGTCGACCACAACACGGATCAGACCCGGATGCCGGTCAGCGGACTCCTCGGCGACCCGTCGTGTGCCGTCGTCGTCGTGACCGACGATCACCAGGACCTCGAAGTCTGGGTAATCCGAGGCGGCGATTCGATACAGCGTCTCACCGAGGACCGATTCTTCGTGGCGGGCGGGCACCAACAGGCTGAAGGAGGTTTTGGGACTGCGTCTCAGGAACTGAAAGCCGACACCGCGTTCGGCATCTGGCGAGCGCCAGGTGTAGAGCATCCAGGCCAGCGTGATCGACGCGTGGAGGAACATGAGGCCGGTGAGAAAGCTGAACGCGATCACAAGCAGAACCGTGAGCATTGGGATCCCTGGTGGCGAACGGGTGCTAGGCGGCAGTTCGGATGGTGCACCCCGGCTATAGCGCGGCCTCTACCACCTCGGCCGGAGGGCTAAACCGGAAACCCGATTCAAGCCATCTGGAGCACGGGCTCGCGCTCGGAGATGACCAACACCTGATCACCGACAGATACGGTCGAGCCCACCGGGCCGATGGTGCAGGCCACGCCGAACAACGCGTTGCCTTCGATGATGCCGCGAAAATCGCCGGGCACAGTTGACGCCGAAGCGCACCAGCGATACTTCTTGAGGACCTTCGCCGGCTCCTTGCGTCTCTTCGCCGTCTCCTGATCGACCTGGGGGATGGCACAACGCGGCCAAGGGACGACGGCGTGTAGGTGTGCTTCACCGATCTCGAACCGGTCCCATTTGTCCTCCGCCCAAGGGGCGGCGCCGGCGACAACGAGGTTGGGCCGAAAACGGCTCATCCCGAATCCCTCCGAGGCGCGACCGACCAGCCACTCGAGTGATTCCTGACTGGCCACCAGGACCGGCGCGGCATCGGTGAACCCAGCCCCCTGGCCGAACACGTCCAGTTCGGAGGGCAGCCGCCAGCCGACGTCACCCTCCATTCGAACCAGGCGCAATGGCGCGCCGATGAACTCGCTGAACCATGCTGCGGCACGGTCGCCGGCATCGCGGGCCGGCACAGGGACACGAAAGTGGGAGTCGACGTCGATGATCGCTCCCGAAGGATGCTCGACTTGGATTGTCGGCATTCCCGGCGTTGAGATCCGGAGACCGCCTCCGTCGAGGAGTTCCGGCTGGACCAGTGCAAGGGAACGGTGCTTCCGCTGGGTCACGCCCCGCCTTTCCTCGGTACCTAAGACCTGCCAGCGTCGATCCTCGGCCAGGCCGATACCGGTCACATCGGCACTGTGGAGCGAGACGCCACGACAGGACTTGATTGGAAAAATGTTGATCGCTGTCACTGAGACGGCTGCGGTCACGGGAAGGGCAATGTACTCGGGGTGCCACGTGTGCCAACCCTTTCACCAGTAGATGAAAATCCCGGGCATTCGCCAGAGACATCGAAGCCCCCGGACAGCGAGGGACGGAGCTCGACGCAGACCTCACGAGTACCCCGCTGGGTCCGCTTCGGCTGGAAGTGACGGCGCTCGGCATCGGGCCCTACGTGCTCGTGAGGCCGCTTCCCCCTTTTCCTCCCGTGACTCTGATAAGTGCCGGCCTGATCACGACGGATGTCCAGGACGCCCATGTCGAGAGTCTCTGCGCCGCCGGACACCAGGTCGACCATCGAAAATACAAGGGCCGAGATCACGTCCCTTTGGTGGAGCCCGACTCGCCGCTCATCCCCGGCTGATCGAGTGGGCCCACGCCCCGTTTCAACGACGACGAATCCATCTCGACCTGTTAGGACTCTCTGCTCCGAGTGGGCCCGGCAGGACTTGAACCTGCAACCAACGGATTATGAGTCCGCTGCTCTGACCTGATTGAGCT